>CAZHUP010000042.1:0-17295 GCA_964535495.1 uncultured Rhodohalobacter sp.
ATAGCAGTGGCGAAGTCGTTCAGGATTCAATTTACGCATATCCACAAAACGAGCGTTTTACAATGACGGAAAATGGCATGCCGCGAATGGCAATGACTATTCCAAATATGCACAGACAAGGGCGCTTTAATGTGGATTATGACGGAAATCTATATTTCGGCTGGACTGACTCTCTTACTATTTTTCGACAAAGACCGGGCGATTCAGGTTTTAATTCCATCATTAACAGTAATGTAAAAAATCTGCCTTTTACGAAAGCCGCCAGAGATTCCACATTGAGCAGATATGAAAATATACTGGCAGACAACAATCAGGCTCGTCGAGAACTCATTTCTTCTTTTCCTGACACCAAGCCCATTTACTCTGACTATAAAATAGATGATACCGGAAAAATCTGGGTACAGATGTTTAACGAGGAAGAGGGTACAGAATGGGTCATGTTTTCTGATGCCGGTGAGCCTCTTTATAAAGTATCACTCCCTGAAGGAAATAATTTAAGAACGATCCGCCACGGCAATATCTATAGTGTAGAGACGAATGATGACGGATTGCCGGTTGTAAACATCTTTTCAATCGAATCCTGATATGAAAACGTTAAGTACAAATCAGGATCATCTTCATGATTTGAAGATTAATTGATATCATAAGCTCAACGGCGGAATTTGCCCCCGAATTTCTCCGCTTCTATGTCTGTTCGATCTGATATTGATGTACATTCGGCCATTCCGGAGAGCCTCCTTCTGAGCCTCTCTCAATCCAAATCGGTTCTCTTCAGCTTTAAATTCGCCTCCGGTTTTCTCCTCATTCAGCTCAGCCTTGAGCCTGTAGATTTGATTCCCGGATTCATTGGCTCTTCCAAAATGAATACTCGCACCCAGATAGTGCTCACGCAAATCCTCAAATGATCCGCTTACAAAAAGTGAATCTCCTTCTACGTTGATTTCAACAATTCCGGCTCCGGGTGATCGAACCGGTGGCACCTGGTTATGTCCGGCCAAAACAACTTCTACTGTTGTCTGCGCCGCTACTGAAACAGAAATCATTCCTATGAAAATCATCAAAAACAGACTTTTTACTCTCATCTCTTTCACCTCTTTTATTTTTATTTAATTGAATAACGACCCTGATCACACAAACTGTATAGAGAGTTGACGGGTTCATCTCAACAAAATCAAAAATTCTCTTAATTCAATTCTGCTGTTACACATTTTGTATTTTATATTGCTCTCACACACAAGATAACGAACTCGATGCATTTTCATGAACAACAAAGAATTTGAACTCGAATTTTCTGTACGCGATTACGAACTCGATACCCAAGGCGTGGTAAACAATTCTGTCTATCAAAACTATCTGGAACACGCACGGCATGAGTATCTGAAATCAATAGGGCTTAATTTTAATGAACTTCATGAAGACGGGACCGATGCCGTTGTTCATAAAATTGAGCTGGTCTACAAAAAGCCTTTAATGGGTGATGACCGTTTCGTTGTGAAAACACACGCCGAGCAGTCGGGGAATGTCCGGTTTATTTTCTATCAGAATATATACCGTATTCCGGGTGATGATATAATTCTAGAAGGAGTGGTAACCGGGGTATTTATGAAAAATGGTCGCCCCATTCGGCCACCTGAGGAAGTTGTTATGGCAATTCAAAAATGAACTTTATAAATCTGCCGATCTGCATTAGATTACAAACATGCTGCCAACTGTTTATCTAAAATAATTTTCAGAGCTAAAATGAAAACAAAAGCCAAATTTTTAAAAAGTTCTCTCAGCTGGCTCTTACTCTTTACAGTATTGGTGGCTGCCCCCCTGGTGTTGGCAGTTATTGGCCACCAGGAGGAGAGTCGGGGCTTTTGGGTTGAGTTTGGCGTTGGTCTCGGCTTTGTTGGTCTGGCCATGATGGGTTTGCAATTTGTATTAACCGCACGTTACAGTAAGATTGGTGCACCATTTGGATTGGATGAGCTGTTACAATTTCATGGGCAGGCCGGATACATCGCATGGCTCTTCATTATAGGACACTTTGTTGTTCTTTTTCTGGCCAATTCAGATTTTCATGCATTCCTGGATCCGACCGTAAACCTACCAAGAGCGTTGGCTCTTTTTGCAGCGTTGGTTTCCGTTACGGCGTTAATTGCCATGACCCATTGGCGAGAAAAAATTGGGCTTGTTTATGAGTGGTGGAGGGCATCCCACGGGCTCCTGGCACTTTTTCTGGTTTTTATAGGCACCGTTCACATCATGCAGGTAAGCCACTATATAACCGAACTTTGGCAACAGATCGTCTGGATCGGCCTCTCACTCGGAGCGATCGGTATGCTTTTGCATAATCGCGTTTGGCGTCCGTATCAAATGAAAAAACGACCTTACAAAGTTGTTAAAGTGGAACAGGAGGTGGATACAATCTGGAACCTGGAATTTGAACCCGTTGACCATGAGGGACTGCAATTCAGCCCCGGTCAATTTGTTTGGTTGACGCTTGGAGAAACTCCATTTTCACTTCAGCAGCACCCGTTTACAATCTCTTCGGCTCCTCACGAAAAGAATATTCGCCTCACCATCAAAGAGCTGGGAGACTTCACATCGGAGGTTGGCAACGTAGAAATCGGAAGTACTGCATATCTGGAAGGGCCTTACGGTAACTTTACAATCGATCACAGTTCGTCTGCGCATAATGTATTTGTAGTTGGCGGGATTGGAATTACTCCGGCAATCAGCACGCTGAAGCATGTTTTAGACAACAAGCTCAATCAGCATATTACACTTTTCTATGGAACTCCCTCGAAAGAGCAGACACCGTTTTATGAAGAGCTGCAGGAGTATTCTAAAATGGAGAATTTAAATCTTATTCACATTTTTGAGGAACCGCCAGAAGGGTGGGAAGGTGAAACAGGATTCATTGACACCGACATACTTAAGCGGCATTTACCGGATGGATTTACGGATCGTTGCGAATTTTATATTTGCGGACCACCGCCCATGATGGATGCCGTAGAGCCCCAACTACACGAATGGGGAGTTCCTGTACACAGATTGCACTCTGAACGGTTTAACATAGTTTAAGGAGGTATTCAAGATGATCCACATATATATCAGAAGAACTGTAATTATTATTTCAATCCTGCTTCTTATTGCAATTGCACTATTTGCTGTTGCGATTTGAAAAAAAGTGGTGATTATACAGCTCCCTGCGCCAGCATAGCATCTGCTACTTTTATAAAGGCAGCTATGTTGGCTCCTTTCAGATAATCAACTTCGTTTTCGGTTTTGCCGTATTTGATACACTTTTCATGAATCGTTTTCATAATCTCTCTAAGCTTTTTGTCAACCTCCTCTGCCTCCAGTGAAATGCCTTTTGAATTCTGCGACATCTCCATCCCGGAGACTGCCACACCTCCGGCATTCGTGGCCTTACCGGGTGCGTAAAGCACATCACTGCTCTGTAAAATTTTGAGTGCCTCGTCCGTACACGGCATATTAGCGCCCTCAGCCAAACAGATAACACCATTCTCTACGATAGCTTCAGCGCTACTCTCGTCAATTTCATTTTGTGTGGCGCAGGGCAGGGCTATATCACACGGAATTTCCCAAGGGTTTCCTTCAGAGAATGAAACGCCGTACTCTTCAGCATACTCTTTAATTCGTCCTCTCTTTACGTTTTTTAGTTCTTTTATGTACTCTAATTTCTCTTCATCAATACCGCGCTCATCATGGATATACCCATCAGAGTCAGACATCGATATTACTTTGCCTCCCAATTGCAGTGCCTTTTCGCAGGCGTATTGAGCCACATTTCCCGAACCTGAAATAACAATAAGTTTACCTTTAATTGAATCGGATTGGGATTTCATTACTTCATCTACGAAATACAACAAACCATACCCTGTAGCCTGAGTTCTCATTTTACTGCCGCCATAAGCTAATCCTTTGCCGGTAATGACTCCCTCAAACTCTGAAGTTAATCTTTTATACTGACCAAACAGATAGCCGATTTCACGCTCACCAACTCCAATATCGCCTGCAGGTACGTCCTGGTCACTGGAAATGAAACGATAGAGCTCACTCATAAAGCTCTGGCAAAACCGCATAATCTCTCCATCCGATTTTCCCCGCGGATTGAAATCCGAACCTCCCTTGCCACCTCCCAGGGGCAGTCCGGTCAGGCTATTCTTGAAAATCTGCTCAAACCCCAAAAACTTTACAATACTTAAGTTCACAGACGGATGGAATCGCAAACCACCTTTGTATGGCCCCAAAGCACTGTTAAACTGAACTCTAAAGCCTCTGTTCACTCTTGTATTTCCCTCATCATCCAACCAGGGAACTCTAAAAATGATTGTTCGCTCCGGTTCAATCAGCCGTTCAAACAAACCGGGATTCTCATATTTTTCATGCCCCCTTACATAGGGAATTACAGACTCCATCACTTCCTTCACAGCCTGTTTAAACTCACTCTGATCTGGATCGCGTTTCTCTACAAGATTTAGTATTTCTTCCAGTTTTAAACTTTTCAATGCGAGGTCAGCCATATTGCAAATAAATAATTCAGTGGTTAACAGCTCTTACTGAGCCGGTTTTGTGCGCTTTTTTTGAGATCTGCCGAACAAGTACTTCTCAAGCTCAACCAATAAAAACACAATTGCACCACCTGTAACAGGATATAGCCAGTAAATAGTTCTGTGCGCTTCGGTGCCAAACCACAAATTCATAAACGGTGCATAGGTAAAGATCAGTTGAAATATGATCAGAACTCCTGCTGCAATGAATGCATACTTGTTTGAAAAGAAACCTTTCCCGACTGATGGGTCATTCATTCTTCTGCAGTTAAACAGATAGAAAAGCTGTCCTGCGACAAGAGTGTTTACTGCTATTGTTCTCGCTTGATCTATGGTGTAATCTCCTTGACGCAACCAGTAGTAGAGGCCAAGTGTAAGTCCGCCAATCAAGATTGATACATAAACTACACGCCAGATAAAATATCCGCCCATGATTCCGGCATCAGAATCCCTGGGTTTTCGTTTCATTACACCGGGTTCGGTAGGCTCAAAAGAGAGGGAGAGAGCTAATGTAACAGCCGTAACCATATTAACCCATAAAATTTGTACCGGCGTAATAGGCATGGCCAAACCCATAAAAATTGCTGCAATAATTACCAGTGCTTCTGCACCGTTTGTTGGCAGGATAAACAGAATGGCCTTTCTCAGATTGTCGTAAATGGTACGCCCTTCTTCAACAGCGTTTGCAATAGATGCAAAGTTATCATCTGCCAAAACCATTTCCGACGCCTCTTTAGTAACCTCTGTTCCTTTAATACCCATCGCTATGCCTACATCAGCCCTTTTAAGTGCCGGAGCATCATTTACGCCGTCTCCAGTCATCGCGCAGATCATTCCTTCAGCCTGTAGTGCTTTTACCAAACGAAGTTTATGTTCGGGGCTGGTTCTTGCAAATACATCGTACTCTTTCGCAATTCTTCGGAGTTCATCATCACTCTTCTCTTCAAGCTCTGCGCCGGTGATGGCTTTACCTCCGTCGCCAATGCCCATCTCTTTTCCAATTGCGCGAGCCGTTGTAACATGGTCACCGGTAATCATTTTTACTTGAATACCGGCCTCCTTACACTTTTTAATCGCTTCAATCGCTTCCTCTCTGGGTGGATCAATCATGCCTACAAGGCCAAGAAACAGCAGATCCTCCTCCATATCTTCATGATCAATTCGCACTTTATCCTCTTTCATGGATTTAATGGCCATACCAATCAAACGGTATCCTTTGCCGGCAAGCTTTTCCATTTCCTCCTCCCAGAAATCACGGTTTAAATCCGCTTCACCATCGGAGGTTTTTTGAGCAGAACTTATTTCCAGCAGTTTTTCAGGAGCTCCCTTAATGAACATGATTTTATGCCCCTCCACCTCATTGAGCGTAGCCATATATTTATGCTCCGATTCAAAAGGGATATGATCTATCCTCTCAGGGTTGAAAGAGTCGTAACCTGCTTTGTGGCCCAACGTAATTAACGCCCCATCCGTGGGATCACCGTTAATTATCCACTCTCCATCTTCTTCAGCCAGGGATGCATCATTACAAACCTTCGCTGTTTTTATTAACTCTCGTAACAGCTCAATTTCACCTATATCAACTTTTTGATCTCCTTTTTTGATATCTCCTTCCGGTTTATACCCCGTTCCATCCACGTCGTAAAGATCATCCGCCGTGCGAATAGCTCTTACCGTCATTTCATTTCGGGTAAGGGTTCCCGTTTTATCTGAACAGATAGCTGTCACAGACCCAAGAGTTTCAACAGATGGAAGCCTTCTGATAATCGCGTTTCGCCTTGCCATAGCCTGTACACCAACCGCCAGTGTAATGGTCATAATTGCAGGCAAGCCCTCAGGGATTGCGGCTACAGCGAGACTAATCACCGCCAAAAATAGTTCATCAACGGTATAATCCCTGAAAAAGTAACCCATTACAAACAGGAGGACAGAAGCGCCGACAATAATCAGAGATAGTACTTTCCCAAAATCATCAATTTGCCGTAATAATGGGGTTGTCAGCTCCTCAACATCAGTCATCATACGATTGATCTTGCCAAGCTCAGTTTCTGCACCGGTAGCTACAACAATCCCCTTGGCACGGCCATATACAACCGATGTTCCCGAGAATGCCATACAGATTTGATCGCCCGGCACAGCACTTTCCTCTACTTTATCCTCAGATTTTTCGACCGCAACCGATTCGCCGGTTAAAGCAGACTCCTCAACCCGAAGATTCCGTATAGAGAACAGCCTGAGATCCGCAGGCACTTTGTCTCCCGACTCCAGTTCTACAACATCGCCGGGCACCAGCTTTTCTGCATCTACTCTTTTTTTAGTTCCATTCCTTATAAGTGATGCCTCCAGTGACAGCATTTTTTTAATGCTCTCCAGGGCTTTTTCAGCTTTTCCTTCCTGGATAAACCCAATAATGGCATTAATTAAAATTACCGCAACAATTACCCAGGTATCAATCCAATGGTCGAGAAGAGCTGTAATAACGGCAGCAACCATCAATACATAAATCAGGACATTGTGAAACTGCAGCAAAAATCTCTGCAGCGCTGTCTTTGTTTTTCCCTCAGGTAATTTATTTGGCCCATATTCTTCCAGGCGCTTTGCGGCTTCATCTTCACTTAGCCCCGTTTTATCTGTCTGTAGAATTTCAAAAACAGATTCAACCGATTGGCCATGCCAGGCTTTTTTATCGCCCCCTTGCTCGTTATTTTTTTCACTCATGTCTTTAAAAGAATTAGAATTGAGAATCCTACCCTGATGAAGTAGTTAGTGTTTCGACATTGAAATTCCGACATTAACGTCTAGTTTGAACAATATCTAAAATTGCACCATTCATCACTTATACATCTTGAATGGTACTCCCAAATTACTTGTTCACTGATTATCATTCAACGAATATAACTTTTATCGATATGAATTTACGATACCTATACATTCTCCTTGTACCATTTCTTTTTTTAGCCTGTCAACCAACCAATGAGGAGGCTCAGCCTTTAACAGGATACCCGAACTCTCACCTTTTGATTGAAGCATCTGAACTAAACTCGATGCTGGATCAGGATAACATTTTACTCATCGATGCCAGAGCAGAGGCAAGTGATTCACTTATCCAAGGAGCCATTCATTTTCCGGCTATCGAAAAACTGACAGATCCCGATCATCCCGTTCAAAGTTATCTCATTGGTCCAGAAGTTTTTGAACAGATGATGCAGGAGATTGGCCTGAATAATGATGACCGGGTTGTCATTTATGATGAAGGAAATGCACTTGCTTCGGCTAGACTATTTTATGCACTGGATTACTACGGTTTTTCAAATGCTTCACTGCTGAATGGTGGCGTACAGGGATGGGCTGAGGCGTACCCCGTAGTTGATTACCCATCAGAAAGAAACTCCGGAAACTTTGCGGTAAACGTTCAGGAGTCTAAGTTTTGCGATATAAATTACGTAATGGAAGCCGCCAGCGATCCCGATAAAATCATATTTGATGTGCGATCTGAAGATGAGTACACGGGTGTTGATGAGCGGGCTGAGCGCAGCGGTCATATCCCAAATGCCGTTCATTTAGAGTGGAGCAATGTCTTAGAGGATGATGGCATACCTTTTTTCAAGTCTGCACAGGAGATTCAGGGCATATATGACTCGCTTGGAATTACACGAGACAAAGAGGTCATTCCGCACTGCCACACAAACGTGAGGGGATCGCACGCCTACTTCACACTCAGGCTAATGGGATATGATTCCGTGAGGGCTTACGAAGGATCCTGGTCGGAGTATGGGAACACACCGGATGTAGCAGTACAGTAAAGAGTTAATTTAGGTAGAGAAAGTTGAGCAGGATATAAATTACTGCCGGCGGCATCAGAAAAACGATGGCCCAGTAAACTGAGCTTCTGAACTTTGGCATAAATTCAGATTTGGGTTTTTGGGCTGTTTTGCCGGCTTCATCTTCCCGCTCAAAGCCCAGCCGTTTCATTTTACCCCAGCTCTTTTTGCCCTTTATATAGTCGATTAAACCTACAAATCTCCACCAGGCGTGTATCTGCCTGTACCCCAGGTTTTCGAGTGAGGCATACAGAGTGAGAATCAATGTATTTTTGATGCTGCCATATCTTCTGAACGTGGCTTCCTCACAAATGAGGGAAGAGACGGACAGCAAAAAGCCCAACAGTATAGAAACCGTTAAAAAGAGAAGAACAAACGGCTCATAGATTCCCATAAAAATTATCACAAAAATGAAGTAGATATAGCCCATCATTTCAATAACGGGACCAATCAGCTCAACCAGTGTAAAATAGGGGATCGTGGTCAGCCCCATTCTGCCATACTTCTTATTAAAAAACATGGTTCTGTGGCGCCAAATCGAATCAACCAACCCTCTCTGCCAGCGATTTCTTTGTGTAGCCAAATCATTCCAGTTCTCCGGAACTTCGGTCCAGCAAACAGGTTTGGGCAGAAAGCGCACTCTGTACTCCTCATCCTGCTCTCTGAAGAACCGGTGCAGTCTCACAACCAATTCCATATCCTCTCCAACAGAGTCTCTGGCATACCCTCCGGCCCTGATTACTGACTTTCGGTCAAAAATTCCAAATGCGCCGGAAATAATGATTAAGCTTTTAAAGTAGTCCCACCCAATTCTGCCAAACAAAAAGGATCGTAAATACTCAACTGTCTGGATCCTTGCCAAAAAGCTTTTGGGAATGTCAATCTCCTTTATTTCGTAGTTCGAAACTTTGCACCCGTTTGCCACGCGCACAATCCCTCCGGCTGCAATAAGTCGGTCATCCATAACAAAGGCCTGAAGCATCTGTTTTAGCACATCCTGCTCCAGCAGTGAATCGGCATCAATAGAGCAGAAAAGATCGTTTCCACACGCATTGATTCCACAGTTTAGCGCATCACCCTTCCCGCCATTCACCTTATCTATTACAATCAAGTTATCGTATCGGCTTGATCTGTACGACTTCACGATATCTTTATGTGGCAATTTTGAATGCAGCTCAATTTCAGATTCATACAGCCTGAAGTGATTTTTAAGCTTTTCAAGAGTAGAGTCTGTACTTCCATCGTTAACCACCACTACCTCAAAATCTCTGTACTGAAGCTGCAGAAGTGCTTCTACGGAATCAATAATATTTACTTCTTCATTATATGCCGGTGAGATGATAGATATCGACTTATATAGATCGGACTGAAAAACACCCTCCGGTTCAAATACAGAGTAGTATTTCTGGTGTTTTCTGATATAGAACAGAGATACCACCACCATGGATAGGTATGTTCCGTTCACAATTAAGAAATAGAGAATGAAGACCCAGCCCAGAGAGTCTACCAGATTGATAAATTGCTGGATTTGGGTTACCGCTTGTTCTAACAAATCTTAATGGGTCTTTTTAATTTTTGGTTATGCAATAGCCTTTTCGAAAGTGATCTCCTGATCCAGAACAAGCAGAGCCTCTTCTACAGACTTTCTAACTTCTCTATCCGGATAATTTTGATATGCCTTTATACTTTCGGTCGCCAATGAGTTCAAAAATATGCGCTGAGAATCAATAAGCGCCGATAAAACGTCAGGTTCTTTCCAAAACTCATCTCTGCTTTCCAGCCAGCTTTGGAGCGGCTTAATCATCAAGTAATAATTTGATTCAGACACACATCGTATTAAAAGTGCTCTTTTCTTTGTTGATAAACTTTTTTCAGAAATGAGCGCTTCTAAAAAAGCGGCCTCTTCTGTAGTCTGACTTTTATTGTCATGCTTAAATCTGTAAAAAAGCTCCAGCAACGCCATTTTGGAAATGCCCTCTCTCTTGGTAAACGTTTCCATAGCGTGCATTCTGTCTTTTAATGTATCACTAGCCATCAGTGCAGAAGCCGCGGAGAACGCCAGGTAGGTATTATCTGACTGAACAAACTTTCCCAAAATATATACGACATCACCCCTGACAATATTCGTATACCTGAAGTAGTTACACGCCTCTATTTTAACGACATCACTGCCTTCTTTCAGCTGCTTCAGGTGATACTTGTATAGTGAATCGATCATCAAAAGCCTCTTTAATTTCTCTGCTTCTTCTCCCTCAACATTCCTCAAAAGCTTGACGATAGTCTCCTCAAAAACCCGGTATTTTAACGCATTTGAGCCAAGAAGTTTTTCGAACGTTACTGCCTCAACATTCTCTTCCAGATACTCAAATACCAGAGGTAAAAGCTTTTCTCTATACTCATTAATTCTTTTTTCATCCCTGTTCTGCTTCAACCTCATGGCAACCGTTACGACAAATAAGATGAATGTCGTTACTGTTAACAGTAAGGTTACCAGTATCAGCAACTGAATTGCACCCTCCATTTCTACCCCTACAATCAAAACCATTAATTATTACCCCTTTTCGTTAACTTAATTTTCCAGTGATTTTTTTACCCTCATGATCAGCTCATCTGTCTCAAAAGGTTTTACGATATAGTCTTTTACACCTTGCTCGAACGCCAGCTTTTTATCTTTCATTTTCATTGAAGCAGAAAGCATAATTACACGAACATTATCTAAATCTTCATCTTCTCTAATCTTTCTAAGCACTTCTAAACCGTTGACACTTGGCAGCATGATATCCAGAATTACCAAGTCTGGCTTTAGCTCTTTAATCGCCTCAAAGCCGGAAAACCCGTTTTCTCTCAACTCAAATTTGTAGTTGTTTCTCTTTAACTTAAATTCAATGAGCTTGGAAATAACGGGATCATCCTCTATCAATTAAACAGTTGACCCATCTTGAGACATAGGTTCTTTCTTTTTCATAGTTATTTACCTTAAGCGTCTGCAGACAAGAAACTTAATCAAGTTCGGTCATGAGTTTAGTTTTGCTTAATAAACAGTGCTATTAATACAGAGTTCTCTAATTGTTTGACCAATACATAATTGAAACTCTTATTATAAAACAGTGAACCTGACATTCGGCTAAATGTACTCTTGCAAACATTATGTTGTGCAAACCACCTAATTCGATCAGTGCTGAAGTAATGAAAATCTTTCTCTTTTGTATACTTATCATCTTTATGGCAACCGACACTTTTGCCCGTCAATCTTCGACCTATGAAGATTATCAGAGCAAGAAGAACACGGCTGCTATCGGTCTCACATACGACCGTTACGGCGACGATCTTGAAGACTGGCAAAAGATGTTCATCGAGTACAGAAGACATACTTCCGGCGGCCCCATCATTAGTCGGCTGAATATAGGTCACCGTTTTGATTTAACTGATTATCAGGGAGAAATTGATTACTGGCCTGAATTCAGTGATAAATGGTACAGCTATTTCAATATCGGGGTGTCCGGTGGCGATCTCTTTCCTGAGTTTCGCGCCGGTGCTGAACTTTACCGGGTATTACCTCACGCTTTTGAATCATCCTTAGGTATTCGCTATCTGAAGTTCAGTGAAGACGATGTTCTCATCTTAACGGCCTCTGTTGGAAAATATATAGGCAACTGGCTGTTGATTGGCCGACCATATTTCACCCCACAAGACTCCGGTGTTTCATCTTCATTTACATTTTTAGCCCGCAGATATTTAGGCAATCCCGATACATTTGCTTCTATTTTGGGAGGGTTTGGCTTTTCTCCGGATGAACGTCGATTGCTTGACGGGCAAGCTGATAACCGTTTTCAAAAATCCAGATATTTAGGAATTCGAACAAACTACCTGATTCAGAATCAGTTTGAACTATTCGGAGAGTTAAAATTAACCTGGCAGGAATTTCCCTTCACAGAGAATTACACAACAATCTCAACCTTCGAAGTGGGCGGGCGTTTCCGATTTTAATAATTATGTAGAGTATGTATTTAAAATTTTCGAAGGTGCCTTTCTGTTTAACTGTCATCATCTCTATAATCACCCTTTTTGCTGCAGACACTTCAGTCGGACAGAGCTCATCACAAGACCAACCCTTTCCATTCTCTGTAGATGAAACACATATCACCGTGTGGAACGGAGAGTACTACAGTCCGCTCTTTATCAAAGGCGTGAACTTGGGAGTTGCTGTGCCAGGTACGTTTCCCGGTCAGCTGGCCGCTACAAGCAGTGACTACGCCCGCTGGTTTCAGCTGATTCGAGACGCCGGTTTCAACACAATCCGGCTTTATACGCTGCACTATCCACGTTTTTATGAAGAGCTAAAGCGATTTAACGATGCCAATCCCAACTCCCCGCTCTTCATTTTTCAGGGTGTCTGGCTCGAGGAGGAAATACCCGGTTATGATGAAAATTTAAATACGTTGACTCAACCTTTTGAACAGGAAATGGAGGAGAATATACGTGCTGTTCATGGGGATATTATTATTGCACCGAGATTGGGAAAAGCCCACGGCACCTATATAGATGATGTATCTCAGTGGGTAATCGCCTACATAGTTGGTCGTGAAATTCACCCTCCCGAAGTACTTGAAACCAATCAGTCCAATCCCGGCACGCACTCGTTTAATGGAAATTATCTATCCATATCAGATGTCCGGGCTTCTGAGATTTGGGTGACCGAGCGTCTTGATCATCTGCTCACATTCGAAATGGAAAACTATGACACACAGAGACCGGTTTCGATATCCAGCTGGCCGTCACTCGATCCGATAGAACACCCTTATGAAGAGAGCCCCTACGAAGAGAGTGCCTCACTGGATTTAAAAAATATCAATCTTGAAAATGCCCCTGCAGGCTTTTTCGCCTCCTATCACGCCTATCCGTACTACCCAAACTATATTTCGCGAGATCCGCGCTATGTTCTGTTTCAGGATCATATCGGCCAGAACAGCTATCTCGGTTATCTGACCTATCTGAAGGAGTACTACGATCAATTTCCTTTAATTATAGCAGAGTTTGGAGGTTCTTCGAGCTGGGGTGTGGCTAAATATGCCCACAGCGGCATTCATCACGGAGGATACTCCGAACTTGAACAGGGGAAAAACAACATCCGTATGCTCGAAAATATCCATCAGGCAGGTGCCGGTGGAGGAATACAGTTTTCCTGGCTTGATGAGTGGTTTAAACAGACGTGGATCACCAACCCATTCGACTTTATCATAGACCGAAGAATCTTGTGGCATAACGCCACGGCTGCTGAGCAAAACTTTGGCCTGCTTGGATTTCGCAAACCTCTGAATCTAAGTCTTTGGGAGGAGTTCGGTGAAACTGAAAAAGTTAAGCGGATTCATGCCCAGGCAGACTACTCTTACCTTCGGCTACAGCTCGACATCGATCAACACATTCAGGAGAGCGACACGATCTGGATCTCTTTAGATACGTATGATGAAACTTTGGGAGAGTCAATATTGCCTAACGGTCAGACCGTATCCAACAGGGCAGAATTTGCCTTAATGATTACGAACTACGCTGCAAAGCTATACGTAACCGAGGCGTACGATCTATTTGGAATTTGGTTCAACACTTCGGCCCCTGAGCAGCAATATCGTTCAACGGTTACAGACGGAGCCCCATGGAATTTGGTAAGATGGAAAAATAATTTTGAAAGCGAAGATTCGCAGGACATCGGCCACTTGAAAATAAACAGATTAAACACACCTACCTACAGTACTGATGCTGTCCGCTTGTTCAGCGATCGTATAGAAGTTCGTCTGCCGTGGTCGCTCATCAACTTCACCGATCCCAGCCGGCTTGAAGTTATGCACGACGACCGGTCTACTCCTGAAACTGAAACCCGCATTTCGGACGGTATAAGTATCGGCATATTTTATGATGACTTTGAAACTGAAACTTCAACCCGATTTACCTGGGATAGCTGGAATCTCCCTGATGATGCAGAAGAGTACACAAAGGCAAGCTATACATACATGAAAGAGTATCTGCCTACTCTCCCCGGTAATCCAATTGCTTTAAGCGACCAATATGAACTTGGCACGGGTGATATCAACCATATCAATTCCGCTGAAGGACTTTTACAAAATGATTTATCGTTAGACGGCATGCCGATGGAAGCTGTTTTAGTTGAACCGCCTAAACGCGGGCTTTTACAGTTGGAATCGGATGGAAGTTTCTCCTATTTGGCTGAATCGGGGTTTACCGGCAGTGATCAGTTTACCTATCGGGTAAAAGCCGGATTTAACTGGTCCGATCCTGTAACCGTTTCACTACAGGTGTCAGGTACTCCGGTAGGCAGGGGATTTGCAGAGCTCTATCCAAATCCTGTAAGTACAACTCTGAATATTCGTTCCGGTGCTATTATTGATTATGTTGAAGTGCTCGATGTGCTTGGGAGACGCTTAAAAACGATTGAAGTGAACTCAACAGAAATTCAATTTGGAACAGATAATTTTGCCTCCGGTGTTTATTTTGCAAGGATATTTTCCGGTGATGAATTTCAATTGAAAAAATTCGTTGTTGTTCGTTGATTGTAAAATACCTTCAGGCGACAATTCAGCTCTAAACTAGAATGCATTTTAGGACGAGACGTCTTACTCTCATAAATTGCCGGCAGACCCTTTTATACCTTCTTCCCAGTTAAATTTCACTGTAGTTTGAAAACCATTTATGGTATTACCCATTTTAAGATCCGCATTCAGTTGTTGACTCAGTATCTTGATCAGGGTTATTCCAAGCGAATTTTCTGTGACAGCTTCAAAATTATCGTCAACACCTTTCCCGTTATCAACTACCTGCAGTACAATTTTATCCTCCACTTTGTGAAAGTTAACTGTAATATCGCCCACTTCTTTGTCAGGATAAGCGTGTTTGATGGAATTTGTGATCAGTTCATTCACAATCATACCAGATGGAATGGCATGATTAATATTAAGAGGAATTTCTTCGATATATGTGATAAAATTTGGCCTGAAATCCCTCTCATCAAATGTTGATCGAATGGTATCAATGATACTTTCTAAGTAATCTTTAAATGAAATCTGCGAAAATGACTCAGCTTGATAGAGCAGTTCATGAACTTTGGCCATAGATTGAATACGTAACTGACTGCTTCGCAAAACAGAGTTCACCCTATCATTATCTATGTTCATCATACTTAATTCCAATAATCCGGAAATCACAGCAAGATTATTCTTTACTCTGTGGTGTATTTCTGAAAGAAGTGTTTCTTTCTCCGTCAATGCTGCCTGAATAACTTCTTCACTCCTTTTTTGGTCCGTGATATCAATCGCTACCCCACCCACATTTTTTTCTGCCCCTGGAAGTCCATGTAAAAGAAACATATTAATTCTAAAGAACCTCTCCTCTCCATCTATGGTAATCCAGTGTTCAAAAATCAATGGTGAGTCTTTTTCCAGCACCTTTTCATCATTACATTTGAATTGCGAGGCTGTTTCGTTGTTAAATAACTCATCTACCGTTTTATCTACTAATTTATCCCCTTTTACACTAAATAATCTCTTGTATTCTCTATTCGTAAAAATATAACTGCCATCACAATCCCGCGCCCAAACGGCTGCCGATGTTTGATTGGTTAGTTCATCGAGTAAGATTAGAGATTTTTCTGATTTTTCACTTGCCTCGACTTCCTTAGTTATATTCGTAAATGAGCCTGTAATCCCTACTACTTCACCATTTTTTATTACCGGGGCTTCATTTACTTTTACCCAAATCAACCCCCCGTCTGCTCTTCGTATTTGCAAACGATATGGAGGTTGGACTTTTCCTGTTTGGATAGCCTTATCGGTAAGCTCTTTTGCTTGTTCATTTAAAGGATGATCTGTTATAAAATCAGTCCAGTTTCGTAACGCTTCATCCGGTTCAACTCCGTAGATTTCTTTAGACTGTGGACTTACATAGGTAAAATTTCCTTCTACATCATGAGTATAAAACAAATTTGTGCTGTGCTCAATGATGTCTCGTAGCTGCTGCTGGGTATGCTCCAGTTTCTCTTTGGCTTTTTTCTCCTCGGTAACATCTTGCTGTATAGCTATAAATCCGAGTAATTCATCATCCTTATTTAAAATAGGATTCGCCGTCGCATGGATATTTACAATCTCTCCATCAGCTGTTCTGTTTTGAAGTTCACTTTCTATTACTTTACCACTGAGTATGGTATTCCAAAACTGGTCATAAAATTTATCCGAATGCTTTCCTGACTTTAAAATTCTCGGTGTTTTTCCGATTACTTCATCCTTTTCATAACCATATAGATCTGTAAATGCCTTGTTTACGTACTCAATTGCCCCATCCTTATCTGTGATAAAAACGACATTAGAAGAACGTGCTATCCCCAGTTTGAATTTCAGCAGATCCTTATCCTTTCTAACACGCTCACTGATATCATTAATTACAGAAAAAAGTAATATTTGCTCGTCTAACCGGATTGTGCCGCTATAGACTTCTACATCTTTTATAGTACCATCCGAAAGCCTGTGCTTAAAATGAAACAAATGAGATTTATTTGTTTTTGCCCTCTCCATCTCCCTTTCTACCTCTTCTTTCGAGAGAGTATTAATCTCACTAATTTTCTTCCTTGTTATCTCATCCAATTCCCAACCATAAAAGTTTATAGCAGCCGGATTTGCATCTACTATTTGGCCATCAGTAGGATCAATAATGAGCATCACACTGTGTTTGTTTTCAAAGATACTCCGAAATCTATGCTCACTCTCTTTTATTTTTTTACCTGCTATGTACCGTTCAGTCGTGTCTTCCACAATAGCAATTCCACCGGACGGTTCAATCGGGTTAAACGTAGCCCTGATGTACACTGTTTTACCTGAAGTAACCGCTTCATATCTACCTTCATAAACCCC
>CAZHUP010000043.1:0-17261 GCA_964535495.1 uncultured Rhodohalobacter sp.
CCTCAACACCCATAAACGGCTGAAGAACTTCCGGCACTTTCACATCACCGGCTTCCATCTGATACGTTTCAATAATTGCCGCAACAACTCTTGGGAGTGCCAGCCCTGATCCGTTCAGTGTGTGGAGCATTTCAGTTTTCCCCTTCTCGTTTTTGAAACGAAGCTGCATTCTTCTCGCCTGGAATGAACCGAAGTTGGAACAGGAACTCACTTCCAGCCAGCGCTGCTGCCCGGGACTCCAAACTTCCAGATCGTACTTTTTGGTTTGTGTGAAACCCATATCCCCTGTACACATCAGCAGCGTTCGATAAGGCAGTTTCAGCTTTTGAAGTAAGGATTCCGCGTATTCCCTCAGGGATTCCAGTTCGTCATCGGACGTATCCGGGTGAACAATTTTTACCAGCTCTACCTTGTCAAATTGGTGCAGTCGATTCAGCCCTCGAACATCTTTGCCATAACTTCCCGCTTCACGTCTCCAGCAAGGTGTGTATGCCGCATATCGAGTGGGAAGGTCATCTTTTGATAGAATCTCATCCCGATGAAAGTTTGTTACCGGAACCTCCGCCGTTGGAATTGCAAAAAATCCATCACGAGGAATGGTGTACATCATATCTTCTTTATCCGGAATCTGTCCGGTACCGCGTGCAGAATCTTCATTCACAAAGTATGGTGCCTGTAGTTCAGTATATCCCTGATCCACTGCCTCATTCAGAAAGAAGTTAATTAATGCGCGCTGCAGCCGGGCCATTTTTCCTACATAAAATGGAAATCCTGCTCCGGTTACTTTTGATCCCCGATCAAAATCAATCCACTTCTTCTCTTCGGCAATATCCCAATGGGGTTGTAACCACTCATCCTCAGCTCGCTCCCCCCAGGTTTTGAAGGTTTCATTGTCCTCTTCGCTATGCCCGACAGGTACAGTTTCATCCGGCACATTAGGAATACTGTAAAGCAAGTCATCTCGCTCTTTTGCAACGACGGCAACTTTCTCTTCCAGTTCTTTAAGTTTCTCTTTACCGTCCGATGTAGCTTTGATAATCTCTTGAGCTTCCTCTTTTTTGCCCTGCCCCATCAGTTTGCCAATCTCTTTCGATTTGGCATTATTTTCAGCTCTCAACTGATCAATCTCCGTTACCAGTGATCGCCACTCTTCATCTTTTTGGATCACCTTATCAACTGCTGAGGAATCTTTTTCACCTTTGTTGATCATTCCGGTTTTGACCAGCTCCGGATTTTCTCTAATAAATGTAATATCGAGCATCGGAAAGTATTTAAAGTGTGTTAGCTATTTCTTTTTAAAAAGTAAAGATACGAGTCGTTTTACAGGCATTGAAATTTTTCTACAACATCATACATATCACGAAAAAACTTTTTACGATAATCTGAAAAAACACCATTGATATCCTAACTAATTAAGGATATTTTCTACGCAGATTAGAAATTTTAGGCAAAAAACGTTGATATGAGCCATCAATTGGATGAAACCGATATTAAAATTTTAAACCACCTTCAAAAGCATGGACGTGCCCAGCGTAATACGATAGCTGAAATTGTTCATCTCTCTGTTCCGTCAGTATCTGAGCGAATGCGAAAGCTCGAAGACAAAGGGTTGATTGAGAGTTACAACGCCATTCTGGATTCAAAAAAGTTCAACTTCGACATCACTGCATTTATTTTTGTTGAAGTGGATGGATCGGAGCGCTACCCCAGTTTTGTGGAACATGTAACCGAGCACCCCGAAGTACTGGAGTGCCACTCAATAACCGGTGACGGATCTCACATTTTAAAAGTTCGTACTAAAAACACAGAATCGTTTGAACAATTTCTGTCACTTGTTCAATCCTGGGACGGCGTAAGTCGTACTCGCTCAAATATTGTACTATCCAGCTTTAAAGAAACGCGAGAACTTCCGATTGAGCGTACAGCCGAAATTAAAAAATAGTCAAAGGCCATCTTGCTGCCACTGATACTCGCCCTATTTTTATCCTGGCTATCTTTCTCACCGCAAGGTGTAGACGGTCAAAGTACCCCCGAGAGTAGTTTTGGCAACAGAATAGCACTCTCTTTTGATTCTGTGGCAGACCGGGAGAACAAGCAGCAGTTACTGGCTGCAGCATCTGAAATGGGAATTGATATTATTCACTTCACCCGATCAGATCAGCTTACAGCCATAAATATAGATGATTTTTTCCTGATCTATCAACATCCCAAAAGCTATACAACCGTAAACGATTTACGGCTCCGATCCGGCGAAATCACAGCTGATATTCGCAACTCCCTCAGATCACTTATGGATCAGTATCCCGATAAAATCATCACTGCGGGTCTATTTCGCTACCCGAACGAAACAGCTCCTCAATTCCCGGCAATTGCTGCACAAATTGCTGAAAACATCCGGGAGTTCTCAGGGTTGCCGCTCTTCTATCAATCGGCACTGCCAAGCAATCCCATTTTAACCGATAGCTTTGATTTCACAGTTCAAACAATTTCACCCGGAGATAGATCTCCAACGGTAAATGCTATGTTTTTTGATCCGGATGAGAATTTACCGGAGTCACTAAAGACGCTCGAAAATTTATTTAAATACACCCTGGAAATCGATGAAAGCATCTTAATTATTCCGGCCGATTGGTTCCGGATTTTCATTGTAGAAAATGAAGACTACAAAACTATTTTTTCCGAATATCTGAAAGGAAGTCTCCTGCCATTTCCAATACCTCAAGCCGCTGAAACCACACCTACCATTAACTGGAATGTAGTTTTTCTCTTTCTCATTTTGGGATCAATTTTCATCCATATGAGGTACCAGCCGGTATACACTCAGGCCCTGCCTCGTTACTTTTTCAACCACTCTTTCTTTTTAACGGATGTAATTGAACACCGAATTCGTAATATATTTCCGGGCCTTGTAATTCTGCTTCAGCACTCAGTAATAACCGGTATTATTTTGTACCTAACCGCTGATAGCCTGTTTAGTGAGAGAGGTTTGAACGCACTGACCCACCATTTTCCTGCTATTTTCTGGCCAGCTGGCCCCTATGTCTCTCTCTTCCTGACCGGTTTTTTCATTTCCCTGATCATGCAGATCATTTCTGTATTATGGCTTCATCTGCCCAATAAAAAGCTTCAATTTTTTAGCCAAACGCTCAATCTGTATGCCTGGCCACTGCATATCAATTTTTTGGTTGCAACAATATTGATTGTATTTCACAACCAATCACCGAGTCAAACCCTCATCTATCTTCTTTTGGCCTCTTACCTGATTGTTTGGTTCATGAGTTTCAACCTGGCCGCATTTGACGCAGCAAAATTCTTAGAACGATACAGCCTGCTATACATTCTCTTCACTATCGGTTTGCATACCCTGCTTTTTGTCTTTCTGATATGGCTTTTTATTTACTCGCCCACAATAAGTGAGCCCGTACAAATGGCTCTCTCATTCTCTACTTGAGCCAATAAAAGCTAAATGATTTGCTTCCTCAGCCTTGCGACAGGCAGCTGAAGCTGCTCCCTGTATTTACTCACGGTTCGGCGGGCAACTTTATACCCCTTCTCTTTTAACAAATCGGTTAACGCCTGATCACTGTAAGGTTTCTGTTTATCCTCATTGTCTATAATGTCCTGTAGCACATTCTTCACTTCACGACTTGAGACATCCTCACCACTCTCAGTCTCTAACCCCTCACTGAAAAAGTATTTCAGCTCGTAAACCCCAAAATTTGTCTGAACATATTTACCATTAACAACCCTGGAAACGGTTGAAATGTCCATATTGATTCTCTCTGCCACATCTTTTAGAATCATCGGCTTAAGTCCGTCTCCGTGCTTAAAAAACTCTTCCTGCAGTGATACAATCGTTCTCATCGTCTTCATCAGTGTGTTCTGCCGCTGCAGAATAGAATCAATAAACCATTGGGCCGATTCGATTTTATCCTTAATAAAGTTTCGCGCCTGTTTCTCCTTCTTATCTTTTTGATCACTCTTTTTAAGATTATCCCACATCATTTTATATTCGCGAGATATTCTTAGCGGAGGAGTATTCCGCTGACTCAACTTTATGACAAATTCACCATCTTCATTTTCATTTTCCGAAGGCTCATAGTAGACTTCAAAATCAGGTTCTACATATTGCCGGTTATCCTCATCGGGGTTGGCAACACCTCCCGGTTTTGGATTGAGCCCTTTAATCAGCTCAAAAATCTCTTGAAGCTCTTCGTCGTCGATATCCAATCGCGATTTCAGTTTACTGAAGTGCTTTTTCTCAAAACTCTCCCAGTAATTTTCCAACATCTCTACTGCTTGCGATTTTATCTCACTTTCAATGTTTGATGTTTTAAGCTGAACCAGTAAACAATCTCTTAAATCTCGTGAAGCGATACCCACAGGGTCCAGTTTTTGGATCATCTTCCGAACCTTTTCTACCTGAGCACTACTTACCAATGTGCCCTGGTTAAACGCAATATTATCGATTACTGCTTCCGTTTCGCGCCGGAAATATCCGTCTCTGTCAAGAGAGCCTAAAATCTGATCTGCAATCAACATCTCTTCGTCATCCAGATCGAGAAGTGACACCTGATGTTCAAGCTCTTCCAAAAGAGTTTGATGATATGGATTTGGCAGGTCGCGCCAATCTTCATCACCCGATGATTTTGAAAAGCCGGAATAGCTGGTTCCGTCATATTCCGTATTATGCATAAAAGAGTCCCAGTCGATATCATCGTTCTGATCTACCGGATCGATATCTGAAGTCTCTTCGGTTTCTTTTTCCGGTTCCGCCTCTTTTTGTTTCTCCCAGTCTTGTTCGGTCTCTTGCATCGTTTCTTCCAGAACAGGATCAGCTTCCTCAAGAACCGGGTTCATCTCAATCTCTTCCTTTATTCGCTGTTCCAGACCAATCGTAGGCAGCTGCAATAATTTCACAAACTGAATCTGCTGTGGAGACAGTTTCTGCTGCTGACTCTGTTTCTGCGATATGTTTTGACCTGTTTTAAGCACTTATCTACTCCTCACTTCCATACAAGCATCAATAAATTCAGAATACCACTTTTCTCCGTACCTGCGAATCAATGCTGTTTTCAAAAAGTCTGAAAGGTAAATTCCCCTTTCTTCACCATTTCTGCAACCGGCAGAGCATAAATCCGGGATGTACTCATAATTGGCATAATCCATCCCCGCAATATGCTTTAAACGAACCGGATAGAGATGGCAGCTGATCGGTTTTTCCCATTTAAACCTGCCCGAATAGTATGCATTTTGAATGGCACAGGTCGCTACATCATCAGCAGTTTTCTCAACAAATATGCATTCACCTGAATCTATGCAGTTAATTTCAAAGCCATTTTCACTATCTCCAAGAACAACACCTTCACGCTCGGCCTTTTGTACAGCTTCAGGATTTAACTCACCCTTTAATTCTTTGAACGCTTTTCTAAGTATCGGAATTTCATCCCTGCTGACCGGTGCTCCCGCATCTCCTACAACACAGCACGCTCCTTTACATTTGCTGATGTCACAGGCAAATTTCGCCGTGGCAATATCTTCGCTTAGTATTACGTCTTGTACACGAATCATGAAATTACATTTTACTTACTTAATGACGATATGCTGAATTTAAGCAATTAACGAGCCTCGAAATACTTTCCGGCCTTTTGTTCAATTGCCCCTTTCAATTCAAGCGTGAGCATTATGGGAAGAAGTTTAAAGGTTGGTTGTCCAACTTCTTCACTTATCTGATCGATGTGCAGAGACTTATTATCGAGAAGTTTACACAGCTGAGTTTCTTCCTCACTCAGCTCAAGAGACTTCCATGTTGATAGCTTTTTTTCGGAGCCGGTTTCAGAATTCGTCTCAACTGATATCTCCTCCAGAATGTCATCAATTGATCTGACCAATTTTCCCTGACCATTTTGAATCAGATAGTTACAGCCCTCGCCTTTCATATAACCTAACTGATGAGGGATCACAAATACTTCGCGATTTTGATCCAGTGCGTACCGGGCCGTAATCATGCTCCCGCCTTTTACTCCACTTTCCACTACCAGTACGCCGTGACTCATCCCGCTTACAATTCGGTTTCGTCCCGGGAAATTACCCGCATCAGGCTGGGTTCCCGGCGGAAACTCAGTCATGATCAAACCTCCGGACTCAATAATTTTTTTTGCAAGAGGTTTATTTCTTGTGGGATAAATCACGTCAATTCCTGATCCCAATACGGCAACGGTTTCACCGCCCGTTTCTACAGCGGTCTGATGAGCTTTTGCGTCAATTCCGTAGGCCAACCCGCTGTTCACGCAGATTCCTTTTTGAACCAGATTTCTTGACCACTCTGCTGCTTGAGACAATCCGTAGCTGCCCGGATTTCGGGTTCCAACTACAGCTACACCGGGTTTCTCCAGCGCTTTCAAATCGCCTTTATACCACAATATCAACGGAGGGTCATATATGTGCTTCAGTAATTCAGGATAGTGCTCATCGTCATAAGCCAGAAGATTAGCACCGATACTATCGGTGCGTTCTAAAATTTTATCTACGGAATCCCAGTCATCAAAATCGGAAAGATTCTTTGAAACCTGCTTGCCAATCCCATCCGCTTTTATATAGTCGCGGACATTCAGGTCAAAAAGCTGATCTGCACTATCAACATTCGCCAGCTGGAGCAGTCTTCTTGCCCTTCCCGGCCCCATTTCGGGAACCATGTTCAATGCAATTAAAGCTCTATGATGTTTCTTCCGGTTCAATTTCTTTCAACTTTTTCCAGATCAACTCTTTCAGTTCATCAATGTTGTGCCCCGTGGCAGACGAGATTTCGATGATCTCCGCATCATCATCAAGTTCAACTGGCTCTTCCAGCTCAAAACCTTCAATCAGGTCCATTTTTGTAATCGCCAGAATCCTGGGTTTGTCCAGTAAATCGGGACGGTATTCTTTCAATTCGTGCAGGAGAGCTTTGTACTCCTGTTTGATATCAGTATCACAACCCACCATAAACAGCAGTACATTATTTCGCTCGATGTGACGCAGGAACTGCAGACCCAGCCCTTTTCCTTCGTGAGCATCTTCAATAATCCCGGGAATATCCGCCATCACAAAACTCCTGTAATCGGAAAATGTTACTACTCCCAGATTCGGTTCAAGCGTGGTGAAAGGGTAAGCTCCAATTTTTGGTTTTGCTTCAGACAGTGCTGAGAGAAGCGTACTCTTTCCGGCATTTGGGAACCCAACCAATCCTACGTCCGCAATAAGCTTTAATTCCAACTCTACAGCTCGCTCTTCGCCCGATTCACCTACTTGTGCGTGTTGAGGAGTCTGGTTCGTAGCACTTTTAAAATGCCAGTTCCCTAGTCCGCCTTTTCCTCCTTTTGCAATAACAATTTTTTCGTCTTGCTCTGTAATTTCACCAAGGCGTTCGCGAGTCTCAGCATCGTATACTACGGTACCCAGCGGCACTTCAAGAATTTCATCCTCGCCGTCCTTGCCGGTTTTGCGGGAAGTGTGTCCCCGTTTACCATGCTCGGCTTTCACATATTTCCTGTAGCGTAGGTCGAGGAGCGTATTCAGCTGGCTGTTTCCCTTCAAAATCACATCTCCGCCGCTTCCGCCGTCGCCACCATCAGGACCACCTTTTGGCTCATATTTTTCCCGCCGAAAGTGAGACATCCCCTCGCCACCGTTACCTGCTGTTACATATATTTTTGCATAATCTGCAAATCTCATAATCTGATTTCTTCCTTCAAACTAAAAACTCTGCAATGGTTAAGAGCAGAGTTTCAGTATTTATTTAATTTTCTGTTTCTCTCTTCTATTTCAAGAAAACCTATACTATCTGCTATTCAAGATTTTCAATAATCGGGAAAGTTTTGATTTCAATTTGGTACGCGGCACGATAAAATCGAGAAAACCGTGTTCCACCAGGTATTCTGCAGTTTGAAATCCTTCGGGCAGATCACGACCTATCGTTTGACGGATAACTCGCGGACCCGCAAAACCGATCAAAGCTTTCGGCTCAGCAATATTGAAATCTCCCAGCATGGCATAACTTGCCGTAACTCCACCCGTAGTCGGGTTTGTCATCAATGAGATGTAAGGAACACCCTCCTTATCGAGCTGGGCAAGTTTTGAAGAGGTCTTGGCCATCTGCATCAGGCTCAACACACTCTCCATCATACGAGCACCACCGGACTGAGAAATAATCAGTAGCGGGTATTTTTTCTCTCGAGCATGATCAATGGCTCGGCTTAGTCTTTCGCCAACCACAGACCCCATGCTTCCTCCGATGAAGGAAAAGTCCATACAGGCAATTACGATATCCTGCTTTTTAAGTTTACCGACCCCGACCCGGCAGGCATCAGTAAGTCCTGATTTTTTCTGTGTCTGTTTGATACGATCGGAATACTTTTTCCGATCTTCAAATTTGAGCGGATCTGTGGGCAGAATATCATCAGCAATCTCTTTAAACTCTCCATCATCAAAAAGAATGGAGAAATACTCTCTGCTGCCAATTCTAAAGTGATAACCGCTGATCGGATCAACCCAGAGATTCTCTTCAAGCTCCCGCCGATGAATCGTATCTCCCGTATCAGGAACTTTAATCCATACCCCTTCAGGCATATCCTTCTTCTTGTCGGTCTGTATGTTTGTATCTTTTCTTTTAAACCAAGACATAACGCAAAATTTATTTTAAGTAGCTTTCAAAAATAACGAATTCAAACCGAAGCAAAAATCTTTATCCTTCTATCTGCGAATTATTTATCTGAGACATTGTCAGATATTCCGGTTCAAATAGTTCAACCTCTGCCTTCACATAATGTGCTTTTAACCTCTCATAATTCCATGAGTGCATAAGATTTACCGCAGAAATGCCCTCAAGCCCAATCCAGCGCACCTTTTCTCTTTCCGGAAATTCAAGCCGATTCCACCCGGTACCGATCACAATATCTCCTTTCGATATTTTTTGAGTTATTTGATCCAGCTCTATAGCTGCCGGATCAGAAATATCTAACCCGGCGACATCTGACTTTATTTGCTGATAATATAGATGATTTCTGCGGGCATCAATTACAGAGTGGATTGTACAGTGTGTGTTTCCCTGAAGCTGTGCACCCGCAAATGAGATCAATGTTGGATAGGTATAAAGAGGCACATTTTTCCTGAATAGAAGACCTTTTATAACCGAGGCCCCTATTCTTAATCCCGTGTACGATCCGGGACCGTTACTAAAGAGCACCGCATTAAGGTCATCTACCTGTAGATCAGCCCGATCCAGAAGTTCATCTATAAAATGAACGGTGTATTCGGAATGTACGCCCCGACCTTCAATTCGCTTCTCCTTTACGCGCCCGTCTCCGGTTTGAAGAGCAACCGAACAAACTGCCGTTGAAGTTTCTATTGCTAATAATTTTTCCATCTGCACAAAAGATAACGGTTATCATTCAGTTTCTATAAACCACACGTCGTTACTCAACTCCACCCAGCGTTCATAAATTCTTCGGAGCTGAGAATAGTCATCCGAAGAGAATTTCTTCCGTTCAATATTGACCCCAAATGAGTATGTAAGCCGACTGTCACTGATATCATACTCTTCCATCAGTTCAGCTCCCGGGAGTTCTGTAATCTGCCTGCCACGCAAAGTTTCCATCTGTGCCCCATCAGGCAGGTTAATTCTGTAGTCTGCATAAATCTGTTCGGGTGCATCCAGCGTTATGGGTACGCGCCGGTTTGTCGCTTCAAATGGGTTTTGATAGAGATAGCCTACAATTACAGGCCTGTATTCCAACCCTTCCGCGAAAGAAATTGCATAGTTCGAAATTTCAAAATCTGCGCGAATTGAGATAATATCGGGATTAAACTCATCAACAGTAATTTCTGAGTTACTCAGCTCTGCTTCCGGATAGATATCCAAAAAGATCTTTTTAATGATTTCGTCTTCCGATTCCGCACCTGCTAAACTTCTTCTGATTTCTCTTGAGGGATAACCTGTGGTTTCTGCCTGTATAATTCCGGACAAAGTTCCATTTTGATTCAAATCACCATCAATCCCAATTCTCAGGTTAAACACACTTTTTCCGGGATTGACCTCTATCCATTCAAAATCGTTTTCCCGAAACAGAAATCCCTGTTTGTTAAAAGAGTTGACAGAAATCAGATTCGGCAGGCTATGAGCAAATGATGCGTCCATCACATATCCCACGCCATCAATTTCTGAGTAGACCAGCATTTGATTGAACTGAAAAAGAGAAGGGAAAGAGCGGTTAATTCGCCCAAATTCACGACCTGAAATAAATAGCGGATATGCTTCAATTCCCGCTCTTCTCAACATTCCCAATAGCAGGGTATTGATTTCGGCTTGATTTGCCGGATCTCCCTCAATCACATTATCCAGCTCTCCTTCTGCATAAACAGCATTTACTCCACTAAACTGCATATTTTCATTGATATATCGGAAAATGGAATCCTGTTTCTCCGTCTGGTTCCGGACTTCCTCAAAGCGCTCCAAAAGATTTTCTACAAGTGGGATACTCTCCTCTATCCGTTCGTAAGGGTTTGAGTTTCTTCGCATTTGCGCGGCAATCAGCTCCCAACTGTTATCAAGCGGTTGACGCGGCAATCCAAATTCACTGATCTGAAATTTCAATTTTGCGCGTATATCATCAATGGAAGAGATGTAACTTGTTGCATCGATAGCCCGAATATCTTCTGCTCTCCAAACTTCCACATTTACCGGATCAGGCCGTTCGTAGGTAAAAACAAATGGAATACTGCTCGTATCCACATCAAACTCCTGATAGCTCAGATCAAAATCTACATTCTGCTCAACAACATCGTACCTTATAAAATCAGAATTCTTCAGAAACAGGGTCGCCTCACGAACCGGAACGCGATCCGACATGTAGAAATCCGGCAGCTCTTCGATATATCTTCTCTCGAGGGTGTATTTATACTCCAATACAGCACCGGCATCCACTTCAGGCATCTCAAATTCAATCATTCTATAACGATTGTTGAGCTCTACATTACGGGCATTTTCGGTGTTCAGCCTAAAGAATTGACCGTTTTCATTCCAGGTAACTCCCTCTAGATTTGTGACTCTTTCGATATTCTCTGAAGCGTAGTATGGAATCCCCACCAGTGCAGCCTCGGTCTGTTCGATTGGATCATCTGTGTAGACCTTAATACGGTTCAAATAGTGGATATAAGCTACTATTCCACGATCTGTTTCATCAAACTCTATGGATGCTTCCCGGGAAAGGAATTCGTAAGGAGCGTCGTGGTCAGGTCTTGGTTCATTCAACTCAGAAGGCAGGGAGCCAAATTTTTCAAATATATTTCTCTCTTGCAGTATTTCATCATCCTGATACTGGGCGAATCCTGTAACAGGCATATAGAGAAAAATAAATAAGAATAACGGGTATGCGGTTCGATTGAGCATTCTTTAATAATAGATGATTCAAACATCCGTAATAAACCAATCCGCCTCATCATATCAAGGCGGATTCAGAATTTTATCTACTGTGCACGGAGTTTGTTTTCAACAAATCTTCCACGATTGTAAATAGCTGTGGCACGACCGGTTAAAGAGTCACCCAGATATGGAGAATTTTTTGATTTAGACCGAGCCTCTTTTTCACTGTATCTCCACTCTTCATCTGTATTGAAAAGCGTCAGATTTGCGCTCTCTCCTACTTTTATTGCCGGCACTTTGAGATTTAAAATTTTTCGCGGGTTAACTACAAGTTTTTCCAGAATCTGATCTAATGTGAGTTTTCCCGGTTTTAGCAGGCGCATATTGGTAATACTCCAGGCCGTATCCAGTCCGGTAATGCCATTTGGTGCGTAAATAAATTCCACCTCTTTCTCTTCGATTGCGTGGGGTGCGTGATCGGTGCAGATCACATCAATTGTGCCATCCGCAAGTCCTTCAATCATGGCATCCACATCGTCCTGAGTTCGCAGCGGCGGGTGCATTTTTACATTGGTATCAAAATGGCGCTTATCGATCTCTTCGTCGGTCAGATCAAAATGGTGAGCACACACTTCTGTAGTTACATTAACACCTTCAGCCTTACCTTTTCTTACAAGATCTACAGCTTTTCTGGTACTGATGTGCGCAACGTGGATATGCCCGCCGGTAAATCCTGCAAGTAAAATATCCCGTGCAATCATTGTCTCTTCCGCAATGCCGGGTGTTCCCTCGAGTCCCAATTTTGTCGAGACAACTCCTTCATTCATATGTCCCGGCCGGGAGAGCTCCAGATCTTCTTCATGATTGATTATCGGAACGCCAAGCATAGACGAATATTCCAAAGCTACACGCATTACCTGAGAGTTGTATACGGGATCACCATCATCACTAAATGCCACCGCACCGCCGGCTTTCATGTCCGACATTTCAGCGATCGATTTTCCGGCTCGCTCCTTTGTAACGCAACCAATCGGATGCACGTCTACAGCCTCTTTTTCGGCCTTTTTCTTGATAAACTCCACTACATCTCGGGTATGGGTAGCAGGCTTGGTATTGGGCATGCAAGCCACTTCTGTAAATCCTCCAAATGCGGCAGATCGGCACCCCGTCTCTACTGTCTCCTTATGCTCAAAACCGGGCTCACGAAAATGGACATGCATATCCATCCATCCACCGCTGATATAGGCGCCTTTGGCATCAAAAACCTCTTCACCATCTGCGGGCGTAATTTCTTCTGCTATTTCTGCAATCTCTCCATCTTTAATACGTATATCTTTTTTTGATTTCCCATCGAAATTTTCTCCGGCAGGAATACAGTTTTTGATTAATAAATTTGGGGTCGCTTGCATAACAAAAAGGGTTTAATTTTTTGTGCAAATATAGCCCGATTTCTGCATAATTACGATCTGATATCTAAACAAACTTTTTTAAAGTGAATTGTCTCACTGTACAATTGCATACATACATCAGAAAACTATGATTAAAAAGAGAACCGTGCATGGTCATCAAATCGAGCCCTGGCTAGATCAAATCGGTGAACTGCGGATTAAAGTTTTCCGGGAATTTCCTTATCTCTATGACGGCTCGGAGGAGTATGAGCAGGAATATTTGCAGAAGTATTTAGATTCCGACGAAAGTATTGCCGTTTTGATTATTGATGATGACCATTTGGTTGGAGTATCAACCGGAATACCGCTGCAGGATGAATCGAATGACTTTAAAAAACCCTTCATAGAGGCAGAATTTGATTTGCAGAAAATTTTCTACTGCGGAGAGTCCGTTTTATTACCTGCCTACAGGGGACTCGGGCTCTATAAACACTGCTTTTCTGAGCGCGAACACCATGCAAGATCTCTGGGAAGATTCGAATGGATTACATTTTGTGCGGTTGTTCGAGAAGCAGATCACCCTCTGCGCCCTCAAAACTATAAACCACTCGATCAAATCTGGGAAAAGTATGGATATCAAAAGGATCCTCACTTAAATACATACTTTCCATGGAAAGAGATCAACAAGGAGAAGGAAACAGAAAAAGAGATGATTTTCTGGATGAAAGAGCTCTCATAAACCCACAGATTCAATTCGAATTCCACTGTGAAATTTTGGTATAATACAGGCCGTTAATAAAACTCACTAAGCATCACATTCGACGACAGGCTATTTTATCAACACTCCATGAAGAATCAGATTCCATTCTCTTTTGATGTGCCCACAGTTGCAGAGATCACCGAAAAGATCAAAGGTCTGCTGGAGCAAAATTTCAGGGATATTTTAGTTGAAGGCGAAATCAGTAATGTGAATCAGAGCCGGAACGGTCACTACTATTTTACGGTAAAAGATGATCATGCTCAGCTCCCATGTGTAATTTGGAGAAGCACTGCACAAAGAATGGATGTAGATATCCGCGATGGACAGCAGGTGGTGCTGGGCGGAGATCTGCAGGTTTATGCACCACACGGTCGTTACCAGATGATTGTGTCTTTGGTACAGCAGGCTGGAATCGGTAAACTTCAACAGAAGTTTGAAGAGCTTAAGAAAAAGCTTGAGGGTGAAGGCCTTTTCAGTGACGCTCATAAAAAACCGATACCACCCTTTCCCATTAAAGTTGGCGTTATCACATCCTCGACGGGTGCCGCATTTCACGATATTAAATCCACATTTGAACAGCGCTGGCCTGTTGCTACACTCTACCTTCACCATGCAAGCGTGCAAGGACTCAATGCCGCGCCCGAACTCGTAAAAGCTATCGAATGGTTTGGTTCACAAGATGAGCCCGTAGATCTGCTCATTATCGGCCGGGGTGGCGGATCACTGGAAGATCTTTGGCCATTTAATGAAGAACAGGTTGCAAGAGCGATATTCAACTGCCCGATACCAACTATAAGCGCTGTTGGCCACGAAGTAGACTTTAGTATTACCGATTTTGTTGCCGATGCCCGCGCCGCAACCCCGACTCAGGCTGTAGTTATTGCCGCGCCGGATATTAATGAGCTGCGCTACACGGTAGATGATTATGCCACTGATTTGGAAACAATTCTTCAGCAAAAGATTCAAACCTATCGCGAGTACGTTTACAGGCTGGCAAATTCGCATGCACTTTTGGTTGTGCAGGAAAAGCTTAAGCTTCAAAAAAACAGAGTGGACTCCCTGTTAGATCAAATGAATAACCGGATAGACCGCGCAATCTCAGAAAGAAGATCTCGCTTACAACAGCTCAGCTCAACAGTTGAGTCTTCAAATCCCAGAGTAATACTTCAAAAGTGGACGGAATCTGTTACTGTTTTATCGGAAAGACTGGAAAACCGCTACAACAGACAGATTACCGATAAAAAAACAAGACTTAATAAACTCACTTCCGGCTTAGCAGAAGTGAACCCAAAAGCGCCATTGGAGCGTGGATTTACCCGGATTCTTCAGGACGGTAAGTGGATCAGATCGTCCAAAGAGTTTGAAAAAGCTCTGGAAACCGAAATTGAGTGGAGCGATGGTACCAAAAATATTACACCATAAGCCTGCAAATTTTCCTGTTTTTCTATCTGCTAATTTAAAACTTAGACTATTTCAGACCATTTACTATTTTATTCAAAAGGTCTCGACAGATTATATATCTACGATTGAATAAATTGCCTGAATAAACAAGAGCATACCATTTCATGAAAACACTTGTTACCGGATATAATGAAGAGGCTATTCACATCCTGAAAAATGCGTTGGAGAGAAGGAATCATCAGGTATTGGTGGGAGAACCAAATGAGAAGCTACTCAACACCATTGAAAATGAAAATATCTCTCTGATTCTGTTAAGCGATTTTTCTGAGAATGGACTGCGTCTTTGCCGCCTCACGCGTGCCAGCGAACGCGGAAAGCATCGAACTGTCATTGCCGTAATCAGCAAAGAACATATGGAACATCTCCATAGAGTGCTTGATGCTGAGGTTGATCAATACATTACCGAATCCCTTTTTGATGAACAGAGACTAGACGTACGCCTCGCCTTTGCCGAAAAAATGGCCCGGAATAAAGAGGAACAATTCCTGATTGAACAGAAACTGCGCGAAAGTGAAGCCAGGGCTCGCAGCATCCTTCGAACTACTGTAGATGCAATCATTACCATTGACAGGCACGCTCAAATAAGAACATTTAACAAAGCAGCTGAAGATCTTTTTCTGTTTAAAGCTTCTGAAGTTATAGGTAAAAACGTCAATACACTTATGCCTCAGCCCTATCGCAGAGAGCATGACGGCTATATTGATAATTATCATAAAACCGGGAATAAGAAAATTATAGGTATTGGAAGGGAGGTAACCGGACTGAGAAAAGATGGAACCACATTTCCAATGTATCTGGCTGTAAGTGAAGTAAACGTAAACGGACAGAGGCTTTACACCGGTATTGTTCGGGATATTACAGAGCAGCGAAGGCTGGAGCAGGAAGTGCTGCGTATCAGTGAGCACGAACGCCACCGAATCGGACAGGACCTGCACGACGGACTGGGACAAATGTTAACCGGCATCAGTTTGATTAACAGAAATATTGCCGGTTCACTTAAAGATGAAAGTCACCCCCTGGCCGGAGAAGTGGATGACATCACCAAACTGGTAAAAGAGGCCGATGAATATGCCAGGAGCCTGTCGAGGGGCTTGATTCCTGTCGAATTTGAAGATAAAGGATTAAAGGCAGCTCTGGAACGGATGATGAAAAATGCTGAAAAGCTTTTCAACATAACCTGTAAGCTGGATGCGCCCGATAATATCCATTTTGATGATTCAACCAATCTTACACACCTTTACCGCGTTGTTCAGGAAGCAACCAGCAATGCCGTAAAACATGGGAATGCATCTGAAGTTCATATCTCAATAAAGAACTACGAAGAGCGTCTAGTTATTATGATTGAAGATAACGGAATAGGTTTTTCTGATGACTGGGAAAAAGATCGCGGACTTGGTGTTCGAATCATGCAGTTCAGATCCCGGCTGATTGGTGCCAATTTAGAAATTGAGAACAGCAAAAAGCTTGGCGGTGCAGCAATTATTGTTACCATGTACCCTATAGGGTCTAACTACTCTATTAAGTAGTTGAACTCAGTTGATTCTGTGATGAGTTATTAAAATGCGAATAACGTGCTTTTTTCTTAAACTCAGTCACGTTGTTAAAACAGATAAACCTATTGCCCGACAATTATAAAGTATTATGGGAGCTAACAAAAGAATTTATATCGTCGACGATCATCCGCTGATGCGAAAAGGATTAGCCATGACTCTTGAAAAAGAGATTGGCTTTGAACTCGTGGGCCAGGCAGAATCAGCTGAGGAAGCGATAAATGAAATTATAGATTTAAAACCTGATGCAGCCATCGTCGACATTTCACTGCCTGGAATGAATGGTATTGAACTTGTAAAGAACTTGTTACACCAGGTTCCGGAGCTTAAAATACTGATTGTAAGCAGGCACGATGAGGAGCTCTATGCAGAACGCGCGTTGCGTGCGGGAGCCAAAGGTTACCTTATGAAACTTGAAGCCGTTGATGTACTCATTCATGCACTTCAGCAAATATTAAACGGTGGCATCTATCTGAGCAATAAGATCGGTAATAAACTGCTGATGAAACTGGCAACAGGAAATAGTTCCAAGAGTGATAACCCGCTCGATCAGTTGAGTGACCGTGAACTCGAAGTCTTTGAACTAACCGGAAAAGGACATTCAACGAAGGAGATTGGAGAAAAGCTGCACATATCTGTCAAAACAGTTGAAAGTCATCGCGCAAACATAAAAGACAAACTTCGCATCGATACAGCCAATGAGC
>CAZHUP010000044.1:0-2227 GCA_964535495.1 uncultured Rhodohalobacter sp.
GGGTTGTGGTTATTGGATTGCAGGTTCTGAGTAAGGGCCTGCAATTTTTTTATACTTGATTTACTTTTTTAATATCAGTTCGATATAAAGTCTTTGAATTTGACAACATGAGAAGTCCCATCCTTTTCAAGGAGGGGCTCCGAGCAAAGCGATTGCCACGGAAGAACGGAATAAAATTTAAATTTTAGTGCTTCCCTGGCATTTAAAAAACATCACTATTTCTGATATTGATTTAATTCATTATTAAATCATTTTTCATCCCCTGCCCCCCTTCAAAGGGGGCATTTAATTTCATTTAAAAAACTGAACACTATGCGATTTGAAACAAAAGCCATCCATGCCGGCCTTGATATTCACAACCCTTCCAAATCGATTGTACCTCCAATTTCGCCAAGTACTATTTATGAGATTAACGAAGAGGGACGAGAAGAATCTGACCTGCACTATACAAGGCTGGGGAACCCGAATCGTCTTCAGTTTGAACACTTAATCGCCACGCTTGAAGGCGGCGAAGCAGCGGCGGCGTTTTCATCCGGTATTGCGGCAGGCATGGCGGTTCTGCAATCCCTTCACCCCGGCGATCACATTATCATTCCTGAGGATGTATATGCAGGAAATCGCAAGATGGTCAATAAAATTATGACCGGCTGGGGACTTGAATCGGATTTTATCGATATGACTGATCTTGGAAATATTGAAAATCATATCCGCTCAAACACAAAATTGATCTGGATTGAAACTCCGTCCAATCCGCTTATGCGTATCACCGACATTGAGGCCGTAACTTCACTGGCTAAAGATCACGGAATCCGAACAGTGGCTGATAACACCTGGCCCACTCCCGTAAATCAGCTTCCCCTTGATCTGGGAGTGGATATTGTACTGCATTCCACCTCAAAATATTTTGGCGGACACAGCGACATTTTAGGTGGTGCACTGGTTGCTAAAAAAGATAATGAGTGGTTTGAACGTATAAAGCTGATTCAAAAAATGGGCGGGGCCGTTCCATCACCACAAGACTGCTGGATGCTAAGCCGCAGCACCCGCTCCCTGGCCTACAGAATGAGAGGCCATAATGAACACGCCGAAAAAGTAGCTCACTTTTTAAATGATCATCCAAAAGTTTCAGCGGTCATCTATCCGGGACTACCCTCCCATCCAGGGCATGAAGTTGCCAAAAAACAGATGAAATCTTTCGGGGGTATGGTCTCATTTCTGGTTGATGCAGATCAAAAAGGGAGTATCGCCGTAGTCGGGCGCTCAAAACTGATCAAACGAGCTACCAGTCTGGGCGGTGTTGAGAGTACCTGGGAGCACCGTCAAAGCAGTGAGGGCGAGGGATCCGTTACTCCCATAAACCTGATTCGAATTAGTGTGGGATTGGAGCACCCCAACGATATCATTGAGGATATTGATCAGGCTTTAGGAAAATAACAGCTTTCGTTCTGTTTATATCAGCCTTTGACTATTTTGAGTATTCTAAGCTAGTAAAATTATTCAATAACATAGAAAGAGATGAACAAAGCCTTAACTGCCATCACAATTTTTGTTGTAATTATAAGCGGAATTCTCTGGGTTAAAGTGACCAATCTTGAAAACCAGATTGAAGACCTTCAAAAACCTTCCCTATACGATACAATGACTGTAATGCAGACCGTTGTTCACAAAATAGCTTACGCCATCGATAACGAAAACGGTGAACTGCTCGATTTCTACATTCATGAACTTGAAGAGGCTGCTGAAGATCTTATTGAAGCAGATCTGGTTTATCACGATCAGCCCGTAGGCCAGCTTACCGCAACCATGCTGGAACCAACAATCGAAGATCTTGAAGATGCTTTGGAAGACGGTGACTGGGATCGGGTAAGGGAGAGAAATCAAGTCGTAATCCAGGCCTGTAATAACTGTCATGTCTCTACCGGTTATCCATCCATTCTTGTCACAGAGAGAGCTGAGGTAAACCCCTATAACCAGGATTTTTCAAAGCGTAACTAACTTCCGCTCTCAACTTTTCATGATTTATTCAATTTCTTTTAAAATTAATTGACGACTTCACAGTAAAGAATTCTATAAACGATTGGAAGAAATGAACTTAACGTAGAAATAAAATTTTAAATTATTTTCTGTGTATCTGTAAGGATTCCTGCAAACCCGTGTCTTACAAGCAGAGAACCACGATACACAAATAATAAAACAAGAGTACATATGAGAAGTGCTTGAGCACACT
>CAZHUP010000044.1:2327-17259 GCA_964535495.1 uncultured Rhodohalobacter sp.
CCCAATCTGATAAATACTCGACAGGCAGTTAAAAATCTTGAGGGAGAATAATTCCCTCTGGTATTTGTTAATAAAAGCTTTATGAGATTTATATTTTATAAATGATTAGAAGTGGGACAGTGAGGTCTGATTTTTTATTAGAAATCCTTAATATTCGAACAATAAGAGACCACTTTAGTCCAACGAGTACGAATAGTATCAGGTACAAGCGTTTAGAAACTCTCAGACGCGTAAAAAAGAGACCCAAAATGAATGTTTAGCAACTCTACAGACAGTATTCTATTTGAGAATAATCCGTCGCCCATGTATATCTATGATCCAAATACATTGGAAATTGTGGATGTAAACCGAGCTGCGATAAAAAAGTATGGTTTCCAACGAGAGGAGCTGAAAAGCTTAACATTAAAAGATATCCGGCCGGCCGAAGAAGTGTCTGTTTTGCTTGACGCCATTGCAAACAGTTCGTCTCATACCGGCAACGCGGGGATTTGGAAGCATTGCGACCGAGCGGGCAGACAGTTTTTCACCGAAATTCATGTCGAATCATTTAAGTATGAAGGGCGTGACCTTAAACTGGTTCAAGCCAGGGAAATATCTCGTGTCACAGAACAACAAGAGCTGATGCAGGCTGGCCAGCAGGAGACAAGGTATCATCTTGAAAACACCCCGATCGGAATAATGGAGTGGGATGATCAATTCAATCTAAAATCCATATCCAAGCAGATCACCGAAATGTCCGGTTATGACATTCATGATTTGAGCGATACAAATGTTTTAAAATTACTCGAACAGCTGGTTGTAGACACTGATGTTAATGAGATAAAAAATCATATCAACGACATTCTGAACGGTACTGTAAACAGGAATGCCTATAACCTTAAATTTTACACAAAAACCGGTTCTGTTATATCGGTTCGATTTTACAACTCCGTTCTTCGGGATCATGATAACAGAATGATCTCCGTACTCTCCATCGTTGAAGATCTAACAGATCTGTATAAAACCCAGATCGCTTTACAGGATAAAGATGAAAAGTTCCGGCTCCTTGCTGAAAATTCCTCTGATATAATTTCCCGTCATACTCCTGATGGAATCTATATCTATGTTAGTCCGTCGATGGAGAAGTTAACCGGCTACACGCAAGACGAGGTGATCGGTAAAGGGGCTTATGATTTTTTCCACCCCGATGATATTAAGCGAATTGAAGAGAGTCATTTGGATATACTCTCTACAAGCAGTGCCAGCAAACTTTCGTACCGGTTAAAAACAAAAAACGGATCGTACATATGGGTAGAAACATTCAGTAAAGCTTTAAGAGATCCGGAAAGTGATAAAGTTATCGAAATTCAATCGACCACTCGTGATATTTCCGAACGGAAAAGGTTGGAAGAATCGCTGATTAGTGAAAAGGAACTGCTGCTTACTGCAATCGAAAGCATGCCCGGCATTTTCTATATGATTGATGATAATCAAAAGTATGTGATGTGGAATAAAAATTTTGAGAATTCAATGGGATATGACGCTTCTGAAATTCCGTACATGCATCCTCTTGATTTTTATCGTGAAGAGGATCACTCCATGATTGCACAAAAGATTGAGCAGGCATTTATTGAGGGAGAAGCTGAAATTGAAGTGGATCTGATCAACCGAAAAGGAGAAGCCATTCCACACTACATAACCGGTAAAGTGCTCGAAAAAGAGGGACGGAAATATGTTGTAGGTTCAGGAATCGATATATCCAGTCAGATAGCTTACGAAAAAGAGTTAGAAGAGTCGATCAGTGAAAAACAGATCCTGCTCAAAGAGATTCATCACAGGGTTAAAAATAATCTGGCCATTGTAAGTGCCCTTTTGGAGCTTCAAAAATATCAAACGGACTTACCGGAAGTGGATAAAGCGATCTCGGAGAGCCAGCTTCGAATTAAGTCAATGGCGTTGATACATGAGAAACTGTACCAGACTGAGAGAATGTCGAGCGTTGAACTTGATCAAATTATATCCGATTTAGCAGAGTCAGCTAAAAAAACAATGGATATCGAGGATAAAGTAACCATTAAGGTGGATGTTTGCCGGCTCACAGTCAACGTTAATCAGGCCGTACCGTGTGCACTGATTATTAATGAGCTGTTGAGTAACGCGTTTGAGCACGCTTTCAAAGGAATCCATAAGGGAGAGATCAACCTGACTATTAAGGACTACGGTGAGAAGATAGAAATCATTGTTCAGGATAATGGAGTTGGCATCCCCGATAAATATTTAACCGATGCTTCAGAATCATTAGGATTTATCATCATCAATACCCTGATTGAACAGCTTGGGGCAAATATGCATATCAACAACGAAAACGGCAGTAAAATCAGATTTTCTTTTAAAATAGAAGAAGCTGTCGGTTCAGCCAGTGGAATTGTATAAATGCTCAATTTTGCTTCAACTCATTCAGTAAATCTTCCAGATCCAGGGGCTCCGTTACCATCTCCACTGATCCGTCCGGCCGGTAGCTCCACTCCTCTTTGGGACGGTCCCGGTAGAGTTCCACTCCGTTCCCATCCGGATCATTCAGATAGATCGCTTCTGAGACACCGTGATCGCTGGCGCCGGTAATCGGGTAGCTTTCATCCATCAAACGCTTTACAATTTTAGCCAAATCCTTTCGTGTTGGATACAAAAAAGCAACATGAAAAAGTCCTGCAGTTCGCTGTGGTGCCGGTCCGGCATCTTTACTGTGCCAGGTATTCAATCCGATATGGTGATGATAACCTCCGGCCGATAAAAATGCAGCCTGATCGCCGTACATTGTCGTCATTTCGAACCCAAGCAGATCCCTGTAAAAAGAGAGTGCCCGTTCGAGGTCTGAAACCTTGAGGTGAATATGGCCTACTGATGTTTTAGCCGGAGCCCGATATTTCTTTTCCATAACACAGTATCACTTAACAGTTTCCATCCGTTGTACAGAACTCTCCATCACTCTTTTGACCCGGAATATTCTGAATCCGCCTCTCCTCTTCCATTTCTCGCTGAACTTTCTCCAATACATCCAGAAAAAGTTCGGACGGCTGTGCTCCGGAAACGGCATATTTTTGATTAAATACAAAAAACGGAACCCCCTGAACACCTACCTGTCGCGCAGCCTGAATATCCTGTTCCACATCATGTTTGATTGCATCACTATTCAGTGCTTCCAGCACCTGTTTCTCGGATAAACCAACAGAGTCTCCAATGCTAATCAGTTCCGAAACATCATCGATGTTCTTTCCTTCCGCAAAATAGGCTTTCAATAAATTCTCTTTTGTTTGATCCTGCACATCATGCTCTTTTGCAAGATGCAGTAATTTATGAGCTTTCAGGCTGTTCGCAGGAATAGTCTGGTCGAAGTGATACTCCAGGCCCGACTGTTTCGCACGATCCTGCATCTGACTGTGAATCTCTTTCGACTGCTCTAACGTCCACCCTTTTCTCTCGGCCAGGGCCTCATAGATAGAACGGTTTGGTTCCGTTTTAGCATCGGGAGCCAGTTCAAAACTTCTCCAGAGAATCTCCACATTTTCCGGATTCTCAAACTGATTCAGTGCCTGTTCAAAATTTCGTTTCCCGATATAACAGAACGGGCATACGATATCGGACCAGATTTCTACTCTTATACTCTTCATTGTTCGCCTATCTTAAATTCATATTTGCTACAGAAAGCTTGAAACTTCTTTGATGAGTCTATCCTACCTGAAGGATCAGTTTCTCTTTCTCTCGTCGAACTTTCTTCTGATTTGCAAGAAAGTCATTTTCTTCATCCCGATAACCCAGTGCAAGCATTGATACGCTTCTGAGTCCCTTCTCTTTTAATCCAAGAATCTCATCCACTTCCTCCGGCTTGAAACCTTCCATCGGTGTTGCATCCACTTTTTCGACGGCTGCTGCGGTTAATGCTGTTCCAAGTGCGATGTAAACTTGCCGGACTGCCCACTCGTATCTCTCTTCCGGCGTACGGCTCTGTACAGTAGACAGCAGTGATTTTCGGAAATCGGCCAGCGAATCGAGTGAGACCTGACGAACATCTGAAATTTGCCTCATATAGTCGTCAATCTGCTCTTCACGAATATCATCCCAGGCTGCAAATACAATAACATGTGACCCTTCTGTTATTTGTGGCTGATTGTAAGATGCCGGTTTTAACTTTTCTCTTACTTCACTGTTTTCAACTGCAAGAATTGTATAGGGCTGCAATCCCATAGAGGATGCCGACAAACGGATTGCGTCCAGTATGCGATCAACCTTCTCTTGTGGAACCTTGTTTCCGTTCATTCTTTTAGCGGCATAACGCCAGTTGAGTGCTTCAATTAAATTCATTGATAATCATTAAAATTTTATTCTTCTTTATTTTGTTTAATGTTAAACAATATACGAATATTTTCCGTTCCTATAAACCTTTGTTCACTTACTGATCAGAACTTATTTAAATGACCTTCCAGATCGATTTATTATTCATTCAATCCATAAATGGATCATGGATTGAATGTTTAAACTCTCCATTGCGTTTTGTAAACTGAAGCAGATACCATAACCAAATAATTTATATCAAACGGGCTGTTATTATGAGTACAAAGAAAAAACGAGATCCCGATCAAAAGAGTGAGAAAGATGCAAATAAAGGAAAAACCGAGCTTGATAAAGAGCTTGATCAAACTTTTCCGGCAAGCGATCCTCCATCGCACACTCGACCGGGACATGATCGTGATAAAGACGATGACAAATAATCAACCAGACCGGAAAAAGGTGAACTCTATAAGTTTTAGTCGTTCACCTCTTTCTTCAAAGATATTGCTAGTCTCACCGGCCGATGAGATAATTCCGGCAGCGTATATAGGTGTGCCTTCATTTAATTCCTTCAAATTAAATTCTACTGTAAACTAATAGAGTGTTTATAGAAGCTACTCTGAGATTATCTTGTGGCCATATTCACCTCTGAGCTTTAAACTTTTTCCCATCACTAAAAGTAAAGCTAAATAATCTGCACCCGTAAGAGAGACTATCCTGTGTGAATAGCTTTACATTCATTCAGTGATTTCACGACTCAACCTCTCCTGCCTGCAACTTCCAAATTTCAGATGAATTGAGTATATACCGTCATCAGAGAATATGAAAAAGGGGGAATTTAAAATGACCGATCCAATTACACTGATTATTCACGGTTGGAGCGACTGCTCTAACTCATTTGTGCACATGAAAAAGAGGCTGAAAGAGCGCGGCGTCGGCACCGTTGATACCATCCTCTACGGAGATTATGAGTCCCGGGCTGATAATATCACGTTTAATGATGTGGTTGACGGGCTTAACGAACAGATGATTGATAAAGGGCTGATTGAAAGGGATGGATCTCCAAAGTCCGAACTGAATATCGTGGTCCACTCTACCGGCGGGTTGGTTATTCGCCACTGGATCTGGCGATACTATAACGACCGCATTGATGAATGCCCCATAAAACGCATTGTAATGCTTGCTCCTGCCAATTTTGGTTCACCCTTGGCTCATCGCGGTAAATCGTTCCTGGGAAGACTCGTTAAGGGACGTTGGAAAATAGGCGATTTCCTTCAGGTGGGGCGCCGGTTATTGGATGGCCTCGAGCTGGCCAGTCCTTACCAATGGGAACTCGCCCATCGCGATATTTTATGCGACAGTGAGTGCTACTACAGCCGCGATAAAATTCAGCTTACAATCCTCACCGGTATGGAAGATTACAGCGGTATTCGTGGGTGGGTTAATAAACCAGGAACCGATGGAACTGTGGTAATAGCGGGTACGACGCTTAACACCATTAAGCTGAAGGTAGACTTTTCCGATCCCGATACGCCCCACGAATGGCAAGAAATCAAAACAGCTGATGATTTTGCATTCGGCGTGCTCCCCCGGATTGATCACGGCTCTATTGTGAGTGAATTTGAAAAAGATGCCGGCCGCGTGATAGACCTGACTGTGGAAGCACTCACAATATCTTCCGCAGGGGAATTTGAACGCTATAAAAACAAGTGCCGAAATATAACGGATAGCGCCTACTCCGCCTTCGCCACACAAAACCCGGATAAATACGGCAGATTTCAGCAATTTATAATTCATGCCATAGACGATCACGGCGCGCCGGTTACCGATTACACGATCGAATTCGAGATCTATCAATCAGAAAAAGCCGAATGCGGACTTCTTTCCGGTCAGAAATATTTCAACCAGAAAGAACAGGAATTTTCCAAAAATTTTCAGCGGGAAATTATGGGCCAAATCCACACCCACAGCAAGGACAGCAGCTTCCGCCGCCTGCTTGTAAACCTCGACCGCCTCGAAAAACTTATTTCAAAAACTAAAGAAGAGGTCGGTAGCTTTGTTTTGGTCATGAACCTGTTCGTGCCGGAGCTGGACAGAGGCATCTATTACGATCTCGACTCTCTCCAGAAAGTAGTAGTATATGATTCCGGCGAAGACGAAAAAACCGACCTCCCCTCCCTCTTCTACGCCAATACCACTACGCTACTGGAATTGGAAGTGAACCGAAAAACCAGCTATGTAAGAATTGGCAAAGAACCGAAGTGATTGTTAAACGTCGATTTTTAAATTTTGACTGTTGATTAACTGACCATCCCTGAATGACTTGAACTTGAGATGAATCGGGAATTTTTCACATAATCAAAATTATATGGTTCAATATTCAGTACAAATCGGAGAGAAAAGACGAACAGAGTCCAGGCAGAGTACACTTCTGTTTATCTCCTCTATTGCCGGACTGATTGTCATTTTCCTGCTCATATTTGCATTTTGGTGGTCATTGATGCCATCATCCATTACAGCTGATACATCAGAACCTTTAAGCGAACAACAACAGATGAGTGCTGCACAAATTCAGAACGATGTTGATTATCTTGCCAACACCATCGGTGAGCGAAATATGCATACATCCGGTACAATGGAGAGTACCGTGGATTTTTTACGCGAAAGATTTGAATCGATAGGCTATTCTGTCGAAGATCATCAGTATACCCTGCGGCGGGGAATGTATGCCGGAAGGTCTGCCACAAACCTTGTTGTCGAAATTCCGGGCTCTGATGAAAATGAAGGAATAATTGTGATCGGCGCTCATTACGACACCGTTGCAGGTTCACCCGGGGCTAACGACAACGCCAGCGGAGTAGCCGTTCTACTCGCCGCAGCCGGGAAAATGTTCGGTTACACCCCGCGACAGACTATCCGTTTTGTTGCTTTTGCCAATGAAGAGCCACCCTTTTTCCAGACTTCAGACATGGGAAGTTACGCCTATGCTGAAAGAAGCAGTCAACGGGATGAAAATATAACGGCAATGATTGCACTGGACGGTCTCGGCTACTACGATAGTTCCCCCGGTTCGCAAAGCTATCCTCTGCCGGGCCTTGGATTTGCCTACTCCGACCGTGCGGATTTCATAGGCCTGGTCACCAGAGTCAGCGACCTCAGTTTTTTGCGCAACATATCGGCCGGTTTTGAAATAGCTGGAGTCATACCTACAGAATCAGCGGCGTTGCCCGGGTTTCTGCCCGGAGTCAACTGGTCCGACCACTGGTCATTCTGGAAACACGGCTATCCCGGTATGCTCATTACCGACACACTGCTCTTTCGCGATCCGCACTATCACACCCCACGCGACACCCCGGAAAGGCTGAACTACGAAAACATGGCCCTGATCACCACCGCACTTGTTGCTTCTATCAAAAAGATGGATTCAGAATAATCGTAACCGTTCGGTTAAAAGATCTCAGGTGCAGTCCTCCAGGGTTTTTAAAACCACTGAGGTCTTTACTATGAACAGGCAAAGCGCAGACCCGGGACATCTTGCTTAATCTTTCGAATACAATCAATACGAATACTGAAAAGAGACGATTGAGGGGCATGGAATTATATCAGAATCGGAAATTGTTTGTTGAGCAAATATACAGTCATTTTACATTTGAAATCTGTCAGGCACCAGTCTCAAAAAAAACGCCATTATAAACCTCGACGACGGCTAAACCCGGCAGGTTACGCCAATAAATATTTACCTCACAATCAAAAATATCAACAATGGAAACATCTGATATCAACGATGCATATGGAATTGTAACCGGCAAAATAGAAGAGTGGATCACCGGTTTTATTGCGATGCTCCCCAACCTTGTTGTGGCCATCTTTATACTGATTATCTTTTACGTAATAGGTAAAATGGCCCGCAAAGCAGTGAGCAAGCTTCTCGCCCAGGTTACCACCAATAAAACCATCACCAATCTGCTCGAAACCATCATCAGTATTGCTGTTATCGGTATTGGTGTTTTTATTGCGCTAAGTGTTCTGCAGCTTGATAGCGCCGTAACATCCCTCCTTGCAGGTGCCGGTATTATTGGCCTGGCTCTCGGTTTTGCATTCCAGGATATCGCATCAAATTTTATATCCGGCGTGATATTGTCTATTCGCCACCCATTCGGAATCGGGGATATTATACAAACAAACGATTTTTACGGTACGGTAGAGAAGCTCAATCTTAGAAATACAATCATGAAAACCACTACCGGACAGATTGTGTACATTCCCAATAAAGCAGTCTTTGAAAATCCTCTTGAGAACTTTACGACAACCGGATTGCGCAGAGTCGATCTCTCGTGCGGAGTTTCATACGGTGATGATCTTGAGAAAGCGCGTAATGTTGCCCTAATAGCTGTGGATAAGGTTGAGAATGTACTTTCCGACAAAGGTATAGAATTTTACTATGATGAGTTTGGCGACAGCTCCATCAATTTTAAAATCCGCTTCTGGGTAAAATTTTCTATAAATCCTGATTTCTGGCAGGCCAGAAATGATGCGATTATTGCCATCACCAAAGCTTTCGACGAAAACGATATTATGATTCCATTCCCTATCCGCACACTCGATTTCGGAATCCGAGGCGGCGAGAAGTTGAATAGTGTGCTGCCGAACAGAGCTGTTAATGGCGATAAATAGCACTCTTTGCAGGCGCCTTAATAACCAGGCTTAGAGACTGTACAATTTTCCAGTCCCCGTCAAATGGTTTTTCTGAAGCAAAAGATGGTCTCCATTTGTTCAAACACACCTGGACGACCGGACGATTGATTCTATTGTAAATGAGGCGGAATTTGTACCAGAGCCATTCCTGACCGCAGATGGAGCAGTTCAGTTTGACGTATCTGCGCACATTATCAAAGCCATGAAAACTTAATCGACGATAGCTAACCCGGTAAATTGTACGCGACCTCAATTGTGTGGATTCTACACCGGGAGCAATTCGAAACAGATTAAAAAGAATCCCAAAACTGAACGAATCTTGACCGGAGAGGCTTCTGCTGACATCAATAAGTGCCCCATAAGAAAAGGCTAAATCTGTGTCCAGATTTATGGCAGCCGGAGGCACAAAAAGCATCACGCTTATCTAAACTCTCTAAATTACAGTCGCTTGAGCGCTACATTCCAATTTGGTTTAACCCTGAACGCCCTCTTTTTCCTGTTCTACGGGTTACAGTCCTTAAATTCCCAGATGATGATAGATGAGTTTAAGCGATTCGGTCTGACTGATTCGCAGCGAAAGTTCACGGGAGTTCTGCAAATAGCAGGCTCAACCGGTCTGCTGGCAGGATTCATTTATCCGATAATCGGGCTACTGGCTGCTGCCGGGTTTACCGCCATGATGCTGGTGGCTTTCATAGTTAGAATAAAGATAAAAGACAGTGTTGTTCAGTCCCTGCCATCCATTATTTTCATGCTGATCAACGTGTGGCTGACAATTGCATTCTACAACCTATACTAATCTTATATACATGTTGACGGTCTGATAAGTAACTCCTCATCCTTCCCAAGGGGAGAATTGCCACGAGGGCAAGAAGACCCCAAGATTTCACGAAGTTTAAATTCTCTATTTTAAACACCTTTGTGCAACTTTGCTCCTCGTGACTTCCTGGTAGAAAGACCATTTTTACTTAATCAGACATTTTCTTTTCACAGTCCTTCAATACTGGCTCAATCTTACCAACCATCCCAAAGTCCTATCCTTGGAGATGAGAGGATTTTTAAGAGTATTTATAGTAGATAAAGTAAATCTTTACAGAAGTGCTATAACGATAGATAAAACCAGGAAAGTTAACGCCGGCAGTGACTTCTTGAGCGGATCACTGATCTTTATATGCATCGATACGGCACCCAGCATCAAGAAAGCAATTCCGTATGCGGCAACGGCTTCAACCTGTGGGTAGAAAATAGAGGCTAACAGCAGAATCGCCAATCCGACCTTAGCCGTACCCACCGCGTACATAAACCAAATCGGCAGACCGTAGTTTTTAAACTCCTCTTTGATATCATTCGCATCACCGCCTCTCCAGGCCGTGGATTTTTTTGAACGGACAAGCCATACGTTGAGAATACTTAATCCGACAATAAGTTTTAACGCTATAATCAAAAATTCCATAAATGTATCCCTTCTATTTATATGTAACGGTTAACTGAATTAAGAAAAGCCGGACTAACCTGAAGTCGTAAAGTCCTTTTCCTTTGCAAGTCAACCGATTGATCTTACTTTACGTTCATGGCTTCCAAAGCTGGAGTAGATTAAATGGCATACAATCTTCGTGAACCGATGAAAATCAGCAATCTCAATGTCGTTAAAACTAAAAGAGCATAACCAGCAACTCCGGCAAAAAATTTTACGAGTGCCTTCACTGTTTTAAACGCTGAACCGTTTTAAACTAACCGTATTGCACGTTTTTCAGCAGATTAGTAATCACATATACTCATCGAGTCTGTACATGGCGAAAATACTGACATTGCACATCCTGTTTTTTTCATTTTGATCGTCACAGAATGTAGCAGATTAGATCAATTATAATCTCCCTCTTTTTTTATATGCATAGACTCATCAAAAAATAATTATGGCTAATTATTTAATTATTTTGGAAATTAATCATTAAATAATATAGATTGAATTAAGTGTGCTTTTAAAAAAATCAGAGAGGGGTACATTTATGAAATACAATATAAAAGAACGTTACAATTGTGTGGTTCTTGAGTTTTCAGGGAATGTAATGGGTGGTCCTCATGCCGAAACATTTCGGGATACTCTGCATGAACTTATCGAAGATGGTAAAAGAGAGGTTATTGCCGATCTAAGCAGAGTCAAATTCATGAATTCTTCGGGTCTGGGGCTCCTTATAGGTGGACTTACTACCATGCGCAATGCAGGCGGAAATCTTGTCATTTGTGAGGCCGATAAAAAGATTGAAAGCCTGCTTATAGTAACCAAACTGATTACAGTCTTCGATCATTACCGTACACTGGAAGAAGCTGTCAAATCTTTCGATGATAAGAAAGAAATTGAATAAGCATTTTTCGTATCGGTGTGTAAGGATTTAGATCAATCAGGATGAGAGTAACAATTTAGGATAATAAACATCATGAAGGAAGTGGACGACAATACCGTTCAGGACCTCCGGGAAAGAAATTACCGGCTCCACAGGGCGGTTAATGAACTGTCGGTGCTAAACGACCTGGCACTGGATATTAGTGGACGTGTTAACAGTGAAAAGATTATGCGTACCATTATCTCCCGATCTATTCGTGCCGTAGTGGCTGAACAGGGAGATATCACACTGGTCAATGAGGATCCTTCAAAAAGCGGGCAAACACTGGTACGCAGCATGGTCAGCTCCACCAGACACTCACCTCTTCATCTGGATCAAAATCTGCTGGGTTGGATGCAAATCCATAAAGAACCGTTAATCATAAACAATCCCGGCACCGATCCCCGCTTTCGTGAGGTTAACTGGGAAACCTCCATTCATTCGGTATTGAGTGCCCCCATGATGGTTAACTCAAACCTGATCGGTATCCTTACGGTATACAACAAAAAAGATGAGGAGTTTTTTTCAGAATCTGACTGCCGGCTACTCTCGATTATCGCTTCCCAGTCGGCTCAAGTGGTGGAGAATGCACGTCTTTATGAAGAAGAAGAGGCTTTTCGGGAGATGCAGCGTGAGCTGGTACTCGCCTCCGATATTCAGAAAAAACTACTTCCTTCCGATCCCCCGGAGATCACAGGCTATCGGCTGGCCGGAAAAAACCTAACGGCCTATTCCGTTGGTGGCGACTATTTCGATTTTATCCCTCTCAGTCAACACCATTGGGCAATATGCCTGGGTGATGTGAGCGGAAAGGGAATGCCTGCAGCCCTCCTAATGTCGAATTTACAGGCCATACTCAGAAGTCATTTGATCCACCATTTTTCTCCGGGGAAAGTTTTGGAGATTGCCAACCATCAGTTGTTTAAAAATACCGATACTGAAAAATTTGCAACTCTTTTCCTGGGTATTCTGGATACAGAAAAAAATGTCCTGAACTACGCTAACGGAGGTCATGAATATCCATACCTGCTAACTACGAACAGAATCGATCAGCGACTGAAGTGTGGCGGGTTACCTCTTGGAATGTTTGACCTGCAGGAGTATGAAGAGTCAACTGTCGATTTAAAGCGTGGAGATTGTTTGTTTATCTACTCCGATGGTATTACTGAAAGCATGAACAGTGATGAAGAAGAGTTTGGTGAAAACAGACTCGAGGAAGTATTGAACAAGGAGTGGAATAAAAATAGTAATCCCGGAGTGGTGATGGAAAAAATATTTGAAACCAGTATTAAACACAGCGGTCAGAAACAACTTTCTGATGATATGACTGCCGTGGTTGTCAGTAGGAACCCATGACACCTATATAATTACCGTATGACAGATACCAAAATTTCATATTACAAGGTACTTGAAAAGATCGGTGAAGGCGGTATGGGAGAAATTTATAAAGCAGAAGACACCCGGCTGGGCCGAATGGTTGCACTTAAATTTTTATCCTCAGCACATAATACCCAGGAAGATTACAGGAAACGGTTTGAACAGGAAGCCCATGCCGCTGCAGCGCTGAATCATCCGAATATCTGTACAATATATTCCGTGGAGGAAAATGATGACAAACCCTTCATATCGATGGAATATATCGAAGGAAAAACACTACGTACAGTTATTGATAACGGAGATCTTGAAACAGAGGAGGCAATTAATTACGGCATCCGGATTGCTTCGGCGCTATCAGCGGCTCACGAAAAGGGAATCGTTCACCGCGATCTCAAGCCGGAAAATATTATGGTGGACAGTAAGGGGCGCATAAAAGTAATGGATTTCGGGCTGGCCAGAATAAAAGGGGCAGAAAACATTACCCGCGAAAACAATCGTATAGGTACCTTAGCTTATATGTCGCCGGAGCAGTTGCGGGGAGATAAAATCGATCAGAGAAGTGATCTGTTTTCTCTTGGGATTATTCTATATGAAATGCTAACCGGCATTCATCCTTTTAAAGGTGAATATGAACAGGCGATCAGCTACCAATTGATGAATGAAGATCCACCACATGATCGCTTGCCTGATGATAATGTACCCGGAATCAAAGATCTTATATTGCGATGCCTGGAGAAAAAACCTGATGATCGATATTCATCAGCCAAGGAGGTCATAAACGATCTAAAGAGATGTAGAAACCTCAATCAGCCCCCAATCCTCAACTCTTCATACAAAATTATTTCAGGCCTATCAGGCCGTAAGCCCGTTTTTTATTCAGGTGCGGTGATACTAATAGCACTGTTTGGAGGCTTATGGTTATTCGATTCCGCCTGGGTTAACAGCACCACTGGGGAAGCTCTTCCCGATGAAAAACATCTTGTAGTTCTTCCCTTCATTAATCTGAGCGAAGATGCAATTCCGGCCTCGCTTAGTGATGGCATTATGGAGATTCTCACCAGCAAAATTACTCAGATTGGGGCGCAAATGGGATCATTGTGGGTAGTACCCAATTCTGAGGTTCGCAGCGAAAAAATAACAAGTGTATCTGAAGCCAATAAATTATTTGGTGCCAATATGGCCGTTACCGGTAGTCTGTACCGCAGTGGTGATAATTTCCGGCTGTCCCTCAACCTTGTTGATGGAGCAACCATGCGACAGATTGATTCATCTATATTAGAGGTGGAATGGACAAATCTCGTTCACCTTCAGGATGAAGTGGTAAAAACGCTGGCTGAGATGCTGGAGGTAGAACTTGCACCGGAAGCGAGAAACAGTATTAATGCAGGTAATTCGCTGATTTCTCAGGCTTACCAACTTTTTATTCAGGGACGTGGCTTCCTGAGCCGTTTTGAAGATCCTGAATCTATAGAAATGGCCATAGATAAGTTTGAGGAAGCCTTGGAAATAGATCCTGAATATGCCCGTGCATGGGCCGGATTAGGTGAAGCTTACTGGCGCAAATTTTATCTGAACAATGATGTTCAGTGGACAAAACCGGCACTTGAGTATGCCTATAAGGCACTTGAACTAAACGACCGGCTTTCGGAGGTGTATATAACTCTTGCAATAATTTACAACGGAATGGGGCGCCATGAAGACGTACTTGATATACTTGAAAATCTGGAACAGCGGGATAAACCTGTCTATGAAGCTCAAATTGAATTAGCCAAAGCCTACAGTGGCATGGGCAGGACCGATCAAGCCGAACAGGAATATAAGAAAGCTATCAAGCTCAAAGAGACCTATTGGGACGGGTACAATCAACTGGGCTTCTTCTATTATGGCAACGGCAGGTATAATGAGGCTGTTGATATGTTCAAAAAGGTTACCGAATGGACCCCGGACAATTACAGCGCCTATTACCGCCTCGGAGCTGCTTATTTTAACATTGATGAAAGCAGGAAGGCTGAAGAGGCTTTCAAAAAATCTCTGGAACTCCGTCCCAACCACCGCGCTTCCTCAAACCTTGGAACACTCTACTTTCATGAGGGCAGATTTCAGGAATCTATACAGAAGTTTGAACAAGCTATTGAACTGAGTGATGTGGATTACCATATCTGGGGTAATCTGGG
>CAZHUP010000045.1:0-16170 GCA_964535495.1 uncultured Rhodohalobacter sp.
TTATAGAACCGTCCTGAATATAAAAAATTATATCGGCGTTTTTAACTGTAGATATTCGATGTGAAATCATGATTGTCGTTCTATCAGACAACTTTTCATTCAAATGATTCAGTATTGCCTCTTCAGTTTTGGTGTCTACTGCGCTTAAAGAATCATCCAGTACAATTATTTTTGGATCTTTGATAAGTGCTCTTGCTATCGCAGTTCTCTGTTTTTGTCCACCCGATAGGGTTATTCCCCGTTCTCCTACCATGGTCTCAAATTTTTTCTCAAATTCCAAAATATTATCTAAAACCTGAGCATGATCTGCAGCCTCTTCTATCATTTTCATTGAGGCATTTTCCACTCCAAAAGCGATATTCTCTTTTATCGTAGTAGAAAACAGAAATGTCTCCTGTGGAACATATCCCACCAAATCCCTGAGCTGGGATAAATTCCAGTTTTTAATATTAATTCCATCAATTAAGATTTCGCCTTCGGTAGGATCAAACAGGCGAGGAATTAGATTAACAAGTGTTGTTTTCCCTGAACCGGTTCTGCCAACAATAGCCACTTTACTACCCGGCTCAATTTCAAAACTTATATTTTTCAATGCTATTTCGTCAGCTCCGGGATAAGAAAAGCTTACTTTTTTAAACTCAATTTTACCTTTAATCTCATCTTCAGATTTTTTCTCTTTATCATCTTTGATTTCAATAGGTTCTGTCAGCATTTTGTCAATTCTTTCCCACGACGCCAGCGATTTCTGAAGAGTGTTTACCGTATAGCCCAATGATGCCACCGGCCACGTTAAATAAGCCACATAAATAACAAATTCAGCAATATTACCAACCGTTATCACCCCATCAATCACCATCAAACCACCCTGCCAAACAACAATAACAACTGAAGCCCCAATTAGAAGGTTTAATGTTGGATGAAACAGAGATTCTACCATGTCCAACTTCAGCTTTTTCTGGCGATACGAGTCACTAATCTCTTCAAACCGATGTTGTTCGTACTCCTCCCTGTTGAAAGCTTTTATCAATCGAATACTATTGAATGATTCCTGAGCGCGACCGGCTACTTCAGAGTATTGTTCCTGAATAATCAACTGATACTTGTTGATAAATCCACTCACCCAATAAGCAAACGCGGAGAGGAACGGAAGTGGAATTAGTGCCCAAAAGGTTAATTTTGGGTTAACAATAATCATCATGGTGATGATAAAACCGGCTCTGGTAAAAGTGTTGATGGTATACATCAAAACAGGGCCAAAATACTCGCGCACTCTGGCTACATCTTCAGTAGCCCTTACGTAAACATCCCCTGATTTATTAGAAGCAAAATATCTTTGGGGTAGTTTGAAGAGCTTATCGATGATCCGGTTTCGGATATCAAATTCAATTTTTCGGGAACTGACGATGAGAGTCTGCCTGGTTGCAAACAGCAATATTCCGTACATCAATACAGTGCCAATCAACAAAAGGGAGTTGATGGCAAGAATGACCCCGGCTTCACTGCTGAAAAGAACCTGAAAAACAGAAGTAAATTCACCGGAATAATCTCCCACAAGGTGCTCTACTTCATCCATTGTTCTCCGGATAAATACCGGAATCCAAATCAGAAAGAAATTAGACGCGGTTAAAAAAAGTGCCCCCAGTAATAAGGTGCCTTTATACTTCCGTAAATATCGATTTAGCTTCTTTAAAGAATCCACTCTCAGGTCTTATTGATTATGTAATACCCTTTGAAAACCTGACGCAGAAATTAATCATTCCCAGCCTTTGTACTTTTCAATCCAATGATTGGCCAGCTTGTATCCTGATCGATACGCTGCATCAATGTCACTGCCTTCAAAATAATCGCCAATTAGAGCAAGCGGTGTCTCTTCAATTTCCATTTCGAAGAATGGACGTTTTAAAGATTTGGTCGGCTGGCTGAATCTCCAGAAATGAAGTTGATTCCAATCGGGTGTTACGCTCCATCCTCCGATAATTTCGGACAGTTCGGAAAGAAGTGCCTTTTTAACGGTATCTTCGTCTGAATGTCTGTGTTTTCTTGCAAAAGCCCCCGTTGAGTGAACAACTAAAGTACACTCTTTGTCACCATCGTGTTTAGAGGCTTCGTTAGAAATAAATCGAATTGAGCTGTTATTGCAGTGAATTCCATTCCACTCCGGAGTTTCTTTCTCTCCATAACCAAGCATCAACGAATACGATGGGTTGTATGAAACTTCATCAATGTCCCGGATCATTTTTAGAGTGGAGGTTTCATCTGTTGTTGAATTTAAAATTCCGTAAGCCTGAGGTGCAGGAGTTGCAATAATAACAGCATCTGCACCAAATGTCTCTCTGGAAAGTAAATTGATCATCCAGGAACGTTTCTTTCGTCTGTTTTCCCCTATATGTGTAAGCCCGCCAACTTGTTCATTATTCTTGATATCAACCCAGCGACTTAAATACTTACCTACAGAATTCATTCCATCAACGGCGGTAAATGTAGCTCTGTCTTGTTGGTTAGGATTGCGATTAATCATTTTTTCGCCATCCCAAAACTTAAAATTATCACCCCAAAGTTTGATAATTTTCTTCTCAAGAAGTTCAGCCGTGAATTCCTGAAATTCCGGAGAATCGGCCGAGAAAAAGGATATCCCATGATCTAATTTTATCTGCAGGTCTTTCCCTGCATATCGGGTAGCCATGCGTCCGCCATATCCTCTGCTTTTTTCAAAAATGGTTACATCATGGCCGGCTTGTGCCAGCAGACGCCCTGCCGTTAGTCCTGAAATTCCTGCTCCGATAATCCCAATTACCATATCAATTCCTTAATGCCAGTTAGTATTTATTAAAATCGTATTCTAAAAACTTGAAGTAGATAAGTTAAAGAACTATTCATTCTACTTCTTATCAAATTTCGATCGATTTATCAGATATCATATACCGTCACACGCGGTGTTGCAGCTTCTTTATCCATTAGTGCAGGCCAATATGCAACAACTTCGCTGGCTTTAGGTCTGCCGCCTGCAAATCCTGTTACTCCACTTGGGCCTGTTAGAATTAAAGGTGCGATTTCCATTCCAAATCTATTCAAATCTTCGCGGGAGTCTCCATGAACAGAAACGCGAAGCTGAACTTCATTTAATTCACTAAGATCTTTATCGAGCTCATCAATATTCTCATTACACGCGTTCAGCCCCACAAATTCAATATTTGTGTCTCTAAACTTTATGCCCAGCTTCTCCGCTCGTTTCAACAGTATATCACCGGCCACTTTAGCTTTTTTAAATGCATCAGGCCAGCTGTAAACCAGCGTAGAAGAAAGTTTGTATCCGTCTATATAGCTGGCAGATATTTTATAGGTGGGAGTATCCGGCTTGCCTTTTATGCCCCATACTTTGACACGGTTTTCACCGTCTTGCTTTAACTGAATTGTTGAGAAATCTGCAATACAGTCCGGAGTTATATAACTGGATGGATCACCTATTTCATAGAGCAACTGCTCCTTTACCGTCATTTCTGAAACCAAGCCACCAGTATTTTCATGCTTGGTAACGTAAAAAGTACCATCCGGATGTGCTTCAATAATTGGAAATCCGATATCAACAAAATCCTCTACTTTTTCCCAATCTGTAAAGTTACCACCTGAAACTTGCCCACCGCACTCAATAATGTGTCCGGCTATTGTTCCGGTCGACATCAAATCGTAGTCATTAAAGTCCCAGTCAAATTCGTATGCCATAGGAGCAAGAGTTAATCCCGTATCAGTAACACGGCCGGTAATAACAATATCAGCGCCCTTTTTGAGAGCTTCAACAATAGGTCTGCAACCAAAATATACATTAGCACTGAGCAGCTCATCTTTCACTTCAGTGATTGGAGCACCGGTTTCCATGTTTTTTAATTTATGCCCCTGATCGATTATTTCGTCCAGATTTGGAAGTATATCATCCCCATCCACTACTGCAACTTTTAAACCGGTATATCCTTTCTCTTTAGCCAGTTTTAAAATGGCATCTTTACACGCTTTAGGGTTCACACCTCCAGCATTTGATACAACTTTAACCCCTTTATTCTTTATTTCATCCAGCGTCTCTTCAATGACATTTACAAAGTCTCGGGCATAACCGTAATTTTCATTTCTCATGCGCTGTTTTTGCATGATCGACATTGTAACTTCGGCAAGGTAATCCATAACCAGATAGTCAATTTCGCCACGTTTCACCTGATTTACAGGCGCATTTGGCAAGTCGCCCCAAAATCCCTGCCCTGATGCAATTCTTATAAACTCTTTCACAAATAGCTCCTTTTTTTATTTAAAACATCGAGAATTAAATATCGTGATTTTAATCGAAGTTCTGAAACCGGATTCCTTCTATTTAACTGCTACTAATCCAGATGTATCCATCAAAAATTATGCAGTCTGTTCAGAAGAAACCCATGTTCATTTCTTAAAAATCACAAGATTTTTATTTAGTAATGATTACCGTTGCCAGGTGATTAAATCACCTCTCCCAAATAATTAGACCTGCAAAACCCCTGTCTTAAATTCAGGAATTACAGGGTTATGATCTGCACATTCGATAGCTTCGGAGATTCTTGCCCGTGTAGCTGCCGGGTGGATAATTTCATCAACCCATAATCTTGCTGCAGCGTACCGAACATCGGTCTGTTTATCGTATCTGCTTTTTATTCTCTGCAGAATTTCTGCTTTATCCTCTTCAGAGAGTTCTTCCCCCCTTTTCTCCAGAGAAGAAACCTGTATCTGTGTGAGTACTTTAGCTGCCTGGGTACCTCCCATAACAGCTATCTGAGCTGTGGGCCAGGCGTAGATAAAGCGCGGATCGTACGCTTTACCGCACATGGCATAATTTCCTGCGCCATAGCTGTTGCCAACTATAATGGTGATTTTTGGCACTGTAGAATTTGCCACGGCATTCACCATTTTTGCACCGTCTTTAATAATACCGCCGTGTTCGCTTCTCTTTCCGATCATAAATCCTGTTACATCCTGCAGAAAGATAATGGGTACATTTTTCTGGTTACAGTTCATGATAAAACGAGCTCCCTTATCAGCACTGTCTGAATAGATCACTCCGCCAATCTGCATCTCGCCCTGCTTGTTCTTTACAATTTTTCGCTGATTTGCCACAATTCCAACGCTCCACCCATCAATTCGTGCATAGCCGGTAATAAGCGTATTGCCGTATCCTTTTTTGTATTCTGTAAAAGAACCGGAATCTACCACACTCCTTATTACCGTATGCATATCATACGGCTTGGTACGGTCGGCCGGGAACTCTTCGAGCATCTTTTCCGGCGTAACTTCAGGTTTAACCGGCTCTTTACGATTGAACCCGGCCTTCTCTTTTGGCCCTAGCTTATCGACCAGATCTCTAATTGTAAGCAAGCACTCGGTATCATCCTTCATTTTATAATCGGTAACGCCGCTAATTTCTGTATGAGTAGTTGCACCACCGAGTGTCTCATTGTCCACATCCTCTCCAATAGCTGCCTTCACCAAATAACTGCCGGCTAAAAATACACTTCCGGTACCGTCAACAATCAGAGCTTCATCGCTCATAATAGGAAGGTAAGCACCCCCTGCCACACAACTACCCATAATCGCGGCAATTTGCGGAATTCCTTTAGCGCTTATAACTGCATTATTTCTGAAAATACGCCCAAAATGTTCTTTATCGGGAAAAATCTCATCCTGCATCGGCAGGTAAACTCCGGCTGAATCAACCAGGTAAATTATTGGCAGATGATTCTCAATGGCAATCTCCTGAGCTCGCAAATTCTTTTTTGCTGTCATCGGAAACCAGGCACCGGCCTTCACTGTAGCATCGTTAGCTACAATCATGCAGGTTTTGCCGCTCACTTTTCCAGTCCCCATCACAACTCCGGCGGACGGGCAACCGCCCTCTTCCTCATACATTTCGTAGGCAGCCCACAACCCAAGCTCTGTCAGCTCTTCACCTTCATCAAGAAGCATTCCAATACGTTCTCTAGCCGTCAGTTTTCCTTTTTTGTGCTCTTTTTCAATCCTTTTTTTTCCTCCGCCCTGTTTAATCTTTGCTTCTTCATTTCTCAATGAATCTAATAAACCGTCTAGCCAGTCTTCTTTCATGTCTTTGGTAGATTTTAAATTAATTTTTCGGACTGATAATACTGATTGTATCGTTCTCGTTCCAAATATGTCAATGATTTCGTACGTTCAACACATAAATTATTACGAGAACGCAATATAATGTATAGAATAACCTGTTTCCTCATTGCAATACTTCTATTCTCAGCAGCAGATGCCGACGCTCAGAGACAAAACTCTTATGAGTCGCTCTTAAGGCAGATTGATCAACCATCTGCTTTTTCTGACCACGTCGTATTACCTCAAAAAGATTCCACATCAGTAGTCGGTGTACTGTTTCGTTTAGAACACGATTTTCTTCCCTTTTTAAGGAAACGACCCAATATGGATGCACCAAGTTCTGAGCTGGAATATTTTGCGCCTGTACGAATAGGATTTGAAGTTTTTGAAGGTGAACCGCGCCAATCCCGCCGTCAATCAACCCCATCGGGAGTTCCCGTATTCAGAGAGATGTGGAGTGATACTGTATGGGTTGAAACATTTGAAGATACCCGCTCCCGGTTTGATCATACCCAGGGTGTGCTATCAGCTAGCTTAGCTCCCGGAGAATATCACTATCAACTGCAGCTTGCACGTGGCGGATCTGAAAGAGAACTTCCATCTCAAATTCGCCCAATTACAGTGCCAAATCCCGCTGAGCTGGAAAAAGCCGATTTCATGCTCACAAATAGTTTAGAAAATTCCGGTGATCAGCTATCTGCAATTTTGTTAAACTATGGTTCGAATGTTCTTTACGGACAGGATTTTACAGCTTTAATTCGATTACCAAACAGTGGTAACGAGAACATAGAGGATCGGTATGAGCTTTCAATTTACAGAGCCCAAAATGGTGAAAGATCATCAACAGCAGATCCTCATTACAAAACTGTGATTGGTTCAGATAACGTATTTATTGCTTCACAGTCTTCTATAAGTAAAAAAGGTGAAGGTATCGCTCTCCAATTTCAAACCGGTGATTCAGGTTTTTACTATGCATTTGTAGATATTCCAAACGCCGAATTTGAGAATGCAGGCTATAAAATTGAACTGAAAGATTTAGAGCAGGATAAAGTTGTCGGTGAGAAAAGTATCCAGTCCCGCTGGATTGATATGCCGGTAGCTCTATATAATCTTGACGTTTCGATCGAAATGCTGAAATATATTGTAAGTGACCGGGAACTCCGAGACCTGAAGTCAGGATCAAGATCTGAACGGGAACGCAAATTCAGAGAATTCTGGGCAGAAAGAGATCCAACACCTGACACAGAGTTTAATGAATTGATGGCCGAATATTATCGAAGAATAGATTTTGCTTATCAAAACTTTTCGAGTTTGCAGGTTCCCGGATATGAATCAGATCGGGGAAGAGCCTATATTCTCTATGGACCGCCATCCAATATTGATCGGCGACTTCTTCCAAATCAGCCTACTCGTGAAATCTGGGAATACCCTAACCGGGAATTGATTTTTGAGGCCACCACTGGATTAGGTGATTTCAGATTAATTTCTGAGTCATAGATCACTGATCCGGAAAAGCAGTTACCTTTGATGTCGGTTTTAAAAACTTTATCAAGGCTTTATATAATTAAATTCATCATACCTGAAAAGTCTCACATTTGATACATGAGACTTTTCGTCGGGCGTTTAAATGTTTTACCATTTTTTCATGAAACCAACGATTGCAATCAGCATGGGAGATTTTAACGGTGTCGGGCCCGAAGTGGTTCTGAAGCACCTCTCCAATGTTGACCTGAGCGCCTCTACTCCTGTCATAATCGGTTTGGAAACAGTATTTCAATACTATGAAAAGAGTTTGAACATTAGTGTTGATCGACATCGGATATCAAAAATATCCGATAAAAAAGAAGGTTCAGTAAATATCTTATCTATTACAGATATTGATGAAATGGATATACAGCCCTCAAAAATCACAAAAAAAGCAGGGCTAACATCGATGAAAGCAGTGGAGTACGGGATTAACTGTTGTCTTGCCAAGCAGGCAGATGCACTTGTTACTGCCCCAATCTCAAAAGAAGCGATTCACAAAGCCGGCTATATCTATCCGGGACACACAGAATTCCTGGCTGAAAAAACCGGGGCTGAAATGGTAACGATGATTCTGGCCACTGATCAACTCAGAGTTGGGTTGCTTACCGGACACATCCCGATAAAAGAAGTAGCCGCTGCAATCAACTCAAAAGACATAGTCGATAAAATCGAAAGTTTACATATAAGTCTTCTCGAAAATTTCGGTATCAAAAATCCAAAAATAGCGGTTATGGGATTGAATCCACATGCAGGGGATGGTGGGGTCTTGGGATCAGAGGAAGCTGAATACATCGTACCGGCTCTAAATGAAATTCGTAAAAAAGGAATTCGAGCTGATGGACCATTCCCTGCTGATGGATTTTTTGGCAGCAGAAAACAGACTCAGTATGATGCGATCTTAGCCATGTATCACGATCAGGGTTTGATACCGTTTAAAGCTTTGAGTTTTGGCAAAGGTGTCAACTTTACCGCAGGTTTACCCATTATTCGCACTTCACCCGATCACGGCACAGCCTATGATATTGCCGGTCAAAACAGAGCAAACTCTGAATCATTCACTGCTGCCTATAACCTTGCCGTTAAGATGGCCTTAATCAAAAATAGGTTGCCCGCTCGTGACGAATAAAAAACAGATCAATTCTACATATTCGGCATTAGCGGAAATCTACGATGATGTAATGATTGAGGTAGATTACGAAACGTGGACGGACTACATCGACGAAATTATTTACCTCTATCATCCCGAGGCCGTTTCTGTGCTTGAACTTGCATGCGGAACCGGCACTATGGCACTCTCTCTGGAAGAGCTAGCCGCCTATGAAATCACTGCAACAGATGGTTCAGCTGAGATGATACGTGTTGCCAAGATGAAAGCGAAAAGTGCACGATCTGATGTAGAGTTCCTGACAAGAAATTTCCTTGATTTAAATATGGATCAAACATTCGATGTTATTTTTATGGTGTTTGACAGCCTGAATTACCTGCACAGTGAAGAGGAAATTTTAAAATTACATAACGAGGTAAAAAAAGCTTTAAACCCCGGAGGCATCTTTATTTATGATTTTACCACTCCAAGAAATTCAAGGATTGCGATTAAATACCTGAACAATGAAGCGCGAAGAGTAAACAATCTCTATCGTTATCACAGAAAAAGCAGCTACAACGCCCAAAAAAGGGAACACACGAATCGTTTTAAAATTGAAAAATTAAGTGCTGAGGACGGCAACGTTATTGAAGCATTTCATGAGGAGCACCGACAGCGTATTTATACGTTACCTGAAATAGAAAATATTATTAAGAAGACAGAATTTTCTATTTTAAACGCGTTTGATGGTTTTGCCCTTGAACCGGCTCACGAAAAAAGTTTAAGAATAACTATGGTATTACAATGAGCGAAAGTGATGTAATTGAGATGCACGATGTAACAGTAGCTTACGACAGTGAACCCGTTTTAGACAGTGTGAATTTTACACTTGGTGTAGGCGAGTTTTGCTACGTAATTGGCAAAACCGGAGCCGGGAAAAGTTCATTTCTCAAACTTCTCTATAGCGATATCAAACCTAATCAGGGAATGATTCGTGTAGCTGACTACAGCGTGAGCAGTTTAAATGATAAGGAGATCCCGCACTTACGTCGTCGATTGGGAATTGTATTTCAGGATTTTCAACTGCTGCCCGATCGCAATGTATTCGAAAATGTGGCCTTTGCGCTACAGGTAACCGGTCAAAAAAAACGATTCATCAAACATAGGGTACTGGAAGTTCTCGGTCTTGTAGGGCTGAGCCACAAGCGAAAATCAATGCCCAAAGATCTTTCAGGAGGTGAACAACAGCGTGTAGTTATTGCCCGTGCACTGGCCAATGAACCTCGCCTTCTTTTAGCTGATGAGCCAACCGGAAATCTTGATCCCGGAGCAAGCAGTTCAATTATGGAGTTACTGCAGCAGATTAATAATCGAGGTATGGCTGTTCTGATGGTTACTCACGACTACGACATGGTTCGAAAGTATCCCCACCGTACTGTACAGATCAGAGACGGCGGCCTGCATGAAATTCATGTTATATAGTGGCGAGATGTGAGGTGTGAGGTTAGTTGATAAACAGGACAATTAATCAATGGTTCTAAAACGGATGGTATTCCCTATGTAATAAAAATTTTCTCTTAGTTCTGAAGAATTATTGAAATACCATAGCTACCATTTAGTACCCAGTCTCAATGAGTCAGGCGACCCGTTTCACAAGTACCCATAAAAAAGAAGAGCCCGGGCTATCAACCTGGGCTCTTTTTCTACGTTGGCTTATTATTCGGGGTACTCATGTAATACCAGGGTAGATATTACAATAATATCATACTGACTCCGGATCGTTATGTTCCGAAGATTTCAAAGTTTCCCGAATTAATATTTCTCACATCGGTTCTACCCTTCCATGCTGGGGTTGAATAACGATTTCCTCAACCAGAGAACGGGGAGAAAGAGTTGCTAAAGTCACTAAAATTTTCGCCACATCTGTAGGGTTAATTAATTTTTCCGGACTCATGGTCGAATCGTCCCAGGAAGGTGAATGAGTCTGGCCTAAATTGATCGCAGAAACACCTACACTTGTCTCTTGAAGCTCATCACGGAGTGAACGCGTATAACCGAGTAACGCATGTTTTGCAGATGAGTATGCACCACTATCGGCCAGTCCGCGAATAGAACCCACCGAGCAGATATTGATAATCAGTGAGCGATCCATTTTTTTCATCTTTGGCAAAAAACGGTTCGTAACATTAACCGCAGTAAACAGATTGATATCAAGCTGTTTTTGAAAGTCACTGTTAGATGTCTCTGTCACTTTCTGATAGAGAAAACTGCCTGCATTATTGATAATGGTTCCCGGCTCGGGGAATCCATCAGGTATTTGTAATGCTTTAACTTGTTCTTCATCTGTCGCATCACAAGTCAAAATCGCAACATCTTTGGCCCCTGCTTCAATACAAAACTTCTTGGTTTCTAAAAGATTCTTCTCATTTCTGGCTAACAATAATAACGGTCGGTTCAGTGCTGCGGCAAAAGCAATAGATATACTTCTCCCTATACCCTGACTCGCACCGGTAATGAGTACTGATGATTCTTCGTAAGTCATTTTTTAATAATAAAAGGTAAGTAGTGTCTGCAGTTCTGTTAAGGTACGTTTATGAACTTATGTGTCTGCAAACTAATTCCCCATTCAGGATTTTTTTTCACGTAATCGACAATAAGGGGAATCGATTTAGGAGTTTCCCACTCAGGCTGTAGAAGTAATTGTGTGTTTGAGGGGCACTTTTTTGCATTTTCCTCTGCCCATGCCAGATCTTTGTTGGTAAGCACCACTATTTTGAGTTCATCCACATATGGAAAAACTTCTTCCAAAGGTTTTTTAAATCTCTTAGGTGATAGAGTAATCCAGTCGAGCTGACCTGATAGTGGAGATGAACCGCTTGTCTCAATATGAATTTTAAGACCTGCCTGTTTCAAGCGAACCGTTAATGGTTCAAGATTGTGTAACAAAGGCTCTCCACCGGTTATCACGGCAAACTCTGCCCCGCTGTCTACCGCTCTCTTAACAATCTCCGCAGTTTTTACCCGAGGATGTTTCTCTTCATCCCAGCTCTCTTTCACATCACACCACCAGCAGTTTACATCACATCCAGCTGTCCGAATAAAATATGCCGGCCGGCCGGTATGGGATCCTTCTCCCTGAATTGTGTAAAAATCTTCCATCAGTGGATATTCAACCTGATCCAGAGCATTGATATCTTCTTTAGTAATTCTTGCAGCTTCTTCTTTCTTAAACATCTTGATCGGTGTATTCAACCCAGCTTGTTTCGGTCTCCCAAACGGTGACCTTTAATTCTATATTTCCGGGTATTCTTTTTGTGGTTTCTTTGTGGATATATTCAGCAATTCTCTCAGCAGTGGTTGCGACCGGAATCTCTTCATTCAAAACGGAGTGATCCAATCCACCTTTATTAGAATCGGAAGCTGCCCATTTAAGCTCTTTAAAATCACAAACCATATCCGGAGTTTTCAGATATTTTGATGGGTTCAGCTCGTGAGATTTTGCAGCAATATGCACTTTGTAGGTGTGTCCGTGCATTCGTCCACATTTTCCGTCGTAGCCGTCGATAAAATGAGCGGCATCAAATTTAAATTCTGTGTGTAAAGTCCAGGTTGGCATTTTTAACCAATTTCAAGCAATTCTGATTTTTACTAAGCCTTCAAAATTAAGGATTTTTTTTCCCAATTCAGAGCGCCGCAGGGATCATTTCAGAATTTCCGGATTCAATTCAACAGAAGGATCCCAAAAGTGTTTATCCATATCTACCGTATACTCCTCTTTAAACGCAACTCCCTCCTGTTTCAGTCTCTCTTTCATCGCATCCCCGCCAAAATATGCTCGACCTGTAAGTTGTCCCAGTCTATTTACAACACGATGAGCCGGAATAGATTCTCCCATTGGTTGATCAGCAAGTTGATTCAACGCATACCCCACCATTCTTGCACCTGACTTTACACCAATAAATCCGGCAACGGCACCGTAGTTCGTCACATAGCCAAGTGGAATTTGCTCTACTACTTTATAAACCTTTTGGTAAAAATCGTTACTAGACATGAGTTTGGATTAACCGTTAACCCTAACCAAAGAGTTTATCAATATTTGAAATCTGCTCTTCAGACAAACTATTCTGTTCTTTAATGATACCAAGGCATACACGTCCCAAAACTCTGTAGAGTTCTCTTATCTCATGATCGTTTGATAACCGTTCTAAGTGATCACTAATAGTTGAGCTATCTCCCCGGGAAACGGGTCCTGTGAGCGAGAGTAAAGTTCCTTTCTCAAAAATATTATGAAGTGTTTGCACGATTAATGGCTTCAGAATCTGAACTCCATTTTCAATACCCTGTTCTTTCAAGATAGTATCGGAGGTATTGAGCAGAGCCACTAAATAGTTTGATGCAAAAACAGCTGATATGTGAACAGCTTGTTTCTGTTTTTCATCTAAAATCAGCGGATTCGAATTTAAATCGTTTACAATATCCTTGAGATCTCGAATTAAATCTTCATCTCCCTGCAGGCTGATATAGATGTTATTCAGCCTTTTGGAATCATCACCTTTTTTAAAAGTCTGAATTGGATGCATTGAAGCAGTTTTAGCACCCAATTTAGCCAGAGGGTTTAGTATCTCCGCTGAAAAACTGCCGGAGCAGTGAACTACATTTTTTTTATGCCAGTCCGTTTCAATCTTTGAGAGTTGTTCAGAAACTTCACTTATAATCGAATCCGGAGTGGTTATTAAAAGAAGATCACCAATTTCTGTCTCCTTTTGTGGATAAGACCGACCGGTTACTTTTTTATTTTCATATTCGGTATGAAAAATCTCGCCTGAATTACTGTTCCAGACAGATTTTATAGTGTAACCCGCTTTCCTAAAATAATCAATCCACACAGAGCCAACTGCCCCGGTGCCAATTACAGTTACAGCGGGTTTAGGTTTCATCACTTAAATATAGCCTGTGGCTGCATTTCAGCGTAGCCGGCAAGCAAATTGGCGTGCTCAGACTTTGCGTCGTCCATAGAACTGAATGTCAACTTCAAACCCCATTTCTTGGCAACAATCAACCCGGCAATAAATGCTCCGAGACCTTCAATTTTTGAATCTCCGGAATTAACGTAGTTCATCAAGGCGCTCATGTTTCCTTCTCTGTAGAGCGATAGAACTTTATCAAGTTCTTCACGATTCTCATTTTCCATATCACAACAGAAAACGATCAGCGCATTTTTGGATGCCAAAATTTCTTCAAGCGCGTAGGCCAGCTCTTTAATGATAAATGAGTTCTCATCCGTAATCTGAATACTTAGTACGGTAAAATCGTCCAGTGTGCATTGCAGCATCATCAGTTGATCATAAAGGCTGAGCTCTTCATCAAACGCTTCATCATCGATAAAGAAATCATCATCTTCGTCACAAAAGTCATTACGAAGTTTATCATTTGCAAGAATTTCTCCAAGCGATGTTTGAACAGATTTAAAAGATGGCATAGGAAGTTTCTTTTCGGCACTTCCCGGATGCGATTCTACAATCACTACAGTATCAAAATCATCTCTATCAATTTGAGAGTAAATTTTGAAAACTTCGTCGATATTGTTCTGGTCGATAATTTGCGGTGAAAACAGAATTCGTACGGTCTCTGACTTATCAGTGTGACGGGATCTGGCTTTAACTAAACCTTGGGTAATCTGGTCACGATTTAGGGATGTGATGTCCATAGAAATGTGATTCTTTTTGGAGGGTGTTATGGTAGTGATTTATAGCAAATGGATATCCAATGTTCTTGATGGATAAAGCTACAAATTTTTGCCCTGTTTCCATCATCAAATTCTGCATTAAACAGATCTTTCTTATCTACGGAAACAGTGACCTGGTTCATCGGTTTTCTCAATCCGGTGCCGATCATTTTTAAAGCAGCTTCTTTAAAAGTCCACACACGAATTAAGGGATGATTACTATAGATCCGGCTATTCTCTTCTTTTGATTTCATACGGGAGGCCAGCCGTTCGTGCACTGTCCTTTCTGTTGATTCCATATCAATTCCTACATTTAACGATGTTGATATTGCTGCAACAATAGCATCGCTGGTATGTGAAAAACTGACTGATACCTCTTCCCCGTCGATAAACGCTCTGGGCTTCTCATATTTTTCGGTAAACACATCAATCGTTTTCCCGTCAATAAACTGATCAGCCATTCTCTTAAGTAGTAACGTTCCGGTTATACTTTCTGATGTGTCGCGATCTCCTCCTGTTGTTTCGATGGTAAGCGGTTCAAATGCAACAATAATCTCATCCGGTATAGACGGGTGCTCTAGTAATTCAGGCAATATTTTCTCTTTTACAATCATTGAGAGAAAATCTAATTGATTCAAACGATCACTCCCAATGAGAATCTTTTAAGGAATTGATGTACTCTTCTAATATAAGAAAATTGCATCTGCTAATTACTGTTCAATTTTCATATCTTTCAAAGCTTCAATTGATTCAAAATATAGTTTTAAAACATAGATAAATACGTAATGAGCAACGCTGAACCTTCACTTAGTGAACAGCAGGAAATCAGACTGGAAAAGCTTGAAAAACTCAGAGAGCTGAATGTTAACCCATTTCCTTACGAGTACGATGTTACTCACTATTCTCAGGACATTTTAGACAATGAGAACGACTATCTGACCGATACACCGGACGAGCCGGGCGACGCAAAGCGAGTTTCCGTTGCGGGACGTGTAATGACACGTCGAATTATGGGTAAAGCCTCTTTTTTTACACTTCAGGACTCTAAAGGCACTATTCAGGTTTATATCCGTCGGGATGATGTTACCACCGATGATCTCGGTACCGACAACTATAATAAGGTCTTTAAAAAGCTGACCGACATCGGTGATTTTGTCGGTATCAAAGGGTTTTTATTTAAAACAGGTACCGGTGAGACAACCATCCGTGCCGAATCTTTTGAGTTTTTGGGAAAAACTGTCCGCCCAATTCCCACTCCAAAAGAGGTGGAAAACGAAGCCGGTGAAACGGTTACATACGATGCATTTACAGATAAAGAGCAGCGCTATCGTCAGCGATATGTTGATCTGATTGTTAACCCGGAAGTGCGGGATGTTTTTGTAAAACGTACAAAGATGGTTCAGACAATGCGAAACTTTATGAATGATCGCGGTTATCTGGAAGTAGAGACCCCGATTCTTCAGCCAATTTACGGGGGAGCGTCTGCACGTCCTTTTGTAACTCACCACAATACGCTCGACATGGATCTTTACCTGCGTATTGCAAATGAGCTCTATCTAAAACGTCTGATTGTGGGTGGTTTTGACGGTGTTTATGAATTTTCCAAAGATTTCAGAAATGAAGGGCTCTCCCGATTTCACAACCCTGAGTTTACACAGGTTGAGCTCTATGTTGCCTGGAAAGATTACAACTGGATGATGGATTT
>CAZHUP010000046.1:0-16036 GCA_964535495.1 uncultured Rhodohalobacter sp.
GAAGCACTTGAGAATATGGCAAATGTGGAGTGATCGCTAATACTGTAACCAACCATGTGCCAGTAGTTACCCCAGTCGCGGTTGATGTTCAGGGTTCCGCGCGAAACTTCCAGTGTACGCCTGCGAATTTCTCCGCGTGCCCGGGCCCTGATTTTCCAGGTATGAGTGGTACGTTCTGCTTCCAGACCTGTATATAAACCAAAATTTGTTTCACTCGCCTGACCGCTAAGATTAGACCTGATGTTAACATCAAATACCCAGCTGTCCCACGGGTCAACTATTTCATCCTCATCATCGGAGGGGTCCGTATCCGGCGCTTCATAAAAAATATCAAGAGATCGAATGGCTACAGTCCCGGTAATGTAGGGCATTAAGCCAATTTTGATATATCGATTCAGGCCAATTCTTCGTTCATCGTTAGAGTCTGTGCTTGAGGAGACATAACGAAGAGTGTCAGATCGTCCATTCTGAAGTCCGATTTCAGAAAATATTAGTGTATATTCTCTACCGCCGCCGCCGGTGGCTAGGTCGTTGATCAGTAAATAGATGGAAGCGTCGTCTTGGTCCCGCACGTAATTTACGAATGTGATGTTGGAACGGATGTAGGATACATCGCATGAACTACAGTCCAAATATACATTGGGTATAGGGGCCAGACGATCTGAGCTTTGAGCCGAGAGTGTCGTAGAGAATAATAGTAAACTGGCGACAACTAAAATGTAGCGGAACACAAATATTTTATCTAAAATTTTAGGCTTGGGGTGAAGCACTCAAAAGTAACCATTTAAAGGTGTGAATTTCCAATTAATTCGATAGCAATTTGTAAAACAGTGTATACTTTATGTCATATTTTTGTTTTTTTGGACAGATAATGAATTTAATTAACAGACGAGGCTCCATTTGAAGTTTTTAGGATCTCAACTCGCTTACTTCTTTGCCAACAGACGCACCAAGACCAACATCAAAAAACTGATGAAATTTGTTGGGGTATTGGTGGCAATGTATGTAGCCTATGCTATCATCTTTCATTACATCTCTATGTATGAAGGGCATGAACACTCCTGGATTACCGGATTTTACTGGGTACTGGTTACAATGTCTACACTCGGTTTTGGTGATATTGTATTTACCACAGACTTAGGCAGAGCTTATTCTATGGTGGTGATATTTTCAGGTGTTTTGTTTCTCTTAGTAATGCTTCCATTCACATTTATTGAATTTTTCTACGCCCCGTGGATGAAAGCACAAAATCAAGCCAGAGCTCCAAAAAGCGTTGATCCGAACACATCGGGACATGTAATTATTACTAAACTAAATGCAGTGACTGAAGCACTGATCAAAAAGTTGGCAGCGTATAAGATAGATTATGTGATTCTTGAGCCTGATCTGCAGAAAGCCCTGGACTTGTCAGATTTGGATTACAAAGTATTAAATCTCGATCCAACAGATTACGACACCTACAACAGGCTTTGCATAAGAAAAGCAGCAATGTTGGTAGCAGCGGAGTCCGACACTATCAATACCAATGTTACATTTACCGCGAGAGAGTTTAGTGAATCTATAAAAATTGTGGCTACCGTTAATTCTGCAGATTCTATAGATGTTTTAAAACTTGCCGGTGCTACTCAGGTTATTCAGCTGGGCGATATGTTGGGAAGAGCTTTGGCGCGCCGAACACTTGGAGGTAATGCAAGGGTTCATGTAATTGGCCATATCGATAACTTGGTTATTGGAGAGGCTACTGTTCAGGAAACACCGTTAATAGGAAAAACTCTTAAAGAGAGCAATCTTAGAGAAAATATTGGAGTCAATGTAGTTGGTATTTGGGAGCGTGGAGATTTTATCCATCCTAAACCGGATACAGAAATTAAGAAGGAGAGTGTACTGGTTTTGGCCGGGACGGTAGAACAGCTGCGTAAATACGATGAAGTAATGAGTATTTATCACATATCAGATGAACCGGTAGTTATTATTGGGGCGGGACGTGTTGGGCGGGCTGCTGCCAAGAATCTGGAGGAACGACAGATCGATTATCGAATCATTGATAAAAATCCGGATCGAGTTAAAGAGCATGATAATGGGAAATATATACTCGGTGACGCGGCTGATCTTGAAATTCTAAGAAAAGCAGGTTTGAGTGATGCTCATACCGTCCTCATCACTACCCATGACGATGATGTTAATATCTATTTAACAATCTACTGTCGTGAACTTTGCCCGGATATAGAAATCATAAGCAGGGCTACGTATGAAAAAAATGTGAATACCCTGCACAGAGCAGGCGCAGATTTTGTAATGTCTTACGCATCGATGGGTGCAAACTCCATATTTAACATTATGGAAGATAAAGAAGTAATGATGCTAGCTGAAGGTCTCAATATTTTCAACTTTAAGGTAGACAAATCTCTGGCAGGAAAATCACTGATAGAGTCAGATATTCGCCATAAAACCGGATGTACGGTGATAGCCGTCAACTGTAAGAATAAGAAGATGCTTGTAAACCCACCACCCGATCGCGTTCTGAAAGAGGGTGACGAAATTGTTCTGATCGGATCTGACAAAGGCGAAACGAAATTTACCAGCCGTTATGTAGATTGAGTTACCGGCTTAAACGCTAAGAATATTTTATTAAGAGTGAGCGGCACTGTTCTTCCAGAATGCCACCTTTTACCTTTATCTCATAGAAACAATTTTGAGCTAGATCCACACTTCTCAAATTAATCTGATCCATTTTTCCGGATATAGTTGGTATATCACAACCGTAGAATACCTGGTCAATCCTTGCCCAAATTGCAGCACTCATGCACATCGGGCAGGGTTCGCAAGTGGTGTAAAGCGTAAACCCGGACAGGTCTGTTTTCTTAAGCTGACTGCATAATTTCCGAATCACCATTACTTCTGCATGAGCTGTCGGATCGTGGAGTTTGCTTGTTTGATTGGCAGCTGCAGCAAATAGTTCGTTCCCCATGGCTAAAGCGGCTCCAAAAGGGGTTTGATTTTTTTCGGCAGCTTCAATGGCAACTTTCATGATGTTGATATCCGGCTTGATCATATATTTTTTAGTCAATTTTCAACTACTTCAAATATCTTTCCAGATATTCTGTATAAAATTTATAGAGAAGCAGATGACTCTGCTCGTTATAAGCTACGCCGTGGTTACCTTTTGGGAAGATTCTTAAATCAACATCTTTACCGGCATCTGTAAAAGCTGTTATCATCTGCATGGTATTTTGAATATGTACTGTTTTATCCATAGAGGCGTGTGTTACCAGCATTTTTGCTCTCAGTTTACCGGCATGCTTCATAACAGAACTGTAATCGTAATTCTCCTTGTTCTCTTCGGGAAATCCCATGTGTCGTTCGCTATAAATGGAGTTATAGAGCCTCCAGTCGGTCACGGGTGCACCTGCCAAACTCACTTTGAAAACAGTCGGGTGAAGAACCGCCGAAAGCGCAGCCATAAAGCCACCGTAACTGTGCCCGCGAATAGCAATGCGGTTTTCATCAATCCAACTGCGTTGTGAAAGATATCGTGCCGTAGCCGCATAATCTTCGGCCTCTAATACACCCAGCTGGTTGTGAACGGATTTTTTGAAATCACGGCCATAGCCGCTGCTGCCGCGGTTATTGATGTTTGCAATTATGTAACCCTGCTGAGCCAGATACTGAACCCATGTTGATGTTTCAAATTCGTTAAATACTCCCTGATGGCCGGGCCCGCCATAGATCATTAAAACCAGTGGATACGTTTTTTCCGGGTCGAAATTGTAGGGTCGAATCAGGTATCCATCCAGTTTTGTTCCATTTGCAGAGGTAAATGTGAACAGTTCACGTGGCTGATATGTATACTGTTCGAGATATGATTTTACCGCTGCATTATCAGCTACGGTTTTAATCAATTCGCCGTTGTTATTTGTGCTTCGGAGTTCAGTTTTGTGCGGAGTTTGTGTATTGGACCACCTGTCAAAGTAATATTTACCATCCGGACTTACTTGAAACTCATGGCGGCCGGGATTTTTTGAGTAACGGGTTTTCTCGGAACCATCAAAACGAATAGAGTAGAGGTGACGCTCCAAAGGATTTTTTTCTGTCGATTCATAAAAGATCGTCTCTGTTTCTGTATTGATTGTAAAGATCTTGGAAACTTCCCAATCTCCTTCTGTGATTTGACTCAGAACATCTCCGTCATAGCTGTATCGGTAGATGTGGTTAAATCCACTTCTGTCAGAGATCCAGAAAAAATCTTCGCGGTCATTTGGGAAAAAGAGATAATCGTCTGCATCTGAGAAGAAGCTGTAGATATCTATCCAGCCATCTTCTGCTCTCTCTTCCAACACCAGTCGTTTCTTTTGCAAGTTCACATCATAAAAATATAGCTCCAAGTGATTCTGCTCCCGATTCATCCAAACAACAGCTAATTCCCCACGGTTTGCAGTCCAGTAGATACGGGGGATGAGGCCATTTTTACCATCCAGATCAATCCATTGATTTTCTCCGGTTTCAATATCTAAAATCCCAATTTTAACACTTGGGTTATTGCTCCCGGGCTTAGGGTAGGGTACAGTGCTGTATTCCGGGTAAACACCTTCATAATCTGTTGAAATGAGCTGTTCAACGTCACGTTCATCTGTCTGCCAATAGGCGATATGTCGGCTGTCGTGACTCCACTTCCATGCCTGCGACATCTTAAATTCTTCTTCATAAACCCAGCCATAGCGGCCGTTGTAGAGATGCTCTTCTGCAGAATTTGTGAGCTGTTTTTCCGACCCGGTTTTAAGGTCGTATATGAACATCTCTCCATTTTTGTGATAGCCTACTTTTGTGCCGTCCGGGGATAGTTCAGCATTGAAAGCAGAGTGTGTGATGTGAGTTATCTCTTCCGAGTTTACATCAAAGTAATAGTAGTCGGAAGTGCCCGAATAGCGATAAGCCAATGAAAAATTAGTTTGAAAGAGAATACCGGTCCCGTCGTTCGACCATCGGTAATCCTCAAAATAAAATGGCATAGAAGTATGGGGGAAGGTGTATTCAGCAGGATGAAACAGAAGAGAGTCCTCCCCTGAAATGAGGTCATGAATTCTAATTTCAGGAGCAAAGTGCTGCAAATTTCTCTCTAAATATGAGTAACGATCGCCATTGTTAATCCATTGAACATTTTTTGCCCCTCGATCACCGATGAGTTGGCCACTAGAAAAGAGAGCGTGTTGCAAGCTTTGATATGTTCTCTTCTCCTGGGCAGCGGCTTGTTGAAAACTGAATATCAGCCACAAAAGAGATATAAGCAGAGATAAATAGCCTTGTTTGTGAAACGCTGTCATTTCTGTCTGTGATTACATTGAGGGAATCAATGTTTTAACCGCACGTTCCCTAAGGTGTTTCATTATGGGTTAAGAAAGTGAATTTTCTGTTGATAAAGAAAACTTTAGCCCTGATCCGGCATCAGATTTCCCCGCTTTAACAGGCGGAGACCATTCAGGACAACGAGAAGCGTGCTTCCCTCGTGCCCAATCACACCGAGTGTTAACGGCAGGTCGATCAAAAATACGCCAAAAAGTAACATCACAATTACGGCAAGGCTAAATACAATGTTTTGCCAAACAACCTTTTTGGCCTTTCTGGAAAGTTGAAGCAGGTAAGGGAGCTTGCTGAGGTCATCTCCCATCAGGACAATATCGGCAGTTTCGAGGGCAACATCCGTACCGGCGGCCCCCATTGCAATACCGATGTGGCTTACGGCAAGTGCGGGTGCATCATTTACACCGTCACCAATCATGGCCACAGTGCCTGATTTTTTCAACTTCTCAATAACCTCTACTTTTTGTTCAGGAAGCAGATTTGCATAAACCTCATCGATGCCAAGCTCTTCAGCGATTGCTTCTGCTACTCCTTGATTATCTCCGGTGAGCATGGCAATTTTCTTTATTCCAACTTTTTTGAGTTGTAACAGTGCTTTTTTCGATTCCGGACGAATCTGATCGGCCAGTGAAATTATTCCCACCGGCTGTTGATCCACAGCAATAAAAACAACCGTTTTCCCCTCTTTGCGCAGTGTTGCAGCTTTGTCTTGAATCTCCTCATCCCAGTGCTCTATCTGAGATTTAAACATTTTGAGATTTCCAATCGAAACGTTCTTGTTGTCCCATTTTGCCTCTACCCCTTGTCCGGGAGTTGCCTGCATATTTTCAACACTGTAGAGTTGGAGATCTAATTTCCGGGCTCTGTTTACGATTGCTTCAGCGAGATGGTGTTCGGAGTGCACTTCACAACCGGCAGCAAGAGAGAGAAGTTCGTTGACGGAATTCCCTTCAGTTTCAAATGATTTGGAATCAGAGTTGTACGATATTACATCCTCTACAGCCGGTTTACCCTGTGTAAGAGTTCCGGTCTTATCAAATGCAATGGTATCAATTTCAACAGTTTGCTCTACGTGAACGCCACCTTTGAAAAGTATTCCACTCTTGGCACCGTTTGCAATCGCAGAGATAATGGACGCCGGTGTACTGATTATCAGTGCACATGGAGAGGCCACAACTAAAACGGTCATTGCCCGGTAGAAGGTGGGATCAAAATCTTGGCCGAACGCGAGCCATGGAATAAAAATGAGCATTATTACAGCCATGATAACGGTAATGGCGTAACGCGGTTCAAACGTTTCCAGAAAACGCTGTGTTTTCGCCTTGTTTTTCTGTGCACTCTCAACCAGTTCAATAATTTTTGAAACAGTAGTGTCTTTTGCCGGTTTGCTCACTTCCAGCTCAATTACTCCATTCTCATTTAAAGTGGCAGCAAAAACAGAATCTCCGATCTCTTTTGAAACCGGAATACTTTCACCTGTTATCGTTGATTGATCAACGGTTGTCTGTCCTTTAACAACTTTTCCATCTATAGGTATATGCTCTCCGGGTTTTACGATGACGAGATCCCCAACTTTCAAGTCCTCAATAGGCACAAGCTCTTCAGAGCCGTCTTCCTTTCTTCGAAGTCCCTGTGATGGACGAAGCTCGAGCAGTGAATGAATGGCATTTCGGCTTTTATCTAATGCATAAGCTTCCAGGGCGCCGCTTAAAGAAAAGAGAAATAAAAGAATAGCTCCCTCAATCCATTCGCCCAGGATAGCCGCACCCAGGGCGGCCGCAATCATTAAAAAATCAATGTTCAGCTCAAACTTTCGAAGACTTCCAAAAGTTTCAATCAGTCCTTGATAACCGCCTGATGCGTAAGAAATGAGATAGAAATAGATTGCGATGCTCTTCGGTAAAATTCCGGTGTAGTCAGCAATAATACCAAACAATAAAGAGACAGCACATATCACTGTCAACCAAATTTCTCTTGAACCGTTAATGTGAGAATGAGCCATCTGCTAGATAATTTCAAAAAATGAACTGTATTTACTGAAATGTACATTGTATAAATGAAAGAAATGTAAACAGTTACTACCAATTAAAAATGATAAGATGTGGCAGTATGCTTATTTTTGGGTATAAATAATAGAACTAGCTACTGATGCACCAACTTTTCGAATTTCTACTATGGTGGTATCCATTAGGCTGATTATTCTTCTTAATAAACTTTCAGGGCACTAAAAAATAAGAACGGGACAAAATCATACATGAAAAAAATACTCTTAGTTTCAGTATTTACTATTCTTTTCGGCTCAATTTTAATGGCTCAAGACAGAAGTTCAACTCTACTCGGACAGTACGAAGAGCGCTTCAAAACAGAGGAGTTAAATGTAATCATGCTTCTGCAGTCTACTGCGGATTTTTCCTTTAAAGATGATGATTTTAATAGTGGCCGGCAGTTTGGTATGGGAGCCAACCTATTAGACTTCAGAGGAAGTTTACCGAACAATTTTTCCTATCGGCTGCAACTGCAATTGAATCGGTCTCCGTCAATTCTAGACGGGCAGATTGGGTATCGATTTTCTGATCAATTTCGTGTAATTGCCGGTTCAAATAAGCCTTTTTTGAGTGTGGATCTAGATCCAAGCCCGGCAAGTACCGATATGATTAACCGTGCCCGGCTGGTGGGTACCATGATGAATGTCAGGGAGATTGGATTGACCTTTCTTGGGGATTTTGACAATCTCTACTATCGGGGCGGTATATACAACGGTAATGGACTGAATGCCGGTAACGATAATCGTTTTCAATACACCGCTAGAGTTGGTTTTAAAACCGAGGCCGGATCAGATGGAGAGTTAGATATCGGGGTTAATACATCACTAAATCGCACACAAGCTGAAAATGTAGGCAATAGCGGTCTTGTTTCAGCCGGCGATCGGACACTCTACGGTTTTTATCTGATCTACGAAAGTGACTCCTTTTTTGGTACGGTGGAGTTTTTGGAAACAAAGTTTGAAATAGACGGTGAAGGGGCTGATGAAACTATTTCCGGGTTTTACGCAACGGTTGGTAATCAAATGACAGAGAAGAACCAGGTTTTATTACGTTGGGATCGAATTTCATACAGTTTCTCACCAACTCCAACATCCGATCAGTTTATTCTGGGGTGGAACCATCAAATAAATCAACTGGTAAGCCTGCAGTTAAACGGGACCTACCAGGTGAATGATGGTGTTGAAGACCAATTGGGTGCATCGGCTAATTTTCAGTTCTATTTTTAAAAAATGAGGAGTGTTAATCCTTAATACAACTGAAACACTGGAACACAATGACTTGTTTAGAATAAACAAAACACACTAACAATTACACCCTTATAGCTTTACAGTATCATCTAGAAGTAATGCTTACTGCATATTTAAGATTAAGGGTTACAAGTCGATAAAGCTTTTTTAAAAAATCAATCAAATAAAATCCGTTATGAAAAAATTGTTTCTACTATCTCTGTTAATGTTTGTGTCATTTACTTTGTTGCAGGCTCAAACAGAATCTTCGATTGTGAGCGATATGGAAGATCGATTTAAATCTGAAGAATTTAGTGTTGGCCTGCTCCTTCAGTCGGTTGGAGTATTCTCTCTCGATAATGATAATTTTAATGGAGGCCGCCAATTTGAGCTTGGAGCAACCCGGCTTGATATTCAAGGTCAACTCCCAAGTGATTTTATGTACCGTATGCAGCTCGATTTCACAAGAAATCCGAGCATATTGGATGCACAAGTAGGCTATAGCTATTCTGATCGATTTAGGGTTATTGCTGGGGCATTTAAGCCATTTTTAAGTGCAGATCTGGATCCAAGCCCGGCAAATACCGATTTCATCAATCGTGCCCGTTTAGTTGGTTCTATGATGAACTCCCGTGAAATAGGGGTTACGGTTATGGGTGAATCAGAAGGATTGAATTACAGGTTTGGAATGTATAACGGAAACGGACTGCAGGGAGGAAACGACAATCGATTTCTTTACACAGCCCGGCTGGGATATTCTGTACCGCTAGAAAATGAGGGTACTGTAGATTTTGGCTTAAACGGCGCAATCAACACAAGTGTAGCTGAGCAGGTTGGTAATACCGGTTTGACTTCTGCCGGTGACCGTTTGATCTACGGTGCTTTTGTGAAGTACGATAGCGATACTTTTTTCGGTACTGTAGAGTTCCTTCAAACCGATTTTGAACTGCTTGGCAGCGGCCTTGATGAAACCATCACCGGATTTTATGCAACGGTTGGAAATAATGTTACAGATCAGAGCCAGTTGCTGGTACGATGGGATCATCTTTCGTACGATCTAACAGGAGTGGACTCAAATCGAGTTGTTTTGGGGTGGAACTACCAGGCGACTCAACTTGTCAGCTTTCAGGTAAATGGACTGCTTCAATTTAATGATGATATTGACAATCAGGCGGGCCTATCAGGAAATCTACAGTTTCACTTCTAAGTAACAGGAGTTCTATTTATAACCTTTTCTCATTACATAGAAAAAGAAGGGGGTCGAAGCGATAGCGAATAGGTGAAAATGAAATTTTGATGAGGGGTGTCAATCGATTTTTGCAATTGAACGAGCATTCCCTGAATTTCTTTTTTTGATCCGGGCTTCAAATAAACTCTGATTGAAAAGATAAAAAGGAGTGTTAAGCTTAGCGTAGCACTCCTTTTTTTTCGTTGAGATTATTTTACCACTTCACTTTTTTCCATAGAATCCAAATTCCTATCAGAACGAACGGCACGCTTAAAAGCTGGCCCATATCGAAAGCAGCTCCGACTAAGAAATCAGCCTGAGTCTCTTTTGTGAACTCAATGAGAAATCGGCCGGTAAAGAGCATGACCAAGAAAGCACCAAAAAGCGATCCTTCCGGTGGATTTGTTTTATACTTTTTGTAGATCACAAAAAGAACAGCAAGTACAATTACACATAAAACAGCTTCATATAGCATAGAGGGGTGTCTGGGGATCAATCTTTCGGCTTCACTCAATTGGGCTGAAGCTTTAAAAATTATAGCCCATGGAAGCTCAGATGGCAACCCAACTATTTCAGAGTTGAAGAAATTTCCAATTCGAATAAACATTCCGCCGATAGCTACTCCCGGAACAACTCTGTCGGCCACCCACATGAACGTTGTGTTTGCGGTGCGTTTAGCATAAAGATACATCGCAATGATAATTCCAATAGCAGCACCATGGCTGGCCAATCCACCTGTCCAAACTTGAGGTATCAGGTGTATGTTTCGCAGATAAAACTCGGCTTCATAGAAAAATACATGACCCAGGCGTGCTCCTATTACCGTGGCGATCAAGACGTAGATTAAGAGCCGATCAAGTTCCTCCTGACTTCTGCCGGCATCCCTATACATTTTAAAGCCGATGAAATAGCCCGACATAAAAGCCATGGCAAACATCAAACCGTACCAGCGTGGCTCCAATGGCCCAAAAGAGTTAATAGAGGGGGAATCGATAAAGAGAAAAGGAAGCTGGCCGACAATAAAGGCTCCAATAATTAAGCCCGCTGCTTTCCATGCTTCCGGTTCGGGAGCTTTTGCTCCTTTTTGAGCAGGTGGTTTGATTTTACTCCAGCCGAAATAGATTAGAGCAGCTGCAATGACGAGTCCCCAGATGGAAATTGGAACAGGAAAAGTGATTTCGGGAATATTGACCAAAACGGGGTCGAAGTCCCAGGTAATATAATTACTGTTATTCATAAGGTGGTTTTAATTCAAATGGCGCCGTCCAAAATACAAAAGAGAAAGGGAAGCTGCAGTCAAATAATTGGCAACTTCCTGAAGTTTAATTTCTGCCAAAGATTCTGCGAAGGACGTCTCCGGCACCATCCCTCAATCGATCCCGAATGATCTCCTGAATGACAGTTGTATCCGGTCTGACCTGAGGATCTTGAGAAGTACCTGTTATCAGGACGGGAACAGCTATTGTGCCATCTTCCCGCTGAAGTGCATCGGCAGCTTCACTCGAAATAACAGTAGCTATGCCTCGCTTAAATCTCTCGGGCAGAAAGAGTGTGGCTTTGTAGTTTATCACGTCGGTTAGCATATGCTGAGTTCCCTCCAGTTCCATACCGATGTTGTCACTTGTAAGCCTGAAATCTTCCAGCGTCAATACCGTGTCTTTTATGGCAAATGTAGCTCTGAATTCATCCAGATTCATTCTGCGAAGTTCATCAGCTCTGAGAAACTGAGCCAGGCGCAGCTGAATTGGATGTCCCTCAATTCGCCCCTCGGCCAGTCCAAAAGTGCCCGAGGCATCTGTAGTGGTGATATCGGGTGAAGCTGTTTCATCAAGTTCGGTGTAGTAGTCAAACTCTGAGCTGAACAGGCCGCTGATATATTCGTGAATACGACTGTCACTGCCCATAAATCCGGTGTCGCGGAAAAATGCTTTAGCGCGCAATTCATTTAATGAACCCTGAAAGCGGATGTTGGTTCGTAGAGGTTCCGGTACATTCCAGATCATAGTACCTGTAGCAGTCCCTTCAAACATAGAGGCATTAGCTTCATCCAAAATCAGTTCATCGGGATTCATACGTCCGGAACCGGTAATTTCTGTGATTGGCAAGCCAAAAATGACAAGACTGTCGATACGTGCCGTTACATCTGCGGTCATATTTGGCAGGTCTATCGGCAGTGGCTCATCATCTGCTTCCTCATCCCAGTCAATCATTTCATCCATATTTAGGAAACGACTGTGATAAGTGCCGGTCATATTAGGCATGGTGGCTTCTGAATTGTGACTCTCTTCAAGAAAACCGAGATATCGACGGAGGGAGCCTTCCAGGCTAAAGTCTGATGTGCCGTAATTCATGGTGAACTGTTCCAGCGCCATGGCGTCAGGGGTCACGTTCAATATTCCGTTAAGATCGGTTACGGGCAGTGGAATAGAGTCCCCAATAGCATTTACGTTACTCACTTCAAGCGAACCGTTCAGTGCTATTTGAGTCGGATCACCGGCCGGTCCACGCGCGTTCAGATTCATGACCGCATTACCGGTAAGCTCCTGGATCCAGGGTTCAAGTGTGTAGTAGGTTGAGATGTCGGCAAAAATAGCATTCCCATCAAAAGTTAAATCGAAAGTGGGGTCTTCGCTTAAATAGTTACTGACGCTTCCTGTCATAGCGAGTGCATTTTCACCGGTCCGGAACCTTGCATTACTTATGTTTAAGCGTGTTCCCGTTGCTTCTGCAACTAATGTGATATCTTCCAGAGGCCGGGCAACAAAATTGTGAGAAATGTATCCGTTTCGCAACTCGATGGTACTTCTCTGGAGCAGTGTTTCTATTCGATCCGGATCAGGCTGACCCTGTAGACGTATCTGGGCGTCCAGCTGTCCACGCATCATCAAAGTATCCTCATCGATGGGATAGAACTCTTTAATGGTAGCCAGGTCGAAGTTCAAATTAGCTGAGAGATCAACCGATCGGGTGTCTTCATTCAGGGGATTAAGTACAGATCCATTCATAGTAAATTGATTGGATGCTGCTCTAAGTCCAGATTGGTTTATGGTAATTCGGTCTTGATTGGCTTCAATGTCTGCTTCAATATTCTCTATGGGTCTGGGAACATCGGCATATTTAAGTCTGCCATCTGTGAGTTTAAATAATCCGGAAAAGATTGCTTCTTCGGGCTGATCCATCCGACCGTTTGCGTTGGCATTTGCTTCCAGTATTCCGGCAAGCTCTTCAATGCCAAACTCTTCGATAGGGTAGAATCGGCTAAGTGTACCAAGATCAATATCACCGTCCACTTCTATAGAAAATAGGCCGTCATCATCCAGGGGGCGCTCAACAGAGCCAGTTGCAGTAATGGTATTATCTCCGGCGCGGGCACGGAAATCGCGAATAGTAGCCAGGTCGTTATTAACTTCAACCTGAAGGACGATATCTTCGATTGCATCCGGGAGATCCGGATTTTGAACGAACCCATTTGCTACGTCAATTACCAGGTCGAATCGAGGTAAATCATCTTCTGTAATTTGTCCGGAAACAGATCCTTCAAGGCGGAGGGACCCTCGGGTTTCGAGTCCGGCAAGATATTCGTCAAATTCGGGTGGAGCCAGGCGAAGAAGTTCTCCAAAATTATCGGAGCTCGAGGAGAATTGAAGATCCAGTGACGGTGCCTCAGCACTCCAGTTTGAAAAGTTACCCGTAAGGTTTAAAGCTAGTCCCCGTATGGAAAAAACACCTTCAGTCAGTGTCAAAACTTCATTTTCCAAATCCAGGGTAGATGTTTGATTCAGACTGAGTGATAAGTTGTTAACGTAGTTGGTTTCATCAATAGTAGCACTGAGTGACCCGAGCCGGGCGTCGACAGTACTTTCAATCAAATCGGCAAAGCGGAGAGAGATGTCAGCATCCAGATCGGATAGATTAATCAGGGACCGGGTAGTTTCATCAATGTAATTGATCTCAGCGCCACGAATCGTAAACTGTGAGATATCGATGGCCATTCCTTCGTCGTCGGCTTCAACGGCTTCATCATCAGCTAATGCGAGCAGGAAATCGATGTTTGATGTGGAATCTTCATAAACGTGATAGGAGATGACAGGTCTGTTAACCGTGAGTCTTGAAATCGAAAGTTCGCTTCTGAACAGTGGTAAAAGCTCAATGCCCACAAGTAGATCGTCAACGGTTGCTAATGTATCCCCTTCGGGTGTTGGTAGTAGAAAGTTTTCCAGCTCAACGCCAAACTGTGGAAAAGTTCTGAAAAAAGTGAGAGACATTTTCTCTACCTGAACATCACTTCCGGTCACAGCTCTGACTTCAGGTAATATCATATTTTTAAGGCGTTCATCCGTGAAGTAGAAGTTAAGTGCTACAATCACTACGGTAAGCAGGATGATAAAGCCTGCGAGGATCTTGAGAAAGGTTTTCATATGTCTCCGATTGTTATTGTACTATTTATTGTCAAGATAACAGGTTTTGGTAAATTTTCGATTATATCAGATTGATCATCTCAAAGAAAACGTCTGTTATGCCTATTTAGTTAGCAAAACAGGCGTTCGAAAAATTCCACGCTGAACTTATGCTATAACCAAGCCTCACAAGAGTGGTATCTATTCTTTTAAGAACGGTTTCTTTTCCGAATGTTTTTCAAGTCACTTTTTTGATACTATGATCCCTACAGAAACAGCAATCAGGAGTTATGGGTCGATCGCCAAATAAAATTAGAGAACGCATTTATAAATCATGATGTTTACCAAGGGTAGATTTTTTTCACTAAAGATTGGTAAATAGATGCGAAACTTTTTCTGGATTGACACTCTGATTACCCGTTTCATGGCAAAAACCGGCATCAAACTTCTTCGATGGAGTATTGCTATAATTTTTATATGGTTTGGTTCACTTAAGTTTTTTCCCGGCATGAGTCCTGCACAAGACCTGGCAACCTCAACCATAAACCTGCTTACTTTTGATCTGATTCCTCTCCAGGTGTCACTCATCCTGTTGGCAACTTTAGAGGTTTCAATCGGAATACTTCTTGCGGCCGGAAAGTGGATGAGATTCACCCTATTACTTCTGCTTTTTCAAATGGCAGGAACCATGTCTCCCATTTTCCTATTTCCCGATCTTGTATTCAACAAATTTCCATATGCCCTAACAATGGAGGGACAGTATATCTTTAAAAACTTTGTGGTAATCAGTGCGGCAATCGTCATTGGTGCCACGGTTCGGGGAGGTCAACTTTCATCTGAACCGGACAAAAAATTAGGGCATGAAAATATGGATACCATCTAATCATGCCCCAGTTTCGTTGAATAGTATTTGCAGACCTATTTAACCGAGTTTATCCAGCGCAGTATCGATTCGCCGGATTACTGTTTCTTTTCCGAGCAGTTGCATAGAAGCAAAAAGATCCGGACCAAATCCCTGTCCAGTTACTGCAATACGAAGAGGCATCATCAGTTTGCCAAATCCAACATCATTTGCTTCAATTACATCTTCTAAGTTACTTTTGAGAGCTACTGCTTCAAATTCGTCACCCTCCAGTCCGGTGATTTTCTCCCGGTATTGAGTAACCAGTTCAGAACTGTCGGATTTCCACTTTTTGAGCGCTTTTTCGTCGTACTTTTTCGGGTCTTCGAAAAAGAAACTTCCCATGTCCAGAATTTCATCAATTTTACTAACCCGGTCTTTCAACAGGGAGATTGCTTTCTGAAGATATTCATCCCCGGGGAGTTCAATTTCTTTGGCTTTTGCAATTGGTCGCAATCTTTCAGCAAGAGCTTTGTCGGTTTGCTCTCGAAGATAGTGCTCGTTGTACCACAATAGTTTTTTGTGATTGAATACGGCGCCTCCCTTGCTAACCCGATCTAATGAAAATAGATGGCAGAGTTCGTTCAGCGAGTGAATCTCACTGTCGTCTCCCGGGCTCCATCCCAGATACGCCAGGAAGTTGACCAGAGCTTCCGGTTCATAATTCTGTTTGATATACTCTTTTGTGTTCACCGGAATGCCCTCTTCTTCAGCTTTTCGCTTAGAGAGTTTTCCTCCGCTTGGCGACATAATCAAAGGCAAATGTGCCATCTGCGGTGGTTCCCACCCAAATGACTGATAGAGAAGGATATGCTTTGGTGTACTGCTAAGCCACTCTTCGCCGCGAATCACGTGAGTAATTTTCATCAAATGATCGTCCACAA
>CAZHUP010000047.1:0-15986 GCA_964535495.1 uncultured Rhodohalobacter sp.
CTTTTCAATAATAGTTGTGCTTTTTCGATCATTTTTACTAATATTCTTATGCGCTCAAGTAGCGTCTCTCTTGATGAATAGTCAGGGCATCACACCGGATACGTGTGATGCCTTATTTTTTTATGAAACCTGCTTTTCAATTTTTCGTATTCAATATTTGTACAACCCCGTCTAACTTCTATCTTTGAGGAACCCAATAAATGAAAGCACCATTGTGATGAAGAATTTTAAAATTAACCATCGGGAATCTTCGGGATTAGACGTGTTGGATCTTCATGGAGAATTGGACGCACATACAGCCTCTCAGCTGGAAGAATCGCTAAAGCTGCTAATTGACGGCAACAAGTCGAATATTATAGTCAACTGCAGTGAGCTCGAATATATAGCCAGTGCCGGCCTTGGAGTATTTATGGCCTATATAGAAGATGTACGGTCAAATGGCGGCGATATCAAATTGACCAATATGAGCGACCGTGTATACAATGTTTTCGACCTGCTTGGCTTTCCAACACTATATGATATTCTCGAAGACGAACGGGATGCCATTGAACGATTTTCTAAAGATAATTAAAGCTGTTGAATAAAACGGCCACATACCGAATAACAGTGACTGCTTCTACGGAAAATCTCGCAGAAGTGCGCAGCTTTGTTGCAACTCATGCTGAAAGTGAAGGTTTTTCACAAGAACAAATATCGGACCTCCAGCTAGCTGTGGATGAGGCGTACACGAATATAATCAAGCACGCTTACCGGAATAATAAAAACGAACACGTTGATATTAACCTCTCTTTTGATCCTGAAAAGCTCTGTATCAGTCTATTTGATAGTGGCAACAGCTTCAGCCCAAAAAATTACGACCTTCCAAATATTCAAAAAAAAATAAAAGAGCGAAAAAGAGGCGGAATGGGAGTTTATCTCATTCATCAACTTATGGATAGCGTGTCTTATCACGCTAAGGCTGACAAGAATGAAATCCGGCTCTGTAAAAATAGAAATTGAGATAAACATGGCTGCATCAGATAAAGAGCTCCAAAATCGGTTTGAAATGAGAACCGTGCTTGAAACAAGCAGAATGCTCATAGAATCTCGCAGCAGTGATTTTGTTCTTAATAATTTACTGCTCATAATAATGGGCAAGCTGCTATCAACCAAAGCCGCCATACTTTACTTTGATCAGGGAAATAATCTCTACAGAATTGAAAAAGCTAAAGGATTAAAGAGCGTTTCTGAAGGAGATAAGCTTGAAATAAATCTCACTGCTTCTGAAAAATCTTGTTCTCATATTACCTATAACTCACATCCTGACAAGTTGCCTGCTTTGATGGATGACATGGATAATTCGATATTTTTTCCACTTCGAACCAGTAACCAACACATCGGGTTTCTATTTCTGGGGAAAAAAGCGACCGGCAAATCCTATTCCTCTCAAGAGTTAGAGTTTGCTGAAAGTTTATGCATCATTTCATCCGTAGCCCTATCAAACTCTCTACTCTTTGATCAGCTAAAAAACACGAACAGAAAGCTTGATCGCCGAATTCATGAGCTAAACACGCTGTTTGATCTCTCAAAAGAATTCAATCTGCTTACGGATCGTGAAAAAATTTCCAACATATTCAAGTTTGCCCTGCTTGGTCAGCTCTTCATCCGAACCTTTTTCCTCGTTTATAAAACCCCCGGAAAGGTCTCTATTTTAACACAGAGTGGCCTTAAAAAACCGTTCAGCCAAGCAGAAATTGACACTCTCTTCAACCTATGTCCAACAGATGTGCAATCTGTTGATGACCACTGCCTTGAAAAAGTACCGTCGTTAGAAGCCAATCAGATTACAAATATTATCGGTATAGCTATTCAGGGCGAGAAGGTTGCAGTAGTTGGTGTTGGTGATCGTCTTAATAAAGAACCCTATTCAGAGAACGATTTTAATTTCCTAAAATCTCTATCAAATCTTGCCGTCGTCTCCATCCAGAAAACTTTTCTACTTGAAGAAAGAATTGATAAGGAGAGAATGGAAGAGGAGCTGGCGATTGCTAAATCTATTCAGCGGGGATTGTTGCCGGATCCCATACCTGTTGTGAAAGGAATTGATTTGGCAGCTAGCACGCTATCATCCAGAGAGGTTGGCGGCGACTATTTTGATATTGCTCCTACCCCGGATGGAAGCACAATATTTGCCATTGGTGATGTAACCGGAAAGGGAGTACCTGCCGCAATGCTGATGGCAAATCTACAGTCTATGCTGCACGTTCTATTGCCCGTAGATATTGAGTTGAGTGAGGCAACTGAAAGAATTAACGATCTGATCTTTAAAAATACACCCAGTGATAAATTCATTACATTTTTTTGGGGTAAGTATTTCCCGGACAAAAACACTTTCCGATACGTAAATGCCGGGCACAATCCTCCGCTTATGCTTCGAAAAGATTCGTCAAATCTTGAAGAACTGACAGAGGGAGGTTTACTTTTAGGGGCTATGGGAACCATAAGCCCTTATGAACAAAAGGATATTACATTATACAGCGGAGATTTGATTGTTTGCTATACAGACGGCGTGAACGAAGCCATGAACAAGAAACAGGAAGAGTTTGGTGAAGAACGTTTATACCGGCTTATCCTTCAAAACAGAGAGCTTAGTTCAAATGAATTGATGGATAAAATTATATCTGAGGTACGCGATTTTGCAGATGATAAACTCAGCGATGATCTAACATTATTGATCTTTAAAATCAATTAGATAAGCCTCTTCCCATCATCGCATTCGAAATGCTCCCTTGCCGCTGGTTTTCAGCTAAAGCAATAATTGCTTCGTAAGTTCTGTACCGGTTCATGATCTCTTTCACATACTGAACAGGTTCAATACCCCGCGCAAAACCATATCGTGCATCCTGATGATAGCGCCTCTGCATAAGCATCAAAAGAGCGTCGGACACATTTTCCCACTCATTAGGATTTCTATTCCGATCGATCACTAGTCGCCGTGCATCAGCCATGTGTCCCAAACCAACATTGTAAGTAGCCAGTGCCATTTGCCACTGATTAGTACTGTCCATATATGAATAGTGGTCCAGATGTTCTCTTATAATTCTGGCTCCTTCCTTAATGTTCGTCACAGGGTCGTAGAGCTGTTCATATTCTGTTTCAACAAATCGGGGAATTACCTGCATCAATCCAACGGCACCAGCCCAGCTTTTACTGTTGGGGTTAAAGCTCGATTCCTGTGCAATCATGGCTGTAAGCATCAACCAATCCAATTCTAAAGAATCTGCGACTGTCTTGACGATGTCGTCATAGGGAGAGATTATGCCAATTGTTTGGTACTGCCATTCCGGATTATAAAATTCTGCAATTTGACGACTTTCTTCAAAATAGCGCTGTCTTAGCACATTCAGAAATGTTGAGCGTCTTGGACGTTCTCGATCTTCAGTAAATCTAAAATGTTTATATAAAAACCGGTTCATTGCGGATTCTAAATCGGGAGCATTCTCTCTTATGGCCCATGCAATCGTATCTTTTTCAGCAATAGTGGGTCCCGGGAAAAGTCCATCCATGTAACGATTAGCTGCATCAAACATATTATCATCTGCAACTGTAGCCATCAATTCTCCTTCTGCAACCTGCATAAGTGCTGCTTCGGTATCAACAGCATCCGGCATAATATCTATGTTGATATCATAACCTTCCTCAATTAAATCTTGTAGCCTTGCAAAGTATGAACTGTTTCTTCTAACAGAGACTACAATATCAGTTTCAGAGAGCTCTTCAAGAGTTTGGGGTTGACCGGAGGCCTCAGAAGAAAAAACTAAGAGCTGATCAACCAAATTATATGGACGGGTAAAATTTACAATTTCACGGCGCTCCGGCGTAATCGTATAGTTTGCGGCTATTAAATCACCTGCTCCGCTGTTTAGAAGATCAAATGGATTTTCATCAGCACCGACTATTACAACCTCTAACGCCAAATCATTTTCACGGGCAAACTCTTTGACCAATTCGTACTCGAAACCAACTTCTATTCCCTGATTGAGAAAATAGGTATTGGAGCTGTAGTACGTGATCATTCTCAGCACGCCGTTTCTTTTAATTTCAGCTAAATCTCTCTGAACCGGCTCCATCACAGAAACAGGGATTGTTCCAACAGCTTCTGTTTCAGCAGTTGAATCAACAGAATCGTCACTGCTGCAAGCTGAGAAAAGCACTACTGTTAATAGAAACAGTGATAAAAATGACCACTGTCTGTATCTCTTAAAGTTTTTATCTATAAATATTTTCATCTATTACAGGTTCGTTCCTGTTAAAGAGTAGCAGACATTTATCTCTTTCCATTAAAACACTGCCACCGAAATATGCTCTATTAACGAAATTAATACTCAATACGTTTTTGAAAGCAAATTCCTTACCTCATAAACCCTTGATAGCTAGTATTGTAAATTATTTGTACTTCGCTTTATTTATTACTAAATCAATCTTCAACAGAAAATTACCTCATTTTCCTTAGAGGAACAAAGAATAGGGCTTCTGTTAAGATTATCTAAGGCAGGAACGGAGTGTATATCTATAATTAAAAACACTTTAACGATCTGCATCCTTACGTGGCCGGTTCATTCTTTTCACCCAGGTTAGAGTCACTCCAAAAACAATCACAAGCATTGCGACTAATGAAAAGCCTGACGGTATCTCACCAAAGATAAAAAAGGCTGCAATTGCAGCAACAACAGCTTCAGACAACACTAAGGTCGAGAGTAGTGTTGGCGAAATATATTTAACCGCATAGTTCATTGCACCGTGACCCAATACAGTTGGCCCCAGCGCAAGACCTATCCCTACCAGAATGGACGTTGCCGTAATTACAGGCACTCCACCTACCCATAGAACTGTAAGTACTACACACGTTATTGTGGCATACGTGTAGACATAGAAAACATAGTCGATCCATTCTGTGTGCTGTCTTATTTTTCGCCCCAACATAAAATACGCTACAAAAACAACAGCAGATAAAAAGGCAAGAGTGTTCCCAAAGATTGCGTCCGGAAACTGGTCCATTTGAGTGTCATCTGCCAAACCGAGTAGTACCGATCCGGTAAACGCTATACTGACGCCAATCCAAACAATAGGCCTGAATTTTGTCTTAAACAGTAAACTTTCAGCAACAATTAACATCACCGGATGAATGGTCACCAAAACGGATGCGGAGGCTACCGAAGTGTAATGAAGGGATGCTATCCAAAGAGTGAAGTGAAGACCTAAACTTACTCCTGCTGCAATTAAAAGGAAGTTGCTAATACCGGCAGCCTTTATTTCATACAGCGGCATTCGTTTCGGAAACCAAAAAGGGAACAGAATCAGAGCCGAAAAACCGGTTCTCATGGCGGCCAATGCCAGAGGTTCAACATCGGTTGCAAATCTTACCAAAATGGGAGCAAACCCAAATGTAAGCAGCCCTACTACAAGCAGTGTAACTACTTTTGTAAGCGGCACCTCGTTTTGTGGTGAGTTACTCACATGAATTATCTTATGCGATCCATCGACTTAACCAGCTCTTCATCTTTTTTGATTAAACGGCCGGCTTGCCACAATGAAGCGAGAGAGAGAATAATGATTCCTGAACTTACAACCTCCTTCCACAGAAATCTACCAAAACCGCCCAGTGAAAAGAGTACCCCTAAAGCAAAACCCAAAGCCACTATTTGTATATAAGTAGCAATTTTTACCCATTTAAGCTGATTTGTCCTGTTTTTATATAAAAAAATAGAAATTGCAGCAATCAACATCGGCAAGGTTAGTGAAATTGCCAACCCCATACCAAACCAGGCGGCTGGATCATGCACGGCGTGGCTGTAGATCGGGGTAAAGAAAACCGCCAGGTTTAAAATTACTGTGAGAGCTAAAAAGATGGTTTGTGGTCTTTGAATCACGGTTAGCTTTAATTTTTTTCGATTAATCAGTCAAAAATAAGAATAATCAGACAGATCTCATTTTTAAATGAAGATCTGTCTGAATTTATTATGCTCTTAAAGTTGAAATCCGCTGTGCAAGTGAATCAAACGCGGAGTAGAGTACCGGAACAACTACCAGTGTGAGGAAAGTCGCAAAGGTTAAACCGCTTATAATAGCAATACCCATCGGCCCCCAGAATGCAGTGCTTTCTGATCCGAACTGAAAATTTGGATCGAAGTTAACAAACAGGTTCACAAAGTCGACATTGATGCCAAATGTGAGCGGCACCAGTCCTAATATAGTGGTTAATGCGGTCAGAATTACCGGACGGAATCGAATCAAACCGGCCTCAATAATGGCATTCTTTTTTTGCAAACCCTGTTCTGTGAGCTGTTTCACATAATCCAACAGTACAATGTTGTTTACGCACACAATTCCCGCGAGAGAGATAATTCCGATAAAGGTCATTAAGCCGAATGGTGTACGAGTCAGAATTAAGCCAAGAAGTACCCCTATCAAACTCAACCCAACGGCAACCATTATGATGAATGGTGAGACAACACTATTAAATTTCGCAAGCATTACCAGGAAAATTAACGCAAAACCGACCATTAGTGCCGTCGTCAAAAATCCAAAAGCCTCTTCCTGATCTTCACTTTCGCCGGTGTACTCCATAGAATATCCGGCCGGCAGATTCTCCCTATACTCACTTAGAAGTTCCTGAGCGTTGGAAAGCACTTCAGGACCACTAAAACCTGGTGCTGCCTGCCCTTCGATAGTAGCAGTTCTCTGCAGGTTCAATCGGGTAATAGAACCAAGCCCGGTCCCTTCCTCAAAGGTTGCTACCGAAACAAGTGGAATTGATACTCCTGTCTGGGTTACAATATTAAGACTTTGAAGACTTTCTAGATCCTGTCGATCTTCCGGCCTCAGCCTTACCATGATATCATACTCATCTTCGCCATCTCTCCACTTGCTGGTTTCCAATCCATTATTGGCTATTCGAATTGTCTGAGCAATATCCGACATGCTTAAACCAAACCGGCTCGCTTTTTCGTAGTCTACCAGAATCCGATATTCAGGTGTTCCACCGCTTACATTGTTCCTTACATCCACAAGTCCCGGTACGGTTTGAGATACTGATGCATCTACCAGTATCTGAGTTATATCCTCAGTGATTCGTACAATCTCATCAAAGTTCTCACCCGATACTTCGATATTTACGGGAGCACCTGTAGGAGGTCCCTGCTGCTCTCCCTCAATTTTTACGTTGATATCGGGAATGTCTTTGATGATTTCGCGCAGTTTTGTCAACGTATTTGCCGATGGCTCGGGCCGATCGCCATAATCCACCAGGTTAACTGTCAATCTGGACAGCTCAGGACTTTGTCCTCCACCACCAAAAAACGGATCTCCGGAAACACCCACGTTTGTTTGAATATTTTCGATATTTGCTTTTACAAGCGGATCTTCATCAATCAGATTGTAAATTCTGTTTTGAACTTCTTTTGCGATTTCATTGCTGGCGTGCACGTTCATTCCTATAGGTCCTTCCAGCTCTATAATGATTCGGCTTGGATCTGTTTCAGGAAAAAACTCTACTCCGGTAGGAGCCAGACTGAACATTCCAAAAATGGCCAACAGTGCACCCATGACCGAATTCAGAAGAAGAGAGCGATTATCTGTAAGAATAATCGGCTTGGTCGATTTTCTTAACAAACCGATTCCTCCAACAATAATCAGAAGCAGTGGTACCGACATTAAAACAAGCCAGACATTGAGGCTAACAGATCCGGTTATAGATATAATTAGCAAAATTGAAGCGTTGAGTAAACCCAGCAAGACACCGGCTATTATGGAGACCTTACCGCCTACAAATATTGCCTCCAGCGAGTGTATGATCACCAAAATCACACCCACCGCTCCAAATATTCCTGCCAGCACGAACAGAGCCGTCGACGCCGGAGAAAAGAGTCCAATTAAAGCCCCCAATACGCCGAATAGAAGTGCAACAGTTAAACTGCCCAAAGAAAGCGTATTCCGAAGAAGTGCATACTTTCCGGAATAATCTCTTTTCAAAAAGGTCCTCAACATCACCTTGTAATACTTCAGTATTCTAGGGAGTGTTCTCTGAGTAAAAATTGCAGACAATGGCTTGATGATATAACGGTATGATAAGACAAAGAAAACAACCGTTAACAGTGTAACCACCAATGTTGTAAAGTTTGCCATTCCAATTGCCACGGCCAAAAATATACTCAGACCAATTACCGCACCTTTCACATAAATTGACATCGGTTTTTTCTCCTCATCATCCAGCCGAACCAGATATGCTGTCAATACTGGATAAAGAACCAGCGCCACAAACAGAGAACAGAGCAGAACAATGATGAGTGTCATCGGCAGATAACCCATAAACTGCCCAATAATTCCCGGCCAAAACGTCATCGGTATAAACGCTGCAAGCAGTGTGGAAGTAGCCGCAATTAAAGCATACCCCACTTCGTCTGTAGCCAGCTTTGCGGCTTCAAAACGTTCATAGCCCATTTCACGGTAGCGATAGATATTCTCCACCACTACAATGGAGTTATCAACCAGCAAACCTAAAGCAATAATTAAGCTAAACAGAATGATAAAATTTGCCGAATAGCCTAATGCATAGAGCACGATAAAGCCAACCAAAATAGAAAGCGGCACCGCTGTTCCAACAAGCAGTGCGTTACGAACTCCAAGAAAAAAGACCAATACCAGCACTACAAAAAGCATACCGCTAATAATGCTGTTTTCGAGGTCCGATATAAGTTCTCTTACATTTTCACTCTGATCTCCGGTAATGACAAGACTTGTACCGGAAGGAATCGGGTAATTCTCTACAATCTGCATCACCTCTTCCACAGTATCGAGTATGTTTGCACCCGGTCGTTTTTTGACGTTTAAACTGATTACCTGATTATCCTGAATTTCTGAGTCGTCGAGCTCTACTTTTTTGCCGTTATCATCAATTTTATAGGCTCGCAGGCGTGCAAAACTTTCTCTGTCTTTAAAACCAAAAACAACTTCAGCCACATCCCGCATGTACACCAAACCGGCACTTTGAGACTCTTCTCCCATCGGGCGGCCAACAACCAGATTTTCTATTTCAGCTGGATCTTCAAACTCACCGCTTACCCGCAGCAGGTAGCTCATCATGTCTACGTCAACGGTACCACCGGGAATGGTTAAATTCTGGCCCTGAATTGCATTAATCAGTTGGCCAAAACTCAAGCCGTATCCATTCAATGCCCCGAGATCAACATTTACCTGCACTTCCCGCTCAATTTCTCCAACCATTTCAACTTCACGAATGCCCGATCCGGTTTCGATTGCATCTTCCAGTCTGTCGGCAACTTCCGTCAATCTGGAGAGCGGATAATCTGCAGCAAGGTTAACAGTCATAATCGGGAAGTCATCCAAGTCTATCTCAACAATGAAAGGCTCCTCTGCGTCCGGAGGAAGTTCTGTCCGGGCTAAATCTACCCGTTCTCTTACCCGTTGGCTCGCTTCAGTTATTGGCACATCTAAATCGAACTCTACGACTATACTGCTAAAGCTTTCAAGAGTATTTGAACGTATCTCCTTTACCCCGTTTATCCCCTGCAACTCTCTCTCTATCGGCTGAGTAATTAGAGATTCCATATCTGAGGGCGAAATTCCCGGATAGATGGTATTAACAATAAAGATTGGAATCTCAATAGATGGGTTCGATTCTTTAGGAATGGAACTGTAGCTGAAAGCCCCCGCTAAAATGAGAATCGCCGTCAGAACAACAATTACGGTTCTGTTTTTAAGTGTTAGCTCTGTTAGTTTCATATGTACTACGTATCAGATCAAATTTTTAAAAATATCCGGTTTAAAACGACACTACGGGCCTGTCGGCAGTTCTCAGTCGTTCAGCCCTCTCAATACTGGTTTCTGTGTTTAGTATGTTCAGAACATCACCCTCACTCAGATTACGAACACCGGTAACAACCAACTCATCACCGGCTGACAACCCGCTTACAATTTGCACTATCGGACCCGAGGCAGAACCGGTCTGTACATTCACCAATCGTGCCACTTTATTACCATTCTCTTCAACTGCTATAAAAACGGATTGGCCATCTTCGTCTCTTAAAACTGCCGTTCTCGGCACAACGATTACATCCCGAAGTACTCTTCTTTTTAGCATCAGATCGGCAACCATTTCCGGCTTAATCCGCTGAGCGGCATTCCTCATTTCTATTTCTATAGCATACGTTCGGGTCTCCGGGTCAAGAACATTACCTGCATAGGTGATCTGACTCTCACGACTCTCCTCACTTAAAGATCTGAAGTTAATCTGCACACCGGTTCCCTCAGTAATTTCACCGGAATATCTCTCGGGTACACCTGCCAACACACGAACCTGATCGGTATTCACCAACCTGACGACCGGCATTCCGGGATTTATCAACTCACCTGTGCGGATAAATCGCTCCTCAATTCTCCCGGTAAATGGAGCTTCAATTTTTGCATCCTGCAACTGTTTTTCTGCCTGATTGAGCTGTGCACGGGCTTGATCGCGCTGTGCCCTGGCATTGTTGAAATCCTGTGTACTTACAATCGAATCGGCATGAAGGGCTTCAAATCGATTAAAAGTATCTTCTGCAAGTTCGAAGCCTGTTTTAGCAGCTTCATACTGAGCCTGAATTAATCGATCATCTATTTGAGCTATTACGTCCCCCTCTTCCACTCTCTCCCCTCGATCTTTAATCGATAGTATTCGGCCTGATGTTTCGGAAGAGATCATAGCATCCTCTATGGCTTCTACAGTTCCTGTAGTTCTGATAAAGTCTTCAAAATTGTCGGGTTCAACAATCACGGTCTCCACCGGCATCAACCTGGCACCGTTAACCCCATTTTCGTCCCCATTATCCTCACCTTGATCACACGATACAAAGGCGATTGCCAAAATCAGTAGTCCAGTTAGTTTAAATACTTTTTCCATCATTTCTTTTTTCAACATTTTATTGTGCGTCTAGTACCGGTTTTCCAATTGATTTTTCGTACTGACTGAGTGCAATCAAATAGTCGTACACAGCCGAGAGATAGTTTAGTTTACTCTGATCCAAAAGGGATGAAGCCTGCCGTTCCTGAAGTGCAGTTCCTGCTCCTTCCTGAAGTCTACGAAGTGCAAATTCATAATTGAGCTCTGCCTGTTCCAGGTTTCTTTCCTGACTTCTGATTCTCTTTAAAGAAGTCTCCAGGTTTTTCAAGGTCTGGTCAATTTCCAGATAGACTGCATTTTTCTGAAACTCCCTGTCAATTTCGGCCTGCTTGATATTTATTTCATTCTGCTGCACCTGCATGCGTGTCTGGAACCCGCTAAAAATATTCCAGTTCAGCCTCAACCCTACTGATACAGCCTCATTCCAGTATGAATCATCAAAAAAGCCTCTATCTGATGCAGAGAATGCAAACTCCTGTCCCTCAACCGGTGAAACAACTGTTCTGTTAGACGGCACTGAACCTATGTACGCAAAATTGGCAAATGCATTTACAGTCGGAAAATATCGGGCACGTGTCACATCTCTCTCTATCGACCTCAGCTCCACCAAACTTGCAGTTTGCCTCACATCAGGCCGTTGTTGCAAAGCAATTTCGTATGCAATGTCTCTATCGGCAACATCGGGCTGCATTGATTCGTCAAACTCAAGAGCTCCTCTTAAATTGATCGCTTTTTGTGTAGGGATTCCCAGTTGAAGCGCCAGGTTTTTAGCTGCCAACTCGGCCTGGTTTTCAACTTCAATCAAGTTGGTTTCCAGGTTTACCAATTCTACTTCTGCACTTACCCGATCATATCTTGACAAGACTCCTGCCTCTACCGATCGACGAGTCTCTTCAACAGTAACCCTTAGTCTTTCAACACTTGCGCGAAGTACCTCAACCTGTTCTTTGGCTAACAGGGCTGAGTGAAACGAGTTCTTCACCTGTTGAACAACCTGCTGCCGATCTGCCTGCACCTGATCCTGGCTAAACTCTCGAAACTGCTGTGCTGCTTTAATAGCAGAAAATGCAGCTCCGTTGTAAATAGCCTGCGATACAGACACCCCAAATTCAAACTGATTTTCCACAGCAAATGGATTACTACCATCCATTCCCGGAGGTGTGACCCCGGCATCTTCATACCCCTGTCTTTGACGGTTTAGATATTCATCAAACGTAATTGGGTTGGTGTTTGGATCTCCATCCGTTCTGGCTTGTTCGTTAAAGGCGAGCCAGTCTATGGCGCCAAACGATTCAAAAAGTCCACCGGCATCTGAACCGGCAAAAGGGTTTGGAGTACGCAAATTTCGAGTGTAGCTTCCCGAGGCGTTAATTTGAGGATAAACAGATCCCCACGCTTCCTTGATTTGAGATTCAGCACGATCTAAATCGAGCAAGCCTTTTCGAAGCAGATGATTATTAACAAGTGCTATCTGGATAGCTTCATCCAGCGTAATCGTAACTGTATCCCCGGAAGTAAAATCAGAGAGATCCTGCGCTTTAGAATGATTTATGAGCCCGGTAAAAATCCAAAGAGTGAATGTTCCCAGCAATATCTTTTTTGTCAATTTCATATACTTTTCGGCGATTCTTATTTCGCTAATTGTTTTAGGTCGTTCCTACGATAAATTCAGATTCTTGTTACAACTTTTTTGACTGCCGGTCATTTTTGAATTCCGCTTCCAATCAGATTGATAAAATTTTTGATAAGTGATTCAAAACTGACCTCAACTTCATTCAGGAATTTGTGATATTTAAGCTTGTGTTTCATAAAGGCCATGTGCATCACACCTTTCGATGCAGCCCATATAATCAGCCCCAGCTCTTTTGGATCGATTGTATCCTTGATTGAACCGTCCTGCATTCCTACCTGAAGTGATCTAACAATAAAAGTCATAGCCTCGGAAGCGTTCTCTTCGCACTGCTCTATGATTGGACTGTCAGAGTACTCTTCCTGATCTAAGATACTCTCGTAGTAGTTGAAAGCGTTAAAATAGAGTGGATTTTTCTGAATAAAGTTCAAGTATACCTGACCAATATTCTCAACCATTTGCAGACCATTCAGATCTTTGGTCAGAATTTTACTCATCTCCTTATTTAAAAGCCGTGACCCTCGCTCACTTATAGCAAGATATATAGATACCTTACTCTTAAAATGCAGATAAAGCGTCCCTTTGCCCAGCTCAGCCATTTCGGCAATCTCTTCCATCGTAGCGCTGTTATAGCCCTGCTCACCAATTACATGCTCAGCAGCATCGATTATAGCTTCGCGCCTTCTCAGTTTTTCACGCTCTTTTCTGGATAGTTCTTTCATTGATTTGACTACTGGTCATTTTTTGAACACAAGTCAAAAACTATCACTTTTGAAATTCCGTTCCAATCAATTTCAAAAATTTTTTCAACAAGATAATCTCTATCTTTGGCCTCAACGTGTAATTACATGACAAAGCTCAAAAAATCTTTACTTACCGACCTATCTCTGCTTTTTCTGGCAGTAATATGGGGGCTGAATTTTACGGTTATAAAAGCAAGCCTTGCCGAGATTGACCCCTACAGTTTCAACTCTATCCGTTTTGTACTGGCCGCTCTTTTTATGTGGGCCATCATTATCAAACGCAAAAAGTGGTTTACAATTGACAAGAAAGACATTATACCTCTTGTCATTTTAGGATTGGTCGGCAATCTATTTTATCAATGGCTGTTCATCATAGGGATAGATCTGACATTTGCAGCAAACGCTGCAGTGATGCTCGGCACAATTCCGATATGGGTTGCCATCAGTTCACATTTGTTCTCTTTTGAAGTATTGAATCGCCTGAAAACTATCGGTGTTATATTGGCATTTACAGGAGTTACAATCATTATTTTCTTTGGGGAAAATCCTGTCTCTTTCGGATCTGATAACTTCAGGGGTGACATTACCATAGTTCTCGCTGCGGTGGTCTGGGCACTCTATACCATCTTTTCGAAAAAACACCTTACAAGGTACACGCCTGTGCAGTACTCAGCCATGATGACCTCAATTGGGGCCGTTTCACTTACGATACTGGCAATACCTCATTTTGGAGAAACAGAGTGGGAGTCCGTTTCATTAGCCGCATATGGTGGCGCATTTTTCAGCGGCCTGCTGGCAATTGGGCTGGCTTACCTGATATGGAATAATGGAATTAAAGTTGTTGGGGCCGTCCGGTCGTCAACCTATCAAAATCTTGTGCCGGTAATCGGGCTTATTTCGGGTGTTGTGCTTTTAGGTGAGAATCTGGAAATACTGCAGTATATAGGAGCAGCAATCGTAATTGCCGGAATTTTAATCACCCGTCACGGCGGACGTATTTCATGACATCCGGCTTCCGCCACTCAGCAGATAAAGAATAGCCATCCGTACCGCAACACCATTTGTAACCTGATTCAGGATAACAGCCCGGTCACTATCTGCCACAAGACTCTCCATCTCGACGCCGCGATTTATCGGCCCCGGATGCATCACAGTAAAGTTTGGATATTTTTCGAGATGGCTCATTTTAATACCAAACGTCTCATGATACTCTCGCAGAGATGGGAACAGATCTGTTCCTCCGGTGATGCGCTCCATCTGAATTCTTAGCGCCATTGCAATATCACACCAGGCAAGTGTCTCCTCTATACTATATGAAACATCTGCTCCCAGTGTCTCAACATAAACCGGCATCAAAGATTTGGGACCGCAGACAACGACTTCCGCACCTAGTTTTTTCAACCCGATTATATTCGATCTTACCACACGGCTGTGAGAAATATCCCCAATAATTGCCACCTTTTTACCCTTCATCTCGGGATAGATCTGCTGCATCGTAAAGATATCTAGAAGCGCCTGAGTTGGGTGTTCGTGGGCGCCATCTCCGGCGTTGATGATTGCCGCATCCACACAGCGAGTTAGAAAGTGTGGAACTCCGGGACTTTCGTGCCGGCTTACAACCATATCAATTTTCATGGAACTGATATTTTGGATCGTATCCTTCAGCGACTCGCCTTTTTTTGTACTTGATGTTCCGGCAGAAAAGTTTACTACATCGGCCCCCATTCTTTTCTGGGCCAACTCGAAAGAGAGACGGGTACGGGTACTGTTTTCGTAAAAAAGATTTACGATTGTTTTATCACGAAGGGTTGGTACTTTCGGAACAGGCCGATCCAGTACCTCCCGAAAAGTTTTTGCCTGCTCTAATACATACCTCAAGTCATCTGCGCTGTAATCAGCAAGTCCAAGCAGATGCTTTTGCTTAAAATCATACTCTGAATGTTCTTCTTTATTCATCTGAACCTCCCTTCACTACATAGACTGAATCTTCGCCGTCAAGTTCTTTTACTTTAACCCTCACCTCTTCATCCTCGTGTGTTGGAACCGTCAATCCTACATAATCTGCTGAGACAGGCAACTCTCTGTGCCCGCGATCTACCATGCAGCAGAAGCGAATACTCCTCGGCCGGCCGTAGGCCATAAGAGCATCCATAGCTGATCGAACAGTTCGTCCGGTAAATAGAACATCATCAACCAAAATCACATCCCGGTTGTAGAGATCGAAAGGAATTTCGGTGACTTTTACCTCAGGCATTTTTAGTTTCGATCGGAAATCATCCCTGTAAAATGTAACATCCAGCACGCCGAAGTCCGGCTCTGCACCTGTTTCTTTTTTAATGATCTGCATAATTCGCCTTCCCATGTAAACCCCCCGGGTTTGCATACCAATAATTGCGGGGTGGGAAGGATCTTCGTACGGTTCGAGAAACTGATAGGCAAAGCGCAGGTAAGTGCGCTTTACGTCCTCTTCCGTCATGATTTTCGCTAGTTCCAAAAAGGTACCTCTATGGGATTTTTGTTTTCAAAATTAGTCAATGTCGATGTGGTAAACAATTTTGAATTCAGTCAAATCATCGATCACAGTTTGGTGTTACAATCCTTACCTTTAGCGTTTTATAAAATTACACAATGTCTCCCGAACAGAATAAGAAAGTTTTACTGATTGTAGCGATTGCTG
>CAZHUP010000048.1:0-8620 GCA_964535495.1 uncultured Rhodohalobacter sp.
CTTGCAAAAACAAAGCATTTAATTTAATCATTCCTTTGGGTCTTTTGGTGTTTGACATGGGAACATTGTGATAAACTTCACCGGTTTCAACGTTTTCAAAAAATAACGTCTTATGATAACCCAAATAGTCAAAGTTGCTTGCTTTGTAAATGGTTCCGACACCAAGTCTACCGTCAGCAAATGTTTGAATTATTTTGACGTTTGGGTGTTCTTGTTTTATTATTTTTAGAGATGATGATATGAGTATTGTCTCAGAATTTTTTCCTAATTCATCACTAATCCACATTCTGTTTAATTCCAAAACGTTTTCCTTTTTCAAAAAATCACCGTATTGTTTATACGATTTAGGGTTCATTAAATTTCCAAAAACAGCCACACCCAATAATTTGTTATTTCTAAAAATGCCAAAGTTTAATTTTCCAAATGAAGTATTCCATTTTTTAGAATAGTGGTTTTCTAAGGTTATCTTTTTTGCGGTGTGATAATCAATTTCTTTTATTGTTAATTTACCTAAACTTTTGCTTTCTTTGATTATTTTCATTCAAATCAATCCCATCCTTTTCTTCGCTTTTTCGATAAACAACTTATTAAGGTACCCGAAATTGATGGTGGGGTTTTTGTATTTCTTGATGATATTAAATGTCTCTTCCTCGATAAACGTACGCCAAGTACGACCGAGAAACTCACCGATAATCTCTTTGGGAAAATTATCCATTGTATATCCTAGCTTAGCCATTTCTTTTTCAAAGAATGCATCGGTGGCAAAGTTCTCTATGAACTTATCTTCCTTGATTGACGGCACGGAGGGAGAGCCAAACTCTTCATAATTCTTTTTCTTAAACTCTCCCGTTACCACCTTAGCCCAAGTCTGCTCACCGTAACGGTTCATATACTCGTAATTTTTGGCTACAACACCTTCGCCGTTTTTTCCCTCTTTCATCAAATATGTAACCTCTCGTGATAGGTCGATGATTTCCTCTTCCTTCGGGTTCGTTAAGACTTTAATGGGTGGGACCACTTCGACATCAAAGGGCTCCAGCATTTTCTTGTATTTCGGATACGGTAAGTGATGCCCCTCTTCGGAAACCACGTCGAATATGTAAAACTTGTTCCATGCATCGTCTTTGTAGTCCTTGATGCTATGCGGCACAAGCCACTCACCATAGAAACGTAGTGTGGGATATGTCTTTGCGATTTTCTGAAGCTCTTCGTTGTCATTAACGTATTCGTAAAATCCTTGATTTGTTTTTTCGGGGGTGAGAAGTACTCGTCTTGAACCACAAAGTACTTTTCCTTTGTCGTGGTCGTACCATACGCTACCGTTCGCTCCATCGAGTTTGGGAAAGACGTAAACCCTTCCACTCAAAATTCCTTCGGTGTAGATGTCTCCGAGCCTTCTTACCTTCTGGTATTTCTCAAAGCTCATAGATGTCACCTTCGAATTCTTTATCCCGAAGGATTTTCTCAACCTCTTTCGGATTGTGCACAAGCAGGATGGAGATGAGTTCATATTTCATTTTGTTACTGATATAGACCTTGCCATCTTCTACTGTCGTGTTCTCCTCAAGCGCCTTCAATACATCCGCCTCAAGTTGACCCATTGTTTTCCGCCTCCTTAATCCATTCTTTGATTTGTTTTCTGGTCTCTCTAATTTCCCTCATGAGCTCTTTTATGCTCTCGGCCTCACTCGCATACACCTTCTTGTTTAAAAACGCCTCTAAGGCCGAATAAACATCCTTGTGGAAAGAAACCGGGGAGATGTTCCCTTTCTTATCTTCTTTGGACAAAATTATTTGTCTCTCATCGGACCTCAATATGTATCCATCACTTAAACGGATATTCACTGGGACCCCTCCTTTTTTTACCTTTTTCATCTAAGTATATAAGCACATACGCATTGAAGAATAGGTGCTTCAGGTGGGATATTCCGCTTTCAGGGTCTAAATGCTCATCGCGCATATATGCCGTTAGATGCCTCATAAGAGACCCTATGTACGTGTCAATCTCACCATGTTGATAAGAAGTGCCGTTTTCGTGTCCATATTTATCAAGTCCATATTTCAAAACTTCCGCCAGTGTTTCAAGCGCCACCGGCTCAATCAGTTCCATAGGCAGCTTGCCGTTAACGTCTTTGTAGTCTTTGTTTGCCATTTAATCATCCTCCGCAATTCTTTCAAAATTAGCCACCTCAAGGTTCGCGAATATCAAAAACAAGTAGAACGTTACCGCCTGTTCGAAGCTCAAAGAAAAGTGGGCGAACAAACCTATTGCAATAATCACCACAATCAATAAAATTTTTTTATTTTCCTTTGTCACTTTTTCACTCCTCGATAAGCTTCAACTGGTGTTCCTGCACCAGCGTTTCAATAGGGTCACCGGTAAGTCTCTCGTAGTCTTCCAGTTCCACCCAATACTCGGGTTCTTTGCCGCAGTATCCGGCATACCCGGAGATGACACCTGTTTCTCCAGCCCAAGTGTCGCCGGTTTTAATGAGCACCTTGTCTCCTTTGAAAAACTTTTGGCGCCCCGTCTTCCTAAGCAGTTCACGCATTTCCTTTTTGGCGGCAGTTTTGCTACCACCATGCCTGCGCTGGATGAAGTAAGCCCAAAGGATAGCTTTTTCAGGGTCGTCCTCGTCTTCATCGTCTCTTTTAACGGTCGTTACCCGTTTATCCTCTTCCATGAATTGACTTCTGTACTTTCCTACAAGTGTCGTGATTTCTTTCTCGTCATTGTATTGAACGTGAAAGTTGTCCGGTTCATAGTAACAACTTCTCGTTTCTTCTTGAATTCCGATTGCATCCGCCCTATAAAAACTCAATGTGGGAATTTCATCTAATTTCAATTTTTCCATTGTTCAATCTCCTTTTTTTAAAATGGTAAATCGGTATCTTCGTCCGAGAATTCGTCCTCCAAATCCCTTTGCTTAACAGGTTCTAGGCCCCCTGTAAGAGGGTTGTGTTCTTTCTCGGTGAATTCCATAGTGGAACCCTTGAATTCGAAATTGACTACGCCCACTTCACCTTCTCGGTTTTTCCGGATATACAGGTCAACGTATTTGTTATCGTTGTACCTTCCATCCACATCCTCGGTGTGAAGCATCATGACCGAGTTTGCATCCTGTTCAATCGAGCCACTCTCTCTAAGGTGGTGCAGGCTTGGTGCTGCGTTTTCTTTCGCTGTGTCTCTATTCAGTTGCGATAACGCTATAACAGGAATATCCAGTTCCTGAGCCATCACTTTCATACCTCGTGTGATTTGCGATACTTCCTGAGCCCTGTTCGTAATCTTCCTGTCAGCAGTCATCAGTTGCAGGTAGTCCACGACCACAGCATCCAACCCTTTTTCTCTTTGCATCTTTCGAGATATGTTAGATACCTTCTCAGCGGTCATGGCACCCTTATCATAGATGTGCCAGTCAAACTTCTTGATTTTCTCTTTCGCGTTGTATATCCTTTCTTTTTCCTCCTCGTCCAGCCTTACATCGCGGTCCGTAATCTTCTGAAGCGGTACACCGGATAAATTAGCAACAAGTCTCTCTCTGACTTGCTTTAGGCTCATCTCAAGCGTAATGAACAAAACCTTCTTCTTTTGAAAGCACAAATTCTTAACTACGTTTAAAGCCAAAGCCGATTTACCCAGTCCCGGTCTGGCCGCGATAACAGCCAGTTTACTTCTCCCTAACTGTACCTTTTCGTCCAGTTTTCGGAAACCGAAGTAGTACCTATCCTTTTCGGGGATGGGCTTCTCAAGATTGTCAAACCACTCATCAATACCCTCGGATATCCCCACCGTTTCGGTGTTAGTTGTAAAGCTTAAATCATCCAGAGTGGATTTGATTTGTTTCACAACATTCTCTATGTTAACACCGCGAAACCCGGTTTCGAGTTGCTTTCGGTATAGGTTGTATATCTTCCTCTTTTGTGCTAAGTCAACAAGTTCATTCAACCACACAGTGAAATTTGCAAGAGAAGCAACAGTGTCGCTGAGCCCTAAAAGGTAGTCCATGGTGACTTTTTCACCAAGTATTTCCTTATATTTGAGACGGTCACCAAGTGTGTTGTAGTTAATCGGTTGATTTTGGTGGTGTAGGTAAAGCATCGCTCGGTATATGTGTTGATGCTGCTCGGCGTAGAAGTCCATTATTTGAACCTCTTCCGCCAATCTTTTAATCAGTTTCTCATCAAGGAATACTGAACCCAGGACCTCTTGCTCCAGTTGTATGTTGTGTGGTTCTTCGGTTACTTTAATTGCCGTTTCTTCTGCCAAAATACACCTCCTCAGGCCAGTCTGACGATGTCGTCCTGTGTAGCATAGACTGTTTTAATCTCTCTAAACTTTTCCTTCTCACCGAAAATTTCAATGAATTTGTCATGCGTCTCCTTTGCTAATTCCGGGGTGTTACACTCATCACTCAGGTGATTGAACATGATACCCTCGGTTGCGAACGTGGATACATAAATAGCCATCTCAATGGCGTGCACGTTATCCGTATGCCCGTAAAAATTCAACACTCTGCGCTTCAGTATGGGTTCGCGCTTTTCACTGAGTATTTGCATCGTTTTGTCGTGATTGCTTTCAATCGTGTAGTATTTAAACCCCTGGTATTCCTTCCATTTTTTGAAAGGTATGCCGCCATTGTCGGCTATGTGGGCGTAAAGTCCTTTTCCATCTTTCGAAAAAAACTTAAAGGCATAGCAAGGGACATCGTGATTAAGCCTATCAATCTCAACATTCATAACAGAACCCTTCAGCCCGTGTTTGCCCACCTCAACACGCAATTCTTCCGGTATGTGAAGCTTTAACTTTTGTGTCACTTCCTCTAACACACCGGGAGGGAACACATATTTTATGTGACGGTGCTTTTTCAGCATCACCGGCAGCCCTTTTATGTGGTCGCTATGCGAATGTGTTATAAACACCATGGATATGTCATCAAGGTCTATACCGGCTTCAATCAAAAGGTTACGTTCAATCTTCGTCCTTGACAACCCGGCATCAATAAGGAAGTGTAAACCGTTTATTTGAACATAGGTTGAATTCCCCTTGCTACCACTTCCTAAGCTCACCAATTCCATTCATTCATCTCCTTTTCGTTAAGGGGGAAGGGAGGACAATGCCCCCCCCTCTTTTATTATCAATCTTCCGCATCGGCCAGTTCGAAGAAACGGAAACAACTTGTATCAAGATGCCTCAACGTTACATCGACAACATCGCTATCGGAGCACTCGATGGTTTTGGCATCGAATGATTTTCCGTTGTCCCTCACTTCCGTGACAATGCCTACCCATGCGTGTTCGGGGTTTGAAACTCCGTATCTATCGTTTGCTTCAATTTTGGGCACCGCAAGCTCCCCTAATTCCGGTCCTGTGATACGGGACCCCTTCAAGTCCTTATTTTCACGGACCCTGTTTCCAGATTTGTCAACATCAAAGAACTCAATATACCAGAGATAGTCGGTGTCCTGAAGCTTTACGTACTCAGGAATGCCTGAGCTTCCAATGAACACTGTTTTAACCTCGAATGTGTCTTGCTCGTCCAAGATGTCTAGCATATCCCCAATGCCACCATATTCCTTGAATTTCTTCAGTGTCAGTTCGCCCTTTAACGTCAGGGTGTCTCCCGGCCTTACGTCATATTGCTCAAGGAAGTGTGAACCCGAAATGACATCTCCTCGGGCTAATTCAACACCTTGAGTAAAGAAAATTCTTTTTCTTTCCTGGTCAAAGTTGATGGTAACTTCACCGGGCACGTCCGGCAAAAATTCAGTCGGTTTTTGACCCTGAAGCCAAATGTAATTCATGTATTCAAGTACATCTAAAACCTTCATTGTTTCCGACTGATTTGCACATTTAATTGAAATGTTTTGGTTTCCCATATTATCCTACCCTTCAAAAATAAATTTAATTGCTTCGGAAAGTTGCTTCTTGTTCTGGATTTTTTCGGTTGGCTCACCATACTCATCTAGGTAACCTGCGTTGTACAGCTTCTCGAAGTTCATCTTCTTCTTGATGAGACCCCACTGCTTGTCGGTACCGAATGGATAACCGTAAGAGTTTGCGTCTTCTTGTTCTTTCGGTTTCGGTTTCGGTTGTTTTGGCGCTTTAGATGGCGCCCCTTTTGGTGAACGTTGCGGTTTCTTAGGTGGCTTCTCTCCACCCTGACCTCTTCCTGAGATGCGTTTATCCTGCTCCTTGATGAAATCGCCATCAATACTTTCGATGGCCTTCATAAGGCTTGCGTCCGCCCAGTCATTAAGGTCGTCAAACTCATCCAAAGCCCCCTCGACAGTTACTACCGCTTTTTGATAACCCGCTGAATACTGTTTCTCAAGGGTAATTTTTCTCTTTCGGTGTGATTGCTCTTCCATATCCTCGTACGCCTCCTCTTCTTCAAATTCGGTTCCTGGTGCAAATTCATCAAAACTCATCAAATTCTCCTCTCTTTCTTTTTCCCATTCCGGAACTACGAAATCCAGTGTCCGGAAATTTTTAAAATAATTTCTTTTGGCGTGACTTCTTTTAAGAGCATCTATACGCCTTTGCTCCGCTTCTTTTTCAGATACGACTTTTTCGAGCGATTTGCTTTCTTTCCCGATGCGCATCACCCACCTTTAACATACAACACACAGGTTAATATGTCAGCCTTTTTTTGCAAAATTCTTGAAATTCTTTCCATATCCTACTGACATACTGTCTAGATACCCCCATAACTCTTGCTGTGTCGGATTGTGACATACCACCCACAATCATCCCTATAATATCCTTTCGGGGGAAATCCTTCAGTATCCCGGCCACCTCACGTGCCACGTAACGGTCTATATCGCCTTTAACGGCATCATCCTGCATGAGGTCAACAACCTCGATATCTACGACGGGCTCCTTTTTGTTCTTTGGTGATTTAGCCAAATTTCGCAATTTGTTTCGCGATATACGGGAAATGTATGTAGCCATAGACGAGCGCTTAGGGTCATACTCGTCAAGCTTCTTGGCAACATGCATTCGTACCTCTTGCATCATATCTTCATGGTCTAAATCGGATATGTAGAAGTTGTTGACGTGGTATCGCATCGTACCTTCGTGTTCTTTCAGTATCTTCTCTTTCCTTTCGTTGTTCATGCACATCACCTAAAACACTACTTTTTGACTTGAAATGTTACCTCTATTTGTGTCGAATTTGAACAGTCCGTATCCCCTTGCGCTGGAAAGATTACGGTCTTTCTCAAACTGACCGCCACCGTGATGCAAGGTCGGGCACACGAACATTCTCGCATCATACCCCCTTCTGCGGTGTAGGTCATGAACCTCAAAATGGTGGTAGTGCCCCATGAAACCGAAATCAAGCATAACGCCGTGGTATTGTGATTTGTCACTTAGCTCTTTTTTGGGGCCCTTAGCCATGTGTCCGTGCGTGAAATAGAAGTTAAACCCCTCTAGGTTCATTATTACTTCATCGGATATTTGATAGTCGATAATTCCCTCGCTATCTTTAACTCGGTCATGGATATACCTCATTACATCTTCGTCGGGTAAATCATTTTTTTTGGAGCCATGAAGTCTCAACTGCGTGTGATTTGAGCTACTAACACCGATGTAGAAAATGTTTACCCCCGTAACATCGTGGATGGTTTCGAACATCTTCTTATATGCTTCTCCGGCCTCGATGCTTTGCTGTATCATACCCTTTTTAATGCCTGCTAGTTGCGAGGTCCTTAAACCGGCCCCCTCGATTGTATCTCCGAGTTCAGCGATATAGATGTTACTGATATCGTTATCCAAAATTGTGTCAATAATGGATTGTGTTAGCTCGGGCATTGTTGCATCAATCATCTCCTGGGAGCCGTCATAATGCCAGTCGGAAAGGGTTAGAACCCAGAATGTATCACCCTTTTCATATTTCCTTCGTGGTTCCCAAGAATGGTCTAGCTTCGGAGGGCTCAACAACTCCTCTTGGATACGTTTATGTTCGGCGAGGTATTTAACATCCTGATTTACGATTTGTCTCTCAATGCTCAAATCTTTTTTCAACTGCTTCAGCTTTAGCCTTTGCTCATGAAGCACCTTGTCCGAAGACAAGGCGCTATCAATCGCTTCCTTATAGCCGTAATACATTTTCCTGACGTTATCATTAACGCCATACTCATGTTTCAAATCCTGCCAAGATAATCCGCTTTCCTTCAGTGCGTGTATTTTCTTTAGGTCTTTCAACAAAATATCAACCTTCCTCTAGAAATTCTTCCGCTGTCATGACTTGCTGGAACGCCTCGTGGTTCCCTTCGCTGTTAGCGATTTGTCTCAAGGCCCCATAGATAGGTCCTATGATGACACCTTCATCCCGCCACTGAGCGGGGTCTTCCACGTCTCTTCCGTCAGGCCACGTGATGTCCGGATACTTCTCGGAAAAACGCTTGAGTACCGAGATATATTCATCTTCGGTTTCACAAATTATTCCGTCAAACATAATTTCGGGGTCTTCATCAAGGGGTTCCACGTTAAGTGTTTTGTGAATTAACGCCTCGGGGACAACGTTGATTTCCCCTTCATCATTCTCAAGGGCGAGTGTGGGTGTCTTGAAGCCTAACGTCGCAGAAGTGTGATACCCCAAAATCCTAACCCTGGT
>CAZHUP010000048.1:8720-15957 GCA_964535495.1 uncultured Rhodohalobacter sp.
AACATAATTATTTCCTCCTCTTTTTATTCTAAAATTCTCAAGTGTTTATGAGCCACTTCAACATATATCGCTTGCACAAGTCCTGGTAAATTGTCGATATTTCTCAACTTCATCACCTTACGGTTATCACCGAAGGATTTGCCTCTTTCCTCAACTTCGTGATAACGACCCTCAACCTTAAACTTCTCTCCGCTCGTAATTGCACCGGCGAATATGCTGGGGTCGGTTACTACAACCCGTTTTCCATCAAACAACTCCATGATTTCATCTTCCTTCACTCGTATCCCTCCCTTTTCATTCTATATCGTTCCCCTTGTATTCAGGGTCCACTTTTTTAATGGCCACGTTCTTCTTTTTCGCAAATCGGTAAACCTCAACGATGTCTCCCTGGCTTCCTACCAAGATGCGCATGATGTGGTGCTCATCTTTTTCGTCGGAGCTCCTGTCCCTTAACAGGTAATCACGATAATCCTCTAGCATTGCGGCATCATGTTCAATGTGAGACAAAACATCTCCGGAAGAGTATCCCGACTTATAGAGTTCAAAGTAGTATTCGTGTTGACGCTCAGGGATTATGCTGTGTCTTAGGACGCCGCGAATAGCCTGCAAATCAACGGCAATCCCCTCGTTTTGCGTAGAAAGAATTTCCCGCCTCTTTTTGTGGCTAAGTGATAGCTTTAGCGCCTCGGCAGGGAAAACCTTGTATTCTTCGTAACGAAGCCATTCGTCAGTGTCCATCAAGTCTTCTTGGATTTTTTGTTTCTCTTCCTTTTCCTTCCCCTTAACAATAGCATCAAGCTCATCACGTAGAGTATATGCCTGCTGAAGGACACTCTTCATTTCCTTCCTTAAATCTTGAACGGGCTTCTTGACTTTTTTCTCGAGCTCCTTACCGGCCTCTTCAACACCTTTAATACGCTTGTTGATTTCAGCTCGGTCCTCTTTTGCTATATCGGGGTTCTTCTTAGCTGTCTCCAAGTCATAACCGGTTACAAATTCTTTAACAATGTCTTTTGCTTGTTTTTCATCAAATGATACCTTGGGTAGTGCTTCAACTGATACAATTTGTTTTTCGCTCAATTTCATTCCTCCTTAATTTACAAATAAGTCTTCGGGATTTGTTATGTTTACCGGTGACAAGTTACCGAAATCGTGTCTCAATTCTTCTGAAACATTTGTCACGTCATCCAGGCTATCAAACACTACGGCTTCGGATTTGTCGTCGGTGAAAACCGCTCCTCTTTCATCGAATGATTGCAGGAACAGTCCGTTTTCAGACATCAAGATAACCTTCATCTAAACCCTCCTTCAAAAACATCCTCACAAGCTTCAATAGCCTCGTCAATGGCATCCTTTAACGCCATCAAGTCATCCATTGTTTCACTGGCGTAGTCCTCCACTTCCTCATCGGACATCGCCTCTTCGTCTTCGAGTTCTTCACTGCCACCCTCGAAATCATATACGTCTAGTTCGTCCTGTAATCCGTTGAGTGCGTCTTTCAAGTTAACTCTTTCCATTTCTTTACCCAAGCAAGTTCACCCTTTCTCTATTCTTAATTTTTTAATTCCGTTCGGGTCGAGGTACGCAAGTAGTTCGGCGGCACGTGCTCTCGTTTTAATCTTAGATATTACGAGTTTCCCGCCAGGCGAAACGATTTTAAACATTTCAAGACCTCCAATCACTCCGTTTTCGTTGTTTCTATTTTAATAATAACACAGCTTTTCTGTCTATGTAATCTTTTTCTCAAAAAAAATAAAAAAATTGTGTTTTTTCTTTGTGGTTCTTATATTATATATATATATTATATATATATTTATATTTATTTTTCTTTTTTGTATTACTTTTTTCTTTTCCCGCCATATTTTTCGGGGGTCTTAAAAAACCGGTTTACTCTGAGGACCCCAAAAATAAAAGCCTCAATAAGACCCGTTTCCTAAGAACGGATTTACTATAGTGCCCCTGGGATATGCGCGCGCACGCGTGAGGTAATGGGCCCTCTCCGGCCCTTGCCTAGGCCCTGGAGGCCCCTTTTCCCCCGATTGTTTGTGCGCTAACACTTGCTTGTTCGTTCAGGTTGGTGAACCTCATAAAACCGCCCCTTTCAGGTGTTCCTGGATATTTTACAGGGGTATTATACCACGGGGCCCCTCAAATACATTTGTAAAAACGAAAAAAAATCAAAAAAATCAGAAAATTTATTACATGGTGGTGCAATCACGTGTATAATGGCATTAGAAAACAAAAAAAGAAAAGGGTGATTTAATGTTTTACGAAAGCATGAAAAACGAGGCGCGCATATCTATGCGTTCATGGGAAGAAATCAGCGAGCGCGACAAGGACAAAATACTGGATGATTTAATGCGCAAGATTTACGAAACAATGGAAAAAAACCCGCACATATCGAAAATTGTTTTAACTGTTCATCACAAAACCCGAAAAAAGAATATCGAAATTGACTTTGAGTGCGACTTTGCGCGAGAAACGGTCTTAATAAGCGGCTTCATGTCTAGTGATATTCACCTGGGTGAAAAAGTGATATCCTATGACATCTCACAAATGATTGATGAAGTGTTGGAATTGGACGAGAAGGAAGGGCGCGAGCCCGAAAACATCAAAGAAACACTGAAAGGAAAATCTGCAAATGACTTCATAATCGAAACAACGGATAACAGCTACTACCTGGTAACGGTAGAGAAAATAAAAAGAGGTGATTTATCTTGACTAAACGAATTTTTCAGGTCACCATTCAAACCGTCGCTAATAACGGTCATGGATGGGAAGGTTTGGATGAAGAGGATGTGATATACGAAACGGAAAGCCTAACCGATGCCACGAGGCGAATAGAGGAAGAGGGGGCGCGCTTTCCTAGCGTCAAAGAGGACGAAACGAAAGCGTTACTGTTGAATTTGAGAGCAATCGAGAAAGACGGAGATGAGATAATCGACAATCTCACATTGCTTTATATGGAACGCGGAATTGACAAGCAAAGCACCTAAATTTGAAAGGAGAAAAGATAAAATATGCCAAGAACAAAATACTTCTACACCACGTACCTGCGCGAAGATGAAGCGCAATTACCATTGCCAACTGAAGAGAACGCGCGCACGATTGCGCAATACATAGGGGTAACGCCCGAGGAAGTGAACCGTAAGTTTATCGAAGCGCCTGATGACACGATTTGCTGGGGGTCTTACTGCTTCGAACGCAACCCCGTCGAGCCCGATTTTCCCATCTATGAACTGCACGAGGTATGGAACCCGCCTGCACGTTTGAGTGAGACTGCAGCGCACGCGCTTTATAAACATCTATTGACTGAATATCCCGAAGCACTATCCCGCGAAAACGATGCTAGGCTCATTTTCGAAACAGCTCTAACGGTAAGTAACGCTGCTGGCAACGATAAGACGACCCTTCAGGAAATTCTAGACAATCCTTTGGAATATGGCACTGGTAGAGAACGCGGGGTAACACACATCCCCGAAGAGGGATACATAGTTTATGAAAAAAATTGGGAGGATGCGTAAAAAATGAAAATGCTCATCAAAGAAGTTATCTATCATGAAGTTGACATGGATGTTGAAGACTTTAGGGAATGGATGCAAAAAGAAAACATTATGGATGAATACCCTATGACCCTTGACGTTTTGTTTGAAAGGATAGCAAGGGGGCAAATTGAGCTGTCTTGGGATGATGTTATGTACGGTTATCACGAATTGTCAATAAGCGCCTTGTCTGAAGAGGTCTCCAAAAGGCACGGCGAACGCGCAGACCACAGGCGTTTGAACGCTATATATATATCGGTTGATAGCTCTATCAATGAAATCACGTTTGAAGGTAATTGGAAGGTAGGCGATTTTGCACTTCTTACAACGGACGAGGTCAAAGAGCTTGAGGACCATCTCGGTATTGAAATCTTGAACAACGCAGGCGTGCCCCGCCCGAAACTGAAAGAAATAAAAAAAATGGAGGATGAATAATGCGAAAAGTTAAAGAGATTGAAATCGGAACCTTGAAAGTCGGTACCAACACGTCATATTGTGTTGAGAAGGAAGAAATCGAGGAGCTTGGCATTTCAATGTTCAAAAGTACGCGCAATTTCGAAAAAACGTTTGATGAGCCTTGTTACGCTGGTAACGACACGCCCGCGGCATCCCCGTGGACGAAAAGCGCCCTCATCGAATTAACGGGAAATCACCACCGAGCCGCACGCCTTTTCGATATGTTGAACGGACAATGTCCGCTTGAAATGTTGCTAGAAATTGAGGATATGGCGTCTGTTAGCACCGAGGAGTTGAAAGAGCAGGAACCCTATAATCTCAACGACCTCATCGAATGGGAGGAAGAAGACCCTGGAAGTTTGCTTGCGGCCTATCGTGAAATGGTCGATGAGCATCGTCTCGATGAAAAAGTCGCCCTCATGGATGATATAGAGCACGTCCTGGAGGGTGGCGGCTTCACCTTCAGGGAAGCAATGCTCGCTGCGCGCACCGATGAATTCAACCCGAACCATATATACATCAAAATTGACCCTGTAAGGCGTTTTCAATCATCGGATATACTAATCAACCCCTTCGACCTTGAACGCTCTCTAATCGACTATGATGAGTTCCTGCGCTTCCTCAATCACGGAAAACACGGCTATGCCAAAATATGGCGTTGACTTCCTGGTACTGATGATGCCCCCCCCTATATTTTCGGGGGGGTCTCAAATATCGTTTTACTCTGAGGACATAAAAAAAATAGGCCCCCTACCCTTTCGGGTGGAGAGGCCTTTTTTACTATAGTGCCCTGCGCGCGGGCGAAAAAGCTTATTTGTAATTTTTCTAAATAAGGGGGGGGATTTATATGATTTATGCCAATAACCCCGTGGACGGCTAAACGAGGGGCCGCAGGCCCTTTTCAATTAAGGGCCCGAGGCTCTCGAGGGCTCAACCGAGCCCTTCCCAGCCTTGCGGCTTTATTATAACATACGATTTTCCCGCATGTAATAAAAAAAGTGCAATTTTTTCCAGCGCCCAGTTAAGGGCTGGAACCCGATAGTTAGAAATGAAAATATCATCAAATTGAGGTGAAAAGGTGAGGCTTAAAATAAAGTTAAGGTATGCCTTATAACTCTCAGGATGCCTCAGCTAAGGGCTTTATGGATTTATAGAAAAAATCAAAATACACTTGTAATACAAATTTATACAAATTTGGAAGGCGTTCGAGCCCGCCGTTTAGCGATATTTGACACTTCCCCCCGCGTGTGTTAGTATGTAATTGCAATCGACCAGGGAGGCGCCCTGAAAGGGGGAATGCTCAAAACGGCTCAATGAGGCGCTGGAGCCCTGGAAGAGAGGTCTTCGACAATCGAATTAGACACCCCGAAATGGCGCAGGCAAGGCCTGGAACACCATCACGCCTGCACGTATCAAGCGACGGGGGCTTCAGGGCCCGAGACGTTGAACCGCTCAACGGAGCGCTTGAGGTCGATATAGTCATCGCCGCTACCGAACGTGGCGATGGTACCAAAGGACGATTTAGGGCTCAACTGAGCCCTTCCCAGCTATTCTAGAAAAGGAGATTTAACAATGAGAAAGCAAGGAAATGCCCTTGTTGAGGGCTTAGAGGTAACGGCGATTGATTTTGAGGATTTAGAGCTCGACGACTTCGCTAAAATCGCTTTGTTATGCCTCAATCAAAAGCGCGAAGGCGCGCTCTTGACGGTTGAAACACATATCAACCGCATCAAGGTGATTGCGTCTCAAAACATCGACGCTAAGGCGTTTGCGCAATTTGCGCTAGCACACGTTGACGACCGCGGGACCTTCTCGCTTCATCGAGAAAAAGCGGTCAAGATAACCGACGTTGAAGCGCCTTTAGACCTGGAATACTTTGAAGACGACAACGTCTTCTACATTGAGTAATCAAATCACCATGGGCCCCTAAACGGGGCCCTTTAAAATCTAAAAAAAATCGAAAGGATGACTTATCATGAAACAAACAAACATTAAGCCGCTAAACGCGGCCAAAAGAAAGCAAATCAAGCACATGTTGGAGGACGCTGGCAAGCCTGGCGTCGAGTTGGCATACTGCGGCGTAACAACGGTCACATTCCCAGCAAGTCGAGGGTTGCCCGAGAGCAACCACTATCATATCCATTATGTATCCAAACGTGGCACGTTCGCGGGCTCAATCGTCGTTATAGATGATGGCATCATGGCCCGAAGCATCGACCGCGTCCAGCAAAGCGGGACCATCGAGCTTGAGGATAAAGGCGTTCAAGCCCTTGCGGATGCGGCGTTGAAGATGTTTTTGGAAGATTAACAATCAAAATCACCACGGGCCCCTTAACGGGGCCCTTTAAAACCAAAATTGAAAGGATGAGAAAAAATGAGAAAAAAAGACGTTTTGAAACAACACACAAATATCGAGCTCGAGGGCTTGATTAAGCAAACACAAGAGACGAACGATGACATCAAAAAGAGGCTGGAAAACCCTGAGGATTGGAACGATACACAGCTCAGGGCGTTAAAAGAGCTTTACGAAGGCGGAAAACGCCTTGTTCAAGAGCTGGAAGAGGAAGCACGAAAAAGGGGGATGAGACAATGAGAAATCACAAAGTCATCGAGAAAATGGCCAAAACCGCCCAACGGGGCGGCGGGCTCACCGTCGAAGGTGGCCAAACCGTCACACATACCAGCGGGTACCAGGTGAGCACTGATAAGGCATCCGAGCGGATTTTTCAAAACCCGAAAGCCGCGCTGTTGAGGGCTTACAGGGAACAAGGCCCGATGTTCAACGCTGGCCTTTGGAAAGGTCCCGAGGGCTGGTATTTGGATACATCGTCTAAACACGTATCCGAGTTACACGAGGCGTTATCAATCGCCTACAAAGCGCAGCAAGAGGGGATTTTGAGATGGTCGGACATGCGGACGATATCATTTAAGCGGGCGGCCTTTTTCGTCCCGTATGACCCTGAAGACGGCTTACCTAAGGGGACTTTTGACAATCACGCCCGCCTTGCCTCATTCCTCGGATGCTCGACTACACAGGCGTGGAGGATAACACACGGATTAAGCGAGCACCGGCAATTCAACGTCCACGTATGCTTCGACGATGACCAGCTCGACATCAAATAACGCTTCCAGGTAAAAGCGTCTCACACGTCAAATTTAGGGCGGTTTTTCCGCCCTTTTTTTGTGCCTTACCTTATTTGTAATTCTTCTAATTAACCTCTATTTGTAATCGTTACAAA
>CAZHUP010000049.1:0-15770 GCA_964535495.1 uncultured Rhodohalobacter sp.
TTTATCCGGACTTTTCTTTCTGGTGAAAAGAGAGTAAAAATACCCCATCAAAAAACTGCCAAACACATTCTCGAATGAAGTTGCGGTTAGAAGGTGCGACTGAAATTGAAACTGGCTAAATGCAAGATTGGTAAGGTGTCTGAGTAAGGCACCGATAGCGCCGCCCAAAGCAACCCAGACGGAAGTCTTTTTAACATCAGGATCCATCATTTAAAATCCTCCCGAGAGTTGAACTGCTACGAAATAGCCAATAAAAACGGCTCCAAGAGCGGTTATGAGCTGCATGAAAAGATATAATGCAAGATTCCTGAAAGATTCTGTAAGTCTCTCAAATAGCTCCAGCGAAAATGTTGAGAAGGTGGTGTAAGAACCTAAAACACCGATTGTGAGGAATGTAATCAGGTTGCTGTCGGCCAGGGTGCTGTCACGATATAGTGCAAAAAGAGCACCGGCCAGCAAACATCCAATAATGTTTGCCATAACGGTGCCGGTAAATATTTTGGAATTTTTGAAGATCAGTGCCGATAAAAGTGCTGTGTAATATCGGAGTACCGCACCAATTGCGCCTCCGGTAATAACCAGTATTATTGAGATCAATTTTCCAAGGGTGTTGAATTACGTGCTATACTAGGTAGTGTGATTGATTGAGTAGTTCAATCTGTAACATTCAGAGTATTATCGTGCCGTTATGATACAGTCTGTTCGCTGATTTTTAAAAAAGTTACATAATCAATCCGATGATCTAACTTGTCGATTGTGGTAAAATATCATGTTTTTGTACCAATTATTTGAAGCCAGTTTATTAAAAAATTAACCTCCCATAAGGCTCATCAGGAAATAGGTGCTCAGGCCCAAGTAGATAGTCACACCGGTAATATCCGTAATGGTTGTCAGTACGGGCCCGGTCATCATGGCGGGATCTCCGCCCCAGCGTTTTATCAGAAATGGGAGGGTACCCCCAACGATTCCCGCAACAAGGACATTTATGGCAAGGGCAGCACCGGCAACAAGTCCGAGCGTCATACTGCTTTGAACGAAATATGCGATAACAGCAAAAAGAGCTCCCAGAGCCAGCCCGTTAACGAGCCCGACAATGATCTCTTTTTTTGCTGCCCGCCAGTATTCACTCAGCCGAACTTCACCCAGAGCTATACTGCGGATGGATACTGAAAGCGCCTGAATTCCCACATTACCTCCCATATCTGTAATCATGGGGAGGAATATAGCCAGGGCAGCAACCGCTTCTATGGTAGCTTCGTACGAAGCGATAACCGCAACAGCACCAAGATTGAGGAATACGTTTCCCGCCATCCAGGGGAGTCGTTTTTTTACGGAGCCTAATGGCGGTGTGTAAAAAGATTCATCAGCCGACGAAGCCCCCATATGCATAAACATATCGACCATATTCAGTGAGAGGACTTCAATGGCATCATCCATTAGGAGAACACCTGCTATCTTATCTTCATCATTTAGAACGGGGAGCATTTGAAAGCGCCGGTTTCGAAGCAGCTGAGCCGCTTCCAGAGCATCATCATCAGTATGCACCGCAACCACATTTGCGGTCATGATTTCGTCAATCCTTCTTGAGGGTTCAGCTCTCATTAAATCTTTCATGGAGATGACTCCTTCCGGCTTTCCCTGTGCATTTACCACATAGACATAATTTTTATTTTCAATCTGAACAGGTGCATCTTTAATTGCGGTCATTGTCTCTTCAACAGAGGCACCCATTGGAACGGCCGCAAAATAGGAGTTCATCAAGGAGCCCACTGTTCCCGACTTATAAGTCATCAGATCCCGAATCATCGATTCAAGCTTAGGGTTGACCAGCTCAAATAGCTCACCCGCTTCATCCGGGTCCATAAACTGCATGATGTCTGCGGCGTTATCGATCGGGATATCGTCTAACAGAGTGGAGCCGATTTTTGGATCCATTTCCTCGAGAATTTCAGCAGACATTTCAGGATTGAAATGTGACAGTATTTTACCTGCCATTTTCTCATCTGCTTTCTCAAGAAACTCTATAACCACGTCGTAATCGTTATTCGTAAGAATTTGTGCAACCCGGCCGGCTGAAAGGTTTTGAGCACTTTTTACAGCCTCCGAAATGTTTCGGTGCTGTAATGATTCTTCAAATTCCAGTCTGTAAGATTGTAAGATTTCCGGTTCAAGAATCATAGGTATATCAAATTAAGTAGTGAACTATTTACTTGTAGTTATTTTTAGGGCATTTCTGAAATCGCTGTCACCAGAGTGAATCCGGTGTAATTGCAACTCCAATATTAAAACCAGGGGCTGTTTCCATTCTTCGGAACCCCTCCCCGTAAGTGATGTCCATTTCCAGCAACTCCGGGATCAGGGTAAATCGAAAGCCGGCCTGATAGAAAAGGTCGGCAAAGTTTGAAGCAGCAATTTCTGATAGTATCGAAACACGGTCGGTCACGCCAAAATCACCACGTATACCTGTAAAGAACTCATACTCCCATTCTGCCTCATTAAGTGCGTCAAATCCGATATTCAGGTGAAGCAATGAGCTGTTATTCAAAATAAGCCGGCTGAATGGAATGTAGGCATAGACCTCTTCCAGGTCACCGTCAAAATTATAGAGCAGCCCGGTTGTCAATCCTGCGCCCCATCCTTTCTCTTCAAGCTCCATAGGAGCATATTTCGCTTCCAGTATCCAGTTGGCGGGGTCCATGCCTTCGCGGCTCTCCAGACCGATACCTGTACCCAGCTCCAATCCCTGAACAGGGCTGACCGCAGCAAGGGCCCAGGATTCACGCGTCCCATACCAGGTTTCAACCTGAAAAGATCGGTATGTGGTTACCTCAGCATCATCTATTATCATCTGCTGAGCCGTAGCAGAATGATGAAAAATTGCGAGCGTCAAAATTGTGAGGTAAGAAAGAGTTTTTACTGCCCGTGGAAATAAGCTTCTTTTGGTTTGCATGACTAACACCAAGGTTTTAGGTATTGGATATTATTTACGGTCCGGCAGACACAAACTTAACAGCATAACTTTTTATGAACATTCCAAAGCTAACATGTTCACTTAAAATCAGACACCACTCGCAATGAGTAAATTGTAGGGTTCTCTATTCCAATTTTCGTTTTTCACTATAGTACCAGTCAAACAGCAACGGCACCACGATCATGTTCAGAATCGTTGCAGTAACCAATCCGCCAAGAATAACGGACGCCATAGGACCTTGTATTTCATTACCGGGCTGATTACCTGTTACGACCAACGGCAGCAGAGCCAGTGCAGTGGTAATTACTGTCATCATAATGGGTTGAAGCCTGTTCAGAGACCCGGTAAGTACAGCTTTTCTGATATTCATTTTTCTCTTTTTGATTAACTCGTTGTATTGGTCAATCAAAATGATTCCATTTCTCACCGCTATACCAAAAAGTGTAATGAATCCTATTAAGCCGGCAATACTGAGAATGCCGCTGCCAAACTTAACAACAAATATACCGCCTACAAGCGCGAGTGGAAGGTTTAGCAAAATAAGGACCGCCTGTCCGGCCGACCTAAAAACAGCATGAAGTGCAAGGTAGATCAGAATCAGTGAAAGTATACTTACAAGCAGAATTGTTTGTGTGGCCTGGCGTTCCTGTTCAAATTGTCCTTCAAATGAGAGAACATAACCACCACTCAGGTCAATTTCATCGTTGGCGAGCTGCCTGAGCTGATCAACAGTACCGCTTAGGTCACCTCCGGTAATATTCGCCTGTGTTACAATCATCCGGCTGGCATTTTCTCGTGAAATAACATTGGGTGCGTAGCTAAGCCGTACGTCGGCCAAGTCACCTACCCGAACGTGTTGGCCGTCATTTACTTCTATTGTAGTACGCCGAATGGCATTCGGGCTTGACCGATACTCTTCAGGATACCTGACAATTAAGTCAAAAATTGCCGGATCGCGATAGATCTGATTCACATTTACTCCTCGAAACGCCAGCTCAACAAGTTCACTAAAACGTCCGATTGAGATGCCATGTAGTGAGAGCATTTCACGATCAGGCAGAATTTGAATTTGTGCCACATCCAACTGTTCGTCAGTAAGTATGTCTTCAATATTATCGTGAGAACGCATGATGCGTTCAATATCATGGCTGATAGACTGAAGCCGGGAACGGTCAGGGCCAAATACTTTTACAGCAAGGTTGGTTCGAACACCGGTAAGCATGTGATCAATTCTGTGAGTTATCGGCTGATCAAATGAGACATTCATGCCCGGTAAAACAGAAACCATCTCCCTCAACTCTTCAATAATGGTTTGGATATCGTCAGATCCTTTTTCAAGTAGAATTTCAACTTCATGGCCGTGTGATCCCATGGTATGTTCATCCATTTCTGCACGGCCTACTCTACGGGCAGTAGAAACAACAGCCGGGTGATCCAGGAGCACTGTTTCAAGCAGGTATCCCAGTTTATCACTCTCTTCAAGAGAAGTTCCCGGCATCGTAGACATCCCAACATTTAAAGCTCCCTCATTAAATTCGGGTAGGAAAGAGCGGCCAATGCCGGGTATGAGTAAGAGAGCAGAGATAAACAGAATGGCTGCACCGGCTAAAACTGCTTTTCTAAACCGGAAACAGGAGATTAAGAGAGGTTGGTAAAGTTCTTTTAACTTTAAAGGAAGCCATCCTTCTTTTTGGGTTTCCCCGTCGGAGTTACTTAATAACCAGGCACTCATTGCCGGTGTAAGGGTAAGGGCAACTAAAAGTGAGGCGATGATGGTTGTTACGTAGGCAATCCCAAGTGGCATAAGCAGGCTTCCTTCCAGGCCTGACAGAAACAGAAGTGGCAGAAATACTACAACGATGGTAAAATTGGCAAGTACAATTGGGTTTTTAATTTCAATGGAAGCGTCAGAAATTACGTTCAGAAAGGATTTTTGATCAGCTTCAGCAAGGTGCATATTTTCTCTGAGCCTTCGAAATACATTTTCAACGAAAACAATGGCATCATCTACCAATACACCAATTGCAATGGCAATTCCGCCGAGAGTCATGGTGTTAAATGTCATGCCTGCCATCCAGAGAACCAGAACGGAGATGATAACAGAAACTGGTACAGCGACGAGAGAGATTAAAGTGGCTCTCCAATTCACTAAAAAGATAAAAAGTATAACGATTACAAGAATTCCACTTATAAAAAGGGCATTAAGCACATTGTCGATTGCAACTTCTATAAATTGCGCTTGTTGGAACAGGTCGGTATAGACAATGACATCATCGGGCATACCACTGGTAAGCTGTTCAAGGCGATTCTCAATATTCCGGGTCAGCTCAATTGTATTTGCGGCAGGTTCTTTCGAGATAACTAAAACAATTCCCGGTTGTGCATTCACCGATGCTGCGCCTATAGCCGGTGCTGCTTTTGTTTGAACATTGGCAACATCCCGGATCAAGATTGAATTTCCTTCACGATCGTTTGTGAGAAATGCCTGGCCGATTTGATCAATTTCTGTTGCCCTGCCAAAACCCCTGATCGTAAGTTCACGTCCGGAATAGTTAGTAAAACCACCTGAAATACTGCGTGATGCGTCTTTAGCAGCCACTATAACATCATTAATTCCAATCCCAAGCTGCTCAAGCCTTGCCGGATCAGGTTCAATAACAAACTCCTGTTTATCTCCACCGTAAACAGATACAGCAGCTACACCCGGCATAGCCAGTAGCTCCCTTCTGACTACGAAATCAACTTCAGTCCGCAAGTCCATGAGTGACGTTTCATTTGCGGTAAAACCCGCAAGCATGATCTCACCCATAATGGATGTAACAGGTGCCAGAAATGGTGCATTTGCTTGGTCAGGGAGCTGATCGCCTAAACCCTGCAGGCGTTCTGTGGTGATCTGTCGGGCGTGTTGTACATCAATATTCCAGTCGAATTCAACCTGTACGGAAGAGAAGCCGAGAATGGAGCGTGACTGTACACGCCTTACACCTTCAGAGCCCACAAGATTCGTTTCAATAATGTAAGTGATCAGTTGCTCTACCTCTTCAGGCGGCATTCCGGGGGCTTCTGTGATTACCGTTACTACAGGGGCAGAAACGTCCGGTATGACATCAACTGCCATGTCTCTTGTGAGGTAAAAACCACCAATAACAAGAATAATGGTAAGTACAACGACGGCCAGCCGTTCCTGTATACTTTTTTGAATCAGTTTATCAAGCATAAGATCAGTGATCGTGGTCGTCGTCTATTTGTACGTTTCCGGTCATCAAATGAAGCGGATAAACCCCATTGGTAACTACTCGTTCATCTGCATTGAGCCCATCAAGAATTGCTGTTTTTCCATCGTAACTGTAGCCTGTTTGAACAATTCTGCGCTCAAACTGATCGCCGGAGTGCATCACAAATACAACTTTGTATGATTCGTTATCAAATATGGCTTCATTCGGGATAGAGACCACATTTCGTGATTCATCTCCCGCCAGACGAACCCTGACGGGCTGATTCATGGAGAGCTTGTTTGCAAAATTGTCAATGGAAAAGATAACCTTTGAGCGGCTGCCTGTGGCATCACTTCGAAGGTCCCGGCTGATAAAAGTTAGATCGGGTGTGTTCAGGGTAAGCCATTCGTTTCTTGATGTGAGGATTTCCAATCCCGAAAATTCATTCAGTGCATTAAGTTCGTCCCGGTATGCCAATACTTCAATCCAGAGGTGGTTAGGGTTGAACAGAGAAAATAGCAGATCACCTTGTTTAATTTCCTGTCCCGAAACGAGATGGCTTTCGGCTATTACTCCGTCACGTGCTGCAATCAGATGGAGGTTGTTGCCGCCATCCTCAATTGTAGTGCCGGCGCCATTTCCATTAAGAAATTGTTCATACCCGGCTTTTCTTACTTCATACTCACGCTCTCTCTCTTGATACTCTCGCAATGAGATAGCATCATTTTGAATGAGTCGTTTGGCCCGCTCATACGCCTGAGATGCCTGGTTGTAAGCCAATCTAAGTTCAGTCCATGAGTTTTCTGAAGATAATGAAGGTGAAAGTGTAAAGAGTCGCTGCCCGGCCGTTACAGCTGATCCCGGTGCCATATTGATATGAAAATTGCCGGAGTCGATATAGCCGTCAACCGGTGAATAGATTTCGTGGTAATGTTTAGGGTTTTGTCGTACAACTCCCGTGCCTGATACCAGGTTTGGAATGTTGTAATATGCCGCTTTTGCAGTTGTAACCGACATTCTCCACTGCATTGTTTTTTCAAGCTCTACTACTTCGTTGCTATCGTAGTCGGTTTCGATATGTTCGTAGCGATTTACACTTCCCAGAGTAATATTATATTCGTTTGAGTTATGGCGGAAATTAACGGCTAAATCCGGTTCATCTGAGTTGCCAAAATAGAGCTCAAACGGATAGACTCCTTTCTGCTCTTTATTAAGATTCTGCTGTGCTGTAACAGAGCCATTCTCAATAAATTGAACTTCACCATCTTCTATCTGTATGGGTTGATTGTGATCTGACAAAAAGAGCTCTCCTTCAATTCTGCCTGAATTTTCGTGCACTTCAAATAGAGCAAAAAGTTCTAATGTATTATCCCAGTATGTGAGTCTTTGAAGATCGTCAGAATGGCTGTGTTGATCTGAATGGGTAGATTCTTCCCCATTGCAGGCAATCAGGCCAGTAAACAGAAGAATCAGGATTAATGTGTGGGATGATAAAAGTCTGCCTGAAATCATGAAGTTATATTATTGGATGATATATTCTTGGCCGGTTAATGCTTCCAGTTCTGATGCAATACCGTAGTATTCAGTAAGCTGGCTGAACCGGGTTTGATAGGTGTCTGCCATCATGTTTAGGGAGTTTAGAAATTCACTTAAAGAGAGAGTTCCCTCTTCATAGGAAGAGATTAACCGATTTAAAAACGTCTCTTTATTGTGAAGGTACTCAGGAAAATTGTCTAGAATACTTTCATAGTGGCGGAGTTCATCAAGCAGCTGTAAAGTGATCTGATTCTTTTCCTTCTGAACAAAATCGAGCCGGGTCTGTTCAATGCGTTGCAGTGCCTGAGCCTGTGAAATGGATTCTGAATTAGCACTTAATAGAGGCAGAGGTACTGAAATTCCAAAAAGGAAACCCCGCCAGTTAGGATTAAGCTGCTTATAACCGGCAGTTAGTTCAATAGACGGGATGCGTGCACTGCGGGCAACAGACTCTTCAAGAGCCGCGGCATCTACAGCTTGCTGATACCCCCTGAGTAAGGGAGAGAGCTTTAAAAAGGTGAGCAAGTCCTGTTTACCGGGCAGTTGTAAGGCAATGTCATCAATATCACCTGAAAAGATAATTTCAGTCTGTTCATTAAAACCCATTCTGTTTCGCCATAACACAACAAGCCTGTCAATTTCGACTTTTCGTTCTTCAATTCGCGTTTGAAGCTGATATTGGCTCATTTGAAGCAGTTGGTCATCAAGAAGTGACTCTTCGCCGGTTTCTGCTCTTGCTGCTGAAACTTCTGTCAGGCCGGCAATCCGGGATTTTAAATCATCAAGTATCTCAATTTCCCGTTTACCAAGTAAAATCCGGATGAATCCAAAGCGCGTTGCCGATAACCATTCGTCGCGTTCGCTTCTGAGATTATATTGAAGAAGCTGAATTCGGGCATCCCTGCGCTCCTTCAGATTCCGGTAGTGACCGGGTGTTCGAAATGCTTTCTGCAGATATAGATAATGTTCATACTCAGACTGAGATCCATCTCCGAGGAACTCAAGATCATACGCTATAGATGGGTTCAGACGGGCAGTTTCAGCCTGCTCGCCAAGAGTGTTGTACTCCAGCCGGTTTTCAAACTGTTGCCAGTAAGGGCTGAATTGTTCGGAGAGCTCTTTTACCTGATGGAGCTGTATCTCAATAGATTGTGCGGATACCGGGTGATTCTGGGCTAACAGCATTATTAACAGAACCGGAAACACAAATATTTGAGAGAGGATAATACGGGTCATAAAATGTGGCCCAAATAGTTAGGTGCTGTGCTGGGTTTCGTGATTTTAAAAGTGAAAAAAATACCTTTTCTAAAGTTGTTAAGTTTTCTCAGAAACTATGTTTAACATTTTTTATCACTTGTATTTGCTGTAACCGAAGGTAACAAGAATAATATAGTAAGAAGAATTACCTGTTGATAAGAATTATGTGATGAACAGTTTAATTTTTTCGTCATATAATTGCTATCATCCACGCTGATTCAAAATCTGAAACAGTGCGAAAACCAAAAACGTATTAAATGGCCATTTGGGTAGCAATTTTATTGGGCATCATACAGGGAATATTTATGTTTTTTCCTGTCAGCTCTACAAGTCATCTGGCCTTAACACAGCATCTACTCATCAGTCAGGGTGTTCATATTCCGGATCCCGACTCTCCGGAAATGATTTTATTTGACCTGATCGTTCATGTAGGGACGCTTATTTCCATTGCGTGGGTGTTTCGGGAAAGCCTGGCAAAATATTTGAGATCTACTTTTGCCGGTCTGTATGAACTGAAAACGGGCGACCGAACTCCATCGGGCCAGCTTTACCTTAAACTGACTTTCCTGGGTCTGTTGTCTGTATTTGTAACCGGGGCGATTGGCTTTCCGCTAAAAGCGATGTTTGAACATGTTTTTGCCAATCCGCTTATTATCAGCGGTACGCTAACCATTACCGGTATAATTCTTTGGTGGACTGATAAACTGCCACCTCGTAAGCTTGGTTTGAGGGAGATTGGTATCGGAGTAGCAATAATTATCGGAGTGGCGCAGGCACTTGCGCTTATGCCCGGTTTAAGCCGAAGCGGGATGACGATAGCTTTTGCGCTTTTTGCGGGTATGCAGAGAAAGTGGGCGGCAGAGTACAGTTTCTTTATTGCTATTCCTACAATTTTAGGTGCGTCACTTCTGCAGAGCATTGAGGTGTTTATGCTCGGAGAGTTAACACTAAGTGCTTCAGTACTATTTACCGCGTTTGTCGTATCTGCAATAGTTGGAATTTTTGCTCTGAAAATTGTTATTCATCTGCTTTATAAAGCACAATTCAGGATCTTCTCTTACTATTTATGGTTGCTGGCTGTAGTGGTTGCTTACTCCTCAACTCAGGGGATATTATAATTTACCGGGAAAGAATATCACAACAGCTCCGTTAGAGAATCACCTTTAACTAAAAAGAATGAATGTGAAAAAAAGTGTACTAATATTTTTGATACCTGCGCTTTGGTTAGGTGTTTTCGCTGAACATTCTGTTGCTCAGGACGAATTTGCGATTGCAAGAGTACAGTATCAGGGCGGGGGTGACTGGTACAGTTCTCCTTCAGCGTTGACAAACCTGATTCAATATGTTAACTCAAACCTGCCGGTTAACGTAAAATCAAGATATGATGATGTTCAAATCGGCAGCCGGGATATTTTTAACTACCCGCTTCTTTTTGCCACAGGGCACGGGAATATCACCCTGAACAGTTCCGAAATGGATAATCTTCGCAGATACCTGGAAAATGGTGGTTTTTTGTTTGTGGACGATGACTACGGAATGGATCAATATGTGAGGCCGCTTCTGCAGCGCATCTTTCCCGATGAGGAGTTTTTTGAGTTGCCGGCCAATCACCCTGTTTACAATATTGTATATCCCTTCCCTGAAGGAAGACCACCGAAGGTGCACGAACACGACGGGAAGCCGCCACAGGCTTTTGCAGTCTATCGAAATGGACGGATGGTCATTCTCTACACTTACGAGTCCAATCCCAGTGACGGCTGGGCGTACGACGAACACGATAATCCGGATGAGATTACAAGAAAAGCACTTCAATTTGGCGCAAACGTTCTTACGTATGTGTTTACCAATCCTTGATTAGTCTTGAGATGTGAGCCTTGAGCTTTGAGTAAAAAAACACCCGTCTGACCGCGTGGAGCGGTCTGACGGGGAACCCGGTATATTGCTAAAAAGAAGAGCTTGTCCTGTCTCTCTGAGCTCCAAAGGAGCGATAGAACATAGCCCCGGGCGGAGAGCCCGGGGTAACGAGGCAGAAGTTATCATTCGCCGAACAGAGGGCCTTGATTGAAGCTCATAGATATCTGAGGCGATGCTACAACAAGTTCATCTCAAACAAAAAAGGGTGTAAACAGAGAGAGTTGTTTAAACCTAAGTGAGCTTTTCCTTTCACTTTCAAATATGTCGTTTCAGCGGGTTGGGGGGTTGGTAAATCATCCATCTGACCGCGTGTAGCGGTCTGATGGGGCTTGATCCATAAATATTAGAGCTGCCCTGACTCTACCAGCTCCGAAGGAGCGACCGATAATAGCCTCGGGCGTGAGCCCGGGGTAATAATGCGGAAAAAGACATTCGCCGAAGAGAGGGCATGGTTTGGAAACTCCCATGTGCAGAGGCGATGATTCTCAGATTTGATTTCAAACATTTCAGCGCGCCTCACCTAAATGATCTGTGAGAAACCGATTGCTAGGTTTAACCCGCGAGAGCGGGAATTATCACCGTGGGAACACCGGCAACCAAAGGACGGTGTTTCTAAGAATCATCAAATCAAAAATTTGACGATTAGCGGATTTCGTGCCAATTAATCAACTTTAACCGGACAGAAATACCATGTCTGTACAGGGTAAAAACACCCGTCTGACCGCGTGGAGCGGTCTGACGGGAATCTCTTTAAACCTTAGAAAAATAGGCAGGAACGGGAACATCCAGCATGGTTTTCAAGCCGGGGACTGATCCAACAACAGATCGAACTGCATTCACGGTAATAGCACAAGTGGCAACATCACCATTGAGGCCACCATCAATTTCGGTTGTAATATTAGGCAAGCCTTTGATGATGATTTTATCATAGGACTTCTCCTCACCTACAGCAGCGCGGAAAACGAGTTTGATCACTTCATTACCATTTACGAAGCCCGAGCCGACCTGCTCAACACCTGCGGGATTTCCTTTCTCAATAGGCTTATACCCGTTGGTGATCTTCTCTTTCGCGATTACAGGCTCCAATGTCTCACGGTTTTCATCCAGATCCCAGCCCATGGCCTGAGCAATCAGATCAACCGATTCCGGCAGTCCAACGTGGCGCAGGGTGCCGTTATCTTTTTTAGCTTGAAACTCATCATGCGAGAGTGCAGCTCCAATTTTTTGCTGGAATGGGATTCTTCGAACAGATGCATCCTGGACTCGCTCAACAGTAATAGAGTCAACTCGCTGGCAAACTGAAGTAAAGGCTGATGGGAGGTAATCCATCAAAAAGCCGGGATTGATTCCAGTACCCAGGCAGGAAACACCATATTCTTTGCAGATGGAGTCGATTTTCTCTGCTGCATTAGGATGCTGTTTCCATGGAAATGTTAATTCTTCACAGGTAGAAACAACGTGAAGTCCTGACTTCGCTGCTTCTTCAACCTGCCCAACCAACTTTTCGATGGATGATACGGTAGTAAGTACAGCAACTTCAGGTTTTTCTTTTGCTTTAGATTTAGCTTCTTCCAAAGACTTATATACAACAACACCTGTGGTCTCTGTTTTAACTATTTCGCTGATGTCCTTTCCAATTAAGTCCGGGTTAAGATCAACAACACCTACTACGTTAACTCCGTCTCTCTCAGAAAGATATTGAAGTACTTGTTGGCCGAGAGCGCCAATTCCAACTTGGATTACATTGATCATTTGTTATGGTAGATTTTAAAATTTATAGAAAATTTGTACCCGATTAAGATAGGGAAGAGTTAAAGAAAATGAACCCTAAAATGCTGGTGGGTAGAGCTTTTACGAAGGTTTACAAAATGCTTTTTGAGCTGTTTAAGCGATCAATGAGGCCTTAATTTTTTGATGAATGATTGCAAAGGCGTTTAGATTAGTTATTTTATCGCGATTGAAATTATCAAAAATCATTCTATGAGCGATTTACGACGAGAGTTAGGATTTTGGGACGCTTTGACAATTGGTGCAGGTACAATGATCGGTGCCGGAATTTTTTTACTAGCTGGCGTTGCTCTGGAGATGTCCGGCCCGGCAGCTATTTTTGCATATTTGATATCAGGGGTTGTCTGTATGATTACAGCCTCAAGTGCTGCAGAACTGGCAACGGGCATGCCTACATCCGGCGGCGATTACTTTTTTGTTTCACGCTCCCTTGGGCCGGCAATGGGGGCTATATCGGGTGTTGGAATCTGGCTGAGTCTTACCTTCGCCATCGCCTTTTATCTCTATGGAATGGGCGAATATCTCTCTCAATTTTTACCGGTAACCGCATTTTGGGGTGCCTTCATCGGAGGTGTTTTACTAACGATATTAAATATTGTCGGGGCTAAAGAGTCGGGCCGTACGCAGGTTGTAATCGTTTTGATGCTTTTTGTAATTCTGGGTGCATTTAGTGTGCTGGGTATATTTCATATCGACACAGCCAACTATACACCGTTTTTGCCATTTGGCACTGACCCTATTTTAGGGACAACTGCACTGGTTTTTGTGTCATTTTTGGGATTTGTGAAAATAGCCGCCGTTGCAGAGGAGATTAAAGATCCCTCGAAAAACTTACCTCGTGCCTTGATAGGCTCCGTTGCTATAGTAACAGTCCTTTATATGATCATACTACTTGTTATCGGGGGAATGTTCACACAGGAAACCATTGGAGGTCAGCGCGACCCGCTTACTGCTGCAGCCAGAACGATGCTTGGCAATCCGGGGGTTGTTGCTCTGGTTTTTGCAGGTTTACTGGCAACAATTTCTTCAGCGAATGCGAGTATCCTGTCATCATCACGAATTAATCTGGCCATGGCCAGAGACCGAATGGTACCAAACTGGTTGAGCAAAATTCACTCAAAATTACTCACGCCTTATCGTGCAATTGTACTAACGGGTATACTGGCACTGCTTTTCTTACTACTGGACAGCCTGGAAGATTTGGCAAAAGTGGCAAGTGTATTGCAGCTTTATAGTTATGCTGCAGTAAATATTGGCTGTATTGTGTTACGTGCGTCGAATCCAGGCTGGTATAAACCAACATATCGTACACCTGGCACACCGTGGCTTCAGGTTATTGCAGCTATCGGATGTATTGCCATCATTATTTATTCAGGTACTTTTGCGCAGATCGCGGTAGTGGTTCTTATTGTGGGAAGTTTGATCTGGTACATGGCTTGGGGTAAGTCCAGGGTCTCTTTTGAGCATGCACTCCCTGAATTTAAGGAGCGGTGGGAAACTCACGGATGGAAAGTCTTTGGATTGCCAGCTGAACGTCACGAGAGAGAAGTAACAGAAGAAGTTATACCAGGGGTTCGAGAGCTTAATACAAAATTACCCCGCCATGTTGTTACAGCCCTGGCCAATCCGGAGCATGAAAGTAACCTATTAGTGCTGAGTCAGCTGATTGCTTCCGGAATTGAAGAAGGAGGAACAGTTACAGGGCTTAATATTGTTAAAGTACCCTATCAAACTCCACTCTCTACAATTCAGTCAAAATTAGAAGAAGAGGGTACCCGGGAAAGTATTCAAAAGATTAGTGCTGAGAGTAAGATCGTTGACGAAAAGACAGAAAAATCTGCTCTTTCCAAAACAAAATTCGAAGCAGTTACAGAGGCTGCTTATAACATATTTAACGGTTTGATTGAAGAGACCGAAGATCGTAAAGCCGATATGATCCTGATGGGATGGCAGGGTGGATTCAGCATAGGACGTATTTACAATTCTCCGGTTCAGAAGATTATTAAGAATATCCGTACAGACGTCGGGATTTTGAAAGACCGGGGTCTTAAGAATATTAAAACGATTGTTCTGCCGTGGGGAGGCGGTTACCACGCTCGCTTGGGCTTGGAGGTGGGTATGAGAATTGCCAGAAACCTGAATGCTGAGCTTATAGTGCTCCGATTGGTAAAACCTGGAACAGATATTGAAAAAGAGAGAAGTGAACTGGGTAAACAGATTGAGCCACTCACTGAAGGTGCTGATTTTGTGTCGCTCGATATTTCGGAGTCTGAAAATGTGACCGACGGTATTACGGAATTTTTCAACCGCGATAATCCCGACCTTGTGATTATTGGTGCTTCTCACGAGTGGTCTATTCGAAATGTCCTTTTTGGAACCATTACAGATATTGTTGCAGATCGTGCCCCGTGTTCGGTATTAATGGTACGCCGCTATGTTACCGAAGACTGGAAACTGAAAGCATCTGAGGGAATCAAAAGAGTAAAAGAGCAGCTGGGTATGACAACTTCACCGGAATTTGGAGATCAAAAAGACCGGTAGACTCTGGTTTTTAGGCAGGAAGATTTAAGCTATTGGAACGATAGAACCCTTCAGTCAGCTTATTCTACAAATTAATACCTAAATCCTGCTAAAATGATGACATTCAAAAAGAAATGGTGGAGACACTCAATCATCGGAGTTATGCTCGTCGGTCTGGCTGTGAACTTGATTGCAGAAGCCACAATTATAAAAAGTAACAGTCCCGCTGAGTTCGATTTAGCTCACATGGCTCTCTGGTTCTGGATAGGACTCATCGGAATCGCATCGCTGAATGCCGGCATTTCATTTATCGCTGATGCCGTAAAACAGCGAATCTATATGGAAATGAAAGAAGAGAATATACCGGGGTCTTAGGGCCGATTTGCACACTTTACACAACGGGTTGTGTAGGGCATGATTTTCAATCTGCCGAATGGGATTTCATCACCGCACTTCAGGCATTTCCCTAATTTACCATCTTCATGACGCTCAATAGCTCTTTCAAGCTTTTGAAGGATCTTCTTTTTATCACGCAGCGCTTTTTCATTGATGGTTTTATTATTGATGGC
>CAZHUP010000050.1:0-12852 GCA_964535495.1 uncultured Rhodohalobacter sp.
TCAATTTTCAGCTCTAAATTTAAGAAACATTTTACTGAAGGGTATAAGGAATCTTTACTTTTTTGAAATTTGTAAACAATTCCTAAAATGGTCGATTTTTATTGCGGTTAATACCACCTTTTTGATAGTTTAGGGACTTGAAATTTGCATCATCAAATAATTGCTAACTAATGAACAAGCTCTCTTTTTATAGCCTGGCGATGTCTTTTATCGCGCTTATGCTATTCTGGATTATCATGAGCGGTTTCTTTACGGTTTTTCATCTTGTGCTGGGCGCAGTATCTGTAGTCGGTATAATGGTGATCAATTATAAATTAAAAACACATCGTTTTTATGACGATGATATGGACGATTTGAAGCAGCTGAGATTCTTTCGTGCCATATATTACTTTTTATGGATGGCAGTTCAAATTACCAAGGCGGGTTTTCACGTTGCTTATATAATCCTCAGGCCAAAAATGCCTATTGAAACCGCCATGCTAAAGTTTAAAGTGGATCTGCCAAGTGCTCATGCAAGAATGATCTTAGGTAACTCAATCATCCTCACTCCCGGAACTTTAACGCTGGATATTGAAGGCGACTATTTCACAGTACACGCTTTAGATAAATACTCCTACGAGGGCATTGTAAGCGACAAAATGCCAAAAGAAGTTCTCAAACTTTTTGAAAAAGAAGAGCGCACCGTAATCAGCGACATAATTATTACGACCTCTAACGCTTAATTTTATGGAATCATTTTTTCTATACAGCGCGGTGATACTTACTATTATTATAGCCGTGCCTCTGATTCGGGTGGTAAAAGGACCAACACTTTTTGATCGTATTCTGGCTACAAACGCGATTGCAACCAAGACCATTGTTCTGATCTGTTTGATCGGTTTTCTGTTTGGCAGAATTGACATGTTCATCGATATCACCCTGGCTTATGCAATTCTTGGTTTTATCGGCGTAATGGCGATCGCGAAATATATTTCATCTCCTAGATCTTTACGAAATGATTGAAATACAATCCATTATCAGTATAGTTCTGATTGTAACCGGCATTCTGTTTATGCTGATGGGTAGTATCGGCATTTTACGTCTGCCCGACTTTTATTCTAGAACACACGCAGTAAGTAAAAGCGATACATTGGGAATCGTGTTCGTAATTGTAGGGCTCATCATATACGAAGGTTTAACACAAAGCAGTTTTAAACTCTTTTTAATCATACTGTTTGTCGCCCTTTCAAACCCGATTGGCGCGCACGCTTTAGGACGCGCAGCTTTAAAAAAGGGGATCAAGCCATTCTTCTCATCTGATGTAAAAAGAGGGGGCAAATCATGATCTGGGAACTGGAATTGGTGATTTTTATATTTTTGCTGTTAACAGCAATTGTGGCATTGGAAGTAAAAGACCTGCTGGTTGCTGTTGTGATGACAACAGTTTTCAGCTTTTTAATGGCTCTTCTTTTTGTGGCAATGGGAGCTATTGATGTTGGTTTTACTGAAGCCGTTATTGGCGCCGGAGTTACCGGTGTGCTTTACGTAGTAGTAGTTTTTCAAACCTCAAGACATTCAAAAGATTGAAAGTACTTAATTATCTCTTATTAATACTATTTGCAGGTGTGTTGATTTATGCTGCCAATGACCTCCCATACCGCGGCGATCCCGGTAACGAAATGCACGCAGAAGAGAGCATTACCGGAACAACCGTAATGGGTAACTATATGATTAAAAACGCCTATCGGGATGCACAAACTCCGAACATGGTAACCGTGGTACTCGGTGACTACAGAAGTATTGATACATTTGGCGAACAGGTTGTTGTTTACACCGCCGGGCTTATCACCATATTGATATTAAGAAACAGGCGGAGGGAACTGATATGAGGCATCAAGATGACAGTCCCATCATACTGCTGGGGCCCCGTCTGTTAAGCCCCTATATCATGCTGTTTGGTTGGTATGTGATTATACATGGACACTACAGCCCCGGTGGAGGCTTTCAGGGAGGGACTCTGCTAGCAGCTTCCGTTTTATTAATTCGTCTATCCGGTGGACGCAGAGTTTCCAGACTTCAAATCCAGGAGTTTGCCACTACCCCACTTGCAGTACTTGGAGTTATTATCTATTTCGCTACAGGCTTGGTTGCAATGGGAATGGGCGGACATTTCCTTGATTATGAATACCTCCCGTTCCTTGGCATGGAGCCCGCAACGGTTCGCTATTGGGGCATCCTTATAATTGAAGTCGGTATTGGGTTAGCGGTGATGGCCATCTTAGTAATGATTTATGACAATATGGTAAAAGGGGAAGATTATGCTTGATTTCTTTTTAGGGCACTATGCGTATTGGTTTACCGTCATTTTGCTTTGCGTTGGTCTCTACGGTATGACATTCAAGAAAAATTTGATCAAAAAAACGATTGGCCTTGCCATTTTTCAGATCTCAGTAGTGCTTTACTTTGTTTCCATCGGCTCCAAATGGGGTGCTACGGTGCCGGTTCGGGATCCAAATTTACCAGTCGATCAGGTGGTTAATTATCTGAATCCGCTTCCACACACATTGATGCTTACAGCTATTGTTGTTGGAGTAGCCATTCTGGGTGTTGCTTTCACACTGCTAATGGCAATCTACAATCGTTACGGGACCCTCGATGAACAGGAACTGTTAGAAAAAATTCAATGATCGAGACGCATTTACCTGCTTTAATCGCACTTACATTCGTACTGTTTTCTGTACTCATACCCGCTTTTGGTTTATGGAAGTCAGAACTGTCTCAACCACTTGCCGTATTAGGTTCGGGGATGGCTGCAGTTCTCTCCCTCTATGGGTTTATCTCTTATCTGAGTTCAGGCAGTATCCGCTACTTTTTTGGAGGATGGGAACCGCCGGTAGGCATTGAATTTGTTTACGACGGGCTATCCGGCTTTTTCATCTTAGTGATCAATGTTGTAGCATTTTTTGTGCTTATCCACTCCAAAAAAGTCGCCCTGATGGAATTTCCCGGCAAACAGATGCCCTACTACGCTTTGGCTATGCTGGCTCTTTTAGGTTTCAACGGTATGATTATGACCGGTGACCTTTTCAATCTGTATGTATTTCTTGAAATATCATCTCTTGCCAGTTATGCACTGCTTGCCATAGGAAGTAAAGCCGCTCCGTTTTCTGCATTTCGATATTTGATCATTGGTACGGGTGGAGGCACGCTCTATCTGCTTGGTATCGGGTTTTTATACACCGTTACAGGTACGCTCAATATTATTGATATGGCGTCGATGCTGCCGGTCTATGCTACAAATTCGTCCGTTGTTGCAGCTATGGTGCTTATGGTTGTCGGTATTGGTGTTAAAGCTGCGCTTTTTCCAATGCACGGATGGCTACCCGATGCGTATACTCACGCAGCAACCAGTTCAACAACCTTGATTGCACCTATTGGCACAAAAGTCGCGGCTTACATCCTGTTCAGAGTCATTTTTTATCTCTACGGTGTGGATTATACCGATGCGGTTGCCCCTATAACAACTGTAATTGGCATATTGGCGGCAATTGGTATTCTTTATGGATCAATCATGGCCATTGCTCAAAATGAATTAAAACGGATGCTAGCCTACAGTTCCGTATCGCAAATTGGGTACATAATTATGGGTCTCGCCCTGGCCAATCCATGGGGTTTTGCCGGTGCACTTCTGCATGTTTTAAATCACGCTATAATGAAAGCTTGTCTCTTCATGATTTCAGGAAATCTGAGAATGAAGGAAGGGCACTCAGATATCAGCAAATTTGATGACAGCTATCGTAAAAAATATCCGTGGACAATGACCATGTTCGGTATTACAGCGATATCCATGATCGGTCTTCCACCTCTCGCCGGATTTTTCAGCAAGTGGTATCTCGTACTTGGAACAATCGAAAATGCAAACTGGATCTTTTTAGCAGTTATTTTGATCAGTTCGCTGTTGAATGCTGTCTACTTCTTCAGAATATATGAGAAAGTTTACATGATGAATCCTGATAAAGGTCAGAAAGAACCAAAAGATGGCGAATACAATGAAGTAAGTGCAAGTATGCTCTGGCCTACATCGATTTTGGCGGTCAGTTTGATTGTTATTGGATTTGCAAATGCTGTAATCGTCGGCATACTGCTTAATATTTTTCCTGGCTGATTTTTATTCGATTGAATTTTTTGAACACAGTTTTTTTACTGAAAGACTTTTAACTATAAAATTTTCCGATGGATCTATCCTTCGTACCCTTATTTGCTATTTTGGTGTCGCTGATAGCGGTTGTTCCTATCATGTTAAGTTCATCCAAACCGAACTTACGTGAATTCTGGACTATATTAGCCGCACTGATCAAGTTTGGTTTAGTTCTTACACTTCTGCCCGGTGCACTTGAAGGCAAATCCGTTGAGCTTCACCTGGTTGACCTGGCGCCCGGCCTCCCACTGGCATTGAAAGCAGATCCGATGGGAGTATTTTTTGCAACCATCGCTTCGGGTTTGTGGATATTTACCTCATTCTATTCTATAGGATATGTACGCGGCGCCGGTGAGATGAAGCAAACACGCTATTTTGCGAGTTTTGCGGTCTGTCTGTCAGCCACAATAGGTATCGCATTCGCGGCTAACCTGCTTACATTTGTTCTGTTTTATGAAATGCTTACGCTTGCCACCTACCCTCTCGTAATCCATAACGAGAAAAAAGAGGCGATTGAAGGTGGTCGAAAATATTTGGCTTTTACCTTAACAGCCGGACTCTTGTTGGTTGCTGCCTCAGCGCTTGTCTACCACTACACCGGTTCACTCGATTTTACTCCTGGCGGGCTCTTCACGGAAGTTGATCTTCCGCAGCACGTCATGGTAATCATTTTCATACTATTTTTAGGTGCTGTTGGTGTTAAAGCGGGTATCATGCCAATCCATGGCTGGTTGCCTGCAGCGATGGTTGCGCCAACTCCTGTTAGTGCACTTCTGCACGCTGTAGCTGTGGTGAAATCAGGTGTGTTTGCTGTGATTCGGGTCGTAGGGTACGTTTTTGGTACAGATGTAATGGCCGGATACGGTTTAGGTGAAATACTGATGGTTTTTGCCGGTTTCACAATTATTGTGGCATCACTCCTTGCTTTTGCACAGGACAACCTCAAGAGACGGCTCGCCTATTCAACTGTAGGCCATCTCTCCTACATCGTTTTGGGTGTAGCGATGCTGACACCGCTGGGAATGACCGGTGGAATTATGCACATAGCAGCACACGCAACGATGAAAATCACACTCTTCTTCTGTGCCGGAGCTATTTACGTGAATCTGCACAGAACAGAAATCAGCAACTTGAATGGCATTGCAAAAGTAATGCCCTGGACAATGGGCGCATTTACAATCGGCTCGCTGGGATTAGCGGGTATTCCGCCTATCAATGGGTTTTTCAGTAAATGGTATCTGGCTATGGGGTCGCTGGAAGGCGATATGCTTGTCCCTATCTTTATATTGGTACTTAGCGGACTTTTAAATGCCGGATACTTCTTCCCGATTCTGCACAAGGCCTATTTCAAAAAAGGAGAAGGCTTGGAGGGTTATGGTGAAGCATCCCCTCTGATGGTGGTACCTATTATGATTACAGCCATTCTATCTGTTCTGTTTGGCCTGTTTCCGAATCTGTTTTTCGGATTTTTCGATCTCGCCGTCGATATCAGTACAACCCTTTTTAACAGTAGCACACCATGAATAATAAAGTTTGGATCGTTTTAGGCATACTTTTTCTGATTACACTCGGCTTTGAGTTTACTGTTCTGGCCGATTACGACAGCCATTGGTGGAACGCCATACCTGCATTTTACGCAATCTGGGGCTTAATCGGATGCGTGGTTATCGTGTATGTGGCAAAGTTTATTTCCAAGAAATTCTTAAATCGCGAAATCGATTACTATGACAATTGAACTACTGACAATACCGGGTATTCTTCTGCTGCTTGGGTGCTTTATCCTGCCACTGCTGCCGGAAAAAGTACGTTCTTCAGTATTTCTGATCTTTCCCGTTGCCGCACTCTTTTTCGTCATGACACGGCCGGATGGATTCACAATTACCGGTTCAATCGGCAACTATGAGCTTATACTCTTTCAAATTGATGCACTAAGCCGAGTATTTGGGTTAATCTTTGCTATCACCGGCTTAACTGCAGGAATTTACGCCTGGCATATAAAAGATCTATCGCAGCAGATAGCAGCTCTAGGTTACATGGGTGGGGCATTAGGTGTAACCTTTGCAGGAGATCTTTTTACTCTGATTGTCTATTGGGAGTTAATGGCGGTAACCTCTACGATGCTGATCTGGGCGCGCGGAACAGACGCTTCCGATAAAGCCGGAATGAGGTATTTAATCTATCACGTATTGGGAGGCGGTCTCTTTTTTGCTGGAATCCTGTGGCACTTTAATCAAACCGGCTCATTAGCTGTAGAATCACTCGATTATGAGTATACCGTAGCCAATGTTTTAATGCTTCTGGGTGTATCCGTAAATGCAGCGGTCATTCCGCTTCACACCTGGCTTTCCGATGCTTATCCAAAAGCAACGATTACCGGCACAATATTCATGGCGGCATTTACCACCAAAACCGCGGTCTATGTAATGATCCGAATGTTCCCCGGATGGGAAATTCTAATCTGGTTTGGTATTGCCATGGCACTTTACGGTATTTTCTACGCCGTGGTTTGCAAGGATATACGTGAAATCCTCTCCTACCATATTATCAGTCAGGTTGGATATATGGTTGTTGCAATCGGTATAGGTACAGATATGGCTTTGAATGGATCTGCTGCTCACGCCTACAACAATCTTCTCTATAAAGGATTAATGTTTATGGCCGGTGGCGCAGTAATGTACGCAGCGGGGTCATCTCGACTGGCTGAACTTGGAGGCCTCGGGAAAAAGATGAAGTGGGTCTTTGCCCTCTACGTTGTCGGTGGTTTCTCAATTTCCGGACTTCCACTCTTTGCAGGATTCATTAGCAAGGGACTCATTATAGACGGTGCCGGGTATGCCGGATATGAAGGTGTAATGCTTCTGCTGCTACTGGCAGGCGTCGGTACGTTTCTCAGTGTTGGACTCAAGCTTCCATACTTCACCTGGGTTTACGATGCGGGTAATAAAATTGATCTAAAGCCCATTCCTGTAAACATGTATATCGCAATGGGAATGTCTGCATTTCTCTGTATTTTTTACGGAGTTTTCCCGAATGCCCTCTATATATATTTGCCATTCGAGATGGACTACAATCCCTACACCATCTATCACTTTGTAGAAATTATTCAGATTTCTCTTGGTACTTTTGTTGTATTCTGGTTCATGAGGGAGAAACTGAAAGGATCATTGGTTCTGGTCCTCGATCTGGACTGGTTCTACCGAAAAGCTGCTCCTGCTACAAGAAAAGCTTTTGTGATCGGTGTGGATAGATTTTACGACCGGGTTGAAGAGGGAATTCTCTCAACAGCCGGTTTCCTTTCAAGAAAATTCGATAACCCTATGGTTTGGCTGAATCCGTTCACAGATAAGGAGAACAGAGCGGACAGATACAGCCCAACCATGGAAGTGGTTCTAAGTTTTATTTTACTTACAGTATTGGTCTTTTCGATTGTCTACCTAAAATAATTGAGAGCAGTCTGATCGTTTCAAGTTAGTCGGACTGCACGTTTATAATTTGTTGTTGTACTAATTGATGCTGAATAAAGCTTTCATTAATCAGAAGACTGGTTCGTGAATGCTCTGACAGCAATTTTTTGGTCAATGATTCAACGTAAATTCAGAATTAGACAGGAAGACAAATGAAGTGGAAAGACACGATTGAGCACTATGCAAAAAAATCAAATATTAGTGAACCGTTAACCCAAAAACTGACCTCTCTTACTGCGCTTCTGGAGGGTTATCTGGTTCAGAGTGATAAGGAATCACTTCGTAATTTATCAGCAGATTTGCCGGATCTGGCTGCAACCGCTTTAAATGAAAACGGGGGCTCCAAAAATAAGGAGCTTGTAAAAATCATCGGAAAACTATCGGCCGATGAGATTGGGAGTCTGTTACGACTCACCACAATATTTTTCCACCTTGTGAATTCTCTTGAGCAGCACGAAATTATTCGAATTAACAGAGAGCGCTCCAAAAATATTGATGTTGAAAACCCGCGGGCTGAAAGTATTGCTGATGCGCTGAAATACTTCAAAGAAAGGGATATGAGCTACGAAGAAGCTTTGGATCTCTTCAAAAAACTGGACATACAGCCTACCGTTACAGCGCATCCTACAGAGGCAAGGAGAAGAAGCGTTTTGTATAAACAAGAAGGTATAACCTCAAAAATTGATCTTCTGCAGAGTGAACACCTTACTCCAAACGAAAAAGAGGCCCACCTGCATCAAATCATCAACGAAATTGCTCTTCTTATATCTACAGATGAAGTTCGGCCTGAACGACTTACAGTTGAAGATGAAGTTGAAAACGGACTGTTCTTTTTTTCAAATACAATTTGGGATACAATTCCACGGCTCTATGACGACATACGATCGGCATTTTCTCAACAGTATAACAGAACCCCCGACATTCCCATTGTTCTGCGCTATCGATCATGGATTGGAAGTGACCGGGACGGCAACCCCAATGTAACCCGTGATGTTACCTGGAAAACTATCAGAGATCAGAGACGAGTAGCCTTAAAGCTCTATTTGAGAGATCTGCGAATGATTCGGCGCTATCTCTCCGTATCACAGAATTTTGTGGATGTCCCTGAAAAGCTACTCAAGTCTCTCAAAAAAGATGAAAAAGAGGTACCCCTTAGTGATCAGTATAAGCGTCACTACAAGAATGAACCGTTCCGCAGAAAGCTCACTCATATTATGCACAGATTGCAAAATATGCTGGACGCAATTGATCGACCTGAACAAGAGGTTTTGGAATCGGCGACCTATCGGGCTTCCGACTTTGAGAAAGATTTAGAGTTAATCGCACAATCTCTGAAAGATGCCGGCCTCGAAGATATTGCGCGGTTTGGCGAATTTAACGACCTGAGAATTCGAGTACATACTTTCGGATTACATCTTGCAGCGCTCGATATTCGTCAGCATAGTAAACGCCATGAAAGCGCCGTTAGTGAGCTGTTATCTGCTGCAAATGTCAATTCAAATTACGAAGAGCTCGATGAATCAGAAAAAGTTGAGCTACTGATGTCTGAGCTTCGCAACCCACGACCGCTGGCTCCGATAAACGCAAAGCTCAGTGAGTCTACTGTTGAAATTCTGGAAGTATTCCGGCTTATCGACACTTTAAAACAGCTGGATGATAATGCATTTGGCAGTTACATCATCAGTATGACGCATGGCGTAAGTGACATGCTTGAAGTGGTCTTGCTTGCAAAGGAGACCGGACTCTGGAATATGGAGAATGGAAAAGTGACCAGTGAGATTGATGTTGTGCCTCTATTTGAAACAATTGAGGATTTGGACATGAGTGCCGAACAGATGGAAAAAATCCTTACTCACCCTATCTATAAGGAGCAGGTTAAGGCGAGAGATAATTTCCAGGAGATCATGCTCGGCTATTCCGACAGTAATAAAGACGGTGGATACTGGATGGCCAACTGGGCACTTCAAAAAGCTCAACTAAAACTCGGTGAAGTTCTTCGCGATCGAAAAGTAGACTTTCGGTTATTCCACGGACGCGGGGGATCTGTTGGTCGTGGAGGTGGCCGCTCGAACCGTGCTATACTTGGTCTTCCATCCATCAGTAATAACGGCAGAATTCGCTTTACCGAACAGGGGGAAATTATATCATTCCGCTACTCTCTGCCTGAAATTACACGTCGCCATCTCGAACAGATTGTGAATGCGGTGTCGCGTGTTACAGCCGGTGAAGGCCAAAAGCCGATTGTTGAAGGTGACGAAACGGAGACCCTGATGAACCGCATCGCAGACGGCTCAATGAAAGCGTACAGGGATTTAATTGACGACGATGAATTCTGGCCATGGTTTAAAACCGTTACACCGGTAGAGCATATCGGAAACTTGCCTATCGCTTCACGCCCTGTATCCAGAGGTGGAGACAAAGGTCTTCAGTTCGAAAATTTAAGAGCCATTCCATGGGTATTTGGATGGACGCAGGTTCGATACAACGTACCCGGATGGTATGGATTAGGTACCGCATTGTCTCCCCTGCTCGAAGATAAACCGGAAACCATGGAACTGCTGAAAAAATGGTATAAAGAGTGGAGTTTCTTTGGAACCATTGTAGACAACGCACAGCGGGAAATGGCACGAACGCATCCGCTTACATCCAAAATGTATAGCGAAAGATCAGATAAACGACTCCATCAGCAAATCATTCAGGATTTTGAAAAGTCCAAAGAGATCATTTTGCGAATAACGGATCAGGATGAAATACTGGATAGCCGTAAAGTGATTCAGAACTCCATCGCTTTCCGCAACATCTTTACTTATCCGCTGAATCTGATTCAGGTTGAGCTATTAAACCGAAAAGACAGTGTAGAAAGTGAGGAGGAGTTGCAGCAACTCAAGCAGTTACTCTTTCTAAGCATCAACGGAGTTGCAGCTGCGATGCAGAGTACGGGTTGATCTTATGTAGTGGGAAGGCTTGCGTTGCCTTCCCACTTATACAAAAAAAATTTTTGCAGATAATAGACATTGTATAACAAAACCCTTATAATGAAGAACACAATATAACAACACCCGGTAAGCCTTTCTTGAGACTGACGCGTTAATTCAACTCTACTCTTCTGAAATACCCTTAATGGGTGACTAAATAATACCAATACAATACAATGACACAACAAGGAACAGTTAAGTGGTTTGATGCTGAAAAAGGATTTGGATTCATTAAGCCTAACGACGGAAGCAAAGATATTTTCGTTCACAGAAATAATGTAAATAACCTGGCTCCAAACCAAGGTTTGGAAGACGGAGAAGAAGTAGAATTTGATGTTGAAGAAACTCCTAAAGGACTTAGTGCAGTTGAAGTAAACAGTCTTACATACGAATAATTTAATTATTCGGTTTCGAAAATGATAAAGCCCGTTCTGATTATTCAGAACGGGCTTTTTTCTTTTGTACCCGGAACCCCTAACCGGGCACTTATCTCTCTACTCTTATCTACCTAAGCAAAAGCAATTCGCTTTTTGTCTAATCCGCTCTTTTTAGCTTCTATTGTATATCTTGTATGCGGTGCAAACTCAAGGCGTCCCTTCTCGATTGGTTCTCCAGTAGCGCGGCATATTCCGTATGTTCCGTTTTCGATACGTACTAATGCGCGGTTCAGCTCATTGATGTATTTTCTATTTCTCTGGATCAGTCTGTATGTTAAATCTAGACTCTCCTCTCTGCTGCCCAGATCTCCCATGTGATGTGTCAAGGATGATGCGTCATCATCATCAGATGAACGAATATCCTCTATTTGTCTTTGCATATATTCGAGCTCATCCTGCGCTTCTTCTCTTTTTCTCAAGATGATCGCTTCAAAGTATGCAAGCTCTTCAGGTAACAAATTAGTTTTAAGATCTTCCGTTGATTGGGGAAATTTATTAAGTGTTTTCATTGTATTGGGGTTTTAAATTCCTGTTGTCTTGCTGTTCTACCTATAGAATAACCAGAAAACAGACGTACAAAAATAGGGGAACTCCCTATGGCGTATTGAGGCGATAGAGCACGATTTGCAAACCTTGTGGGGATCTCTACTACTCCAATCTATACCTGGCATATGAAAAAGCTGGACAGTGACCACAAAAACTGAAATTCAAGTAGTATTCAATTTATTTTAATAAGAGTTAAATCTGCATTCGTTATCACATGGAGCAATACGTGCCCACCTTGTATGGATGGTTCAAAAAATGTACCCCTTGTAAGGTGAGACTTTTCCGATAGTCACATATAGAATTGACTCGAAAAGAGATAAAAAAATATAAGGTAAGTTAAGAGTTAACTATAGAGTCTCTTATTATACTCTTTTTGAATAGCCTGAACGATCTCTCCCGGCTTACCGCTGCCAATATTCCGTCCATCAGCTTTTATAATAGGCTGAATATCAGTCGTTGTGCCTGTAAAAAACAGTTCATCCAGTTCATAGAGATCATCCTGGCGAACTGGTTCGGTAACAAGCGGTATATTGAGATTTTTTGCAATATCAATCACCACCCGGCGGGTAATACCGTTCAGAATATAGTTTGACGCCGGAAATGTGTAAAGATTACCGTTTTTTACTGCAAAAATATTGGCATTCGGGCTCTCCGTAATCACACCGTCCCGAATCATCACCGCGCTGTTTGCACCGGATTCCTTTGCCTGTTGGCGGGCAAGTGTATTCGGTAAAAGGTTTATGGTCTTCAAATTGCAGCGTGTCCATCGTACATCCGGCACCGTAATTACCTCCACTCCCTTTTCATGGAGCGTCTTGTGCGGCTTGAAAGTCCCCGATGAGAGATAAACAGTAGCGGGTACTTCAGGATCGGGAAAGGTGTGTGACCGAGGAAATGCAGCACCCCGTGTAATTTGCAGGTATACGGTAGCTTCACCTTTGGTATGACCGTTTCGCTTAATCAACTCCCTGCTGATTTCAGGGATAGAATCTCTTACATCTCGGTTCAGATGGATTTTCAAACCTTTCAACCCTTCATCCAGCCGGACCAAATGCTCTTCTTCCTGAAAAAACTTACCATTGACAACGCGGGTTACCTCATATACACCATCGCCAAATACAAAACCGCGATCCGCAACTGAGACTGCTGCCTCTTTCTGATCTATAAATTCACCGTTCAAATATACCTGCATTATAAACTGTTTGATTGAGCTGTTGATCTTTCAAAAAAAACTATTGGATAAAACCGTAAAC
>CAZHUP010000050.1:12952-15711 GCA_964535495.1 uncultured Rhodohalobacter sp.
GTAAACCGTAAACATAAACTTTTCATCTATAAATTCTGAAATCAATTTATTGAAACGTGCAATCAATTATTGAACGATCTGCAACAACAAACGATTCTCAACGTAATGGATTGAATAAATGTTGATTAAAGATTTTACAAGCTCAACTTATGAAAGAGATCAAAACGATCATTCACATTCACGCGCCGGCTCACATTGTTTGGGATGTATTGATGAACTTTCAGGATTATCCTCACTGGAATCCATTCATTCGGGAGATTGAAGGAAGTGCTGTCACCGGAGAGAAGATCTCAGTAACAATACTTCCGCCCGACTTAGAAAAAACAATGACATTCAGCCCTAATGTTCTCAGACTTGAGAATCAAAAAGAGTTCAGATGGAGAGGCAAGCTCTTTATTAAGGGGTTGTTTGATGGTGAGCACTATTTTTTAATCAGTAACCTTCCAAATGGCAGTACTGCATTGGTGCATGGAGAGACATTTTCAGGATTAATCGTGCCTTTTCTTGGCAGGATACTGCAAAAAACCGAGCTGGGCTTCCAACAGATGAACATTGCACTAAAGGATTTGTGTGAGAAGAAGGCACGGGGCTCACAAAATTAATTCAGGTGGCTGATCATCAGAATCCCTCTTATCTTTCAGCTATGATTAATCAGCCTGAGTCGATCGAAAAACTGAAAAAAGTTGCGGAATTTGAAGCTTCCGAAGAGTTCCTTAACGACCTGAAACGGTACGGACAGCTAAAAACTTTAAAAAAAGGTGCGGTTCTATTTGAAGAGAATACAGCCATTCGAGCCATTCCCATCATTCTGAAAGGAAGCGTAAAAGTTTACCAGTCTGATGACGATTTTAAAGAACTATTACTTTACTATTTGAAGGAAGGTGATACCTGTATCATGTCTGTCTTGAACGGTCTTTATAACGAAAACAATCAGCTTAAAGCCGTTGCTTACGAAGACAGTGAAATTCTCCTTCTTCCGGTGCACAAGCTGGGAATCCTCACCAAAAAACATCCTGAATGGATAGACTACATATTTCGAATCTATCATCAGCGATTTCAGGAGCTTTTGGATGTAGTCAATGCCGTAGCGTTTAAAAAAATGGATGAGCGACTCCACCGATTCCTAAAGAAGAGAGCCGAAGTGAGCGGTAATCGAGCAATTAAAATCACTCATGAAGAACTTGCCAACGAGTTGGGAACCGCACGGGTTGTAATAAGCCGCCTCCTGAAACAGATGGAGAGCAACGGGCTGGTCAGGCTCAGCCGAAATAAAATAACTCTTCTGTAACATTTGTGACTGAGTTTAGCATTTCTGCTCTGTATTTTGGTACTCGTTAACAGTAAAAAGTTTTATCTCAAGTAAGAAGAGTTCATTAAATCTGCTCTATACTGTTAACAACAGAGAATAACTACAAACAACAACTTTATGTTTTCAAATCTATCTGAACAGTTATTTACGAACTGGCATCCAATGCGTTGGGTTGCCTTGGCATTTGGACTTGTACTTGGCTACAACTGGCTGATGCACAGTGCTTCTCTCTCCGGAATACTCTCAATCTTTTTCCTGTTTCAGGCTGTAACCAATACAGGATGCATGGCCGGTCAGTGCGCACCCAAAGCCGTTGTCGCAGATGATCAGATTGAAGATGTGGAATATGAAGAGGTTAAATAACGTAATTTGAGTAATAGAATATAGATAACAGTTCACTTCTCTTTCGTAGGAAGAGAAAGAATTAATTTTGATCTTTCAAATATGAACAGGATCTGTTAGTGAACGAAAAGATATAGAGCAACCACCCCTAAATCACTTCGTGGGAATCGCTTCGCACGGAGCCCCTCCTTAAGAATGGGGGGACTTTTTGATTGAATTTTTACCGAGCATAAACAAAAAGAGATACCGATATGAGTACAGAAACTAAACAGATGAGCTTTAACGACATTATCAAAGGTGACACTCCCGTTCTGGTTGATTTTTACGCCGACTGGTGTGGCCCATGCAAAATGATGGGACCGATTCTTCAGGATTTAAAGAAGCGTCTTGGAGAGAATATCAATATCATCAAAATTGATGCGGAAAAAAATCCATCCGCTGCAATCAAATATCAGGTACGCGGTGTACCAACACTGATTCTTTTCAAAAATGGTGATATACTTTGGCAACAGTCCGGAGTGGTTCAGGCACCGCAACTGGAGCAAATTATCAATCAAAAAACAGCTGAATATGAGCAGCAGTGAAGAGCATAACTACGAAGTAGACATTGCGTGGAAAGAGGGACGGATTGGCTCGATGAGTTCACCGGTCCTGGACAACAAGCTGGATGTAGCTACACCTCCTGAATTCCCCGGTGGTGTTGAAGGAGTATGGTCGCCTGAACATCTCTTTACCGCAGCAGTGAGCAGCTGCTTTCTCACATCTTTCACCGCTGTTGCAGAGTACTCAAAATTTGAGTTTGAAGATCTGAAAATCAAAAGTTCAGGTAAAATGAGCCGGGATGAAAACGGTAAGTATGTAATGAGTGAAGTCACCATAAAAGCTACACTTACTATCAGCGATGAGACCAGAGAAAAAAAGGCTTACCGTTTACTTGAAAAAGCTGAGGAGATCTGCCTGATTACACGGTCGATCAAGGCTGAAGTAAAACTGATACCGATTGTGGAAGTTGAAGTACCTGCTTAGAGACTATTTCATAACTATTCATCAAGAGGGTTGTGGTTATTGGATTGCAGGTTCTGAGTAAGGGCCTGCAATTTTTTTATAC
>CAZHUP010000051.1:0-1426 GCA_964535495.1 uncultured Rhodohalobacter sp.
CTGACTCGACCGAGAACAAAAATTATTAGACGCTGACAGGAACCTCCTTGCGTCGGTACGCTGTCAGGTCAACTTTCAATTTTAAAAATTTATCTAACTACATGATCGACCTTCGCAGCGACACCGTTACCAAACCGACTCCCGAGATGCTTAATTATATGACCGAAGCAGAGGTAGGTGATGATGTGTTTGCATCCGACCCGACCGTCAATGCGTTTGAAAAGAAGATGGCGGAGATGTTCGGGATGGAGGCGGGTCTGTTTGTACCAAGCGGTACGATGAGCAATCAGCTTTGCGTTGCAGTACTGACACAGCCCGGAGATGAGATCATTATCGATGAGTTGGGACACATTTTCAACTACGAGTCCGGTGCGGCCGCTCATCTCTCTTCGGTTCAGATTCGACCGATAAGAGGAGAACGGGGAAAAATCAACCGTGAACAGGCAGAAGCTGCCATACGGACTTATAACGACTGGGATCCACACACGCGCGTGATTTCCGTGGAGAATACCACAAACAAAGGTGGCGGTGCATGTTACAGTAAAGAGGAACTGATTGAATTGAGCAATCTGGCCGATGAGCACGGACTCTATTTTCATCTGGATGGTGCCCGGATCTGGAACGCGATGACGGCCACAGGCATTGAGCCGGAGTTTTTTGGATCGGTTTCTGATACGATTTCGATCTGCTTCAGCAAGGGATTGGGCGCACCGGTAGGTTCGATGATGCTGGCATCGAAGGATCACATCAAAAAAGCGCGTCGTTTAAGAAAAATGTGGGGAGGAGGGATGCGCCAGGTTGGCCTGCTTGCAGCGGCTGCGGATTATGCCGTTGAGAATCACCTGCCACTGATGAAAGATGATCACCGACGGGCAAAAAAGCTGGCCGAGGCGGTTTCTGAAAATCCGAATTTCAAGATTGATCTAAATACCGTAGAAAGCAATATCGTGATCTTCGACACGGTTGATGAGGCAGCAGTGGATGTACTGAAGAAATTTGAAGATGAGGGAATTGTGATGATTCCGTTCGGACCCAAAACGATCCGTGCAACATTCCATTTCCAGGTGGGGGATGAGGATTTGAAGACGGTGCTGGATGTGGTCAGAAATTACTGATTGGTTGACAGATTTTATAAGTCATTTTTTACCACGATAGACACAAAGAAGTCAACCTTCTCTGCGTTGTGAAAAATCGTAGTGCTCGTTGTGGTTCAAATTATCCGACAGACGTGTTGCTTTTCAAAACCCATCAAACGGTGAGTATGATGTTTAAACATACTTCGGGCCAGGATCAAACTTCTATATAATTTATTTCAGAAGGTTTTCATGAATATTCATTACAGAATTGTGAGGCCATGACGAAATGTTTTCAAGCATCAAACCTGCACAGAATTTTCTTTCAGTATATTCTATTTATGAAATTTTGG
>CAZHUP010000051.1:1526-15443 GCA_964535495.1 uncultured Rhodohalobacter sp.
AGCATCAAACCTGCACAGAATTTTCTTTCAGTATATTCTATTTATGAAATTTTGGGAAAGGAAATTCAGATAACTGCAAGTCTGCATAAATAGAGCATAATGATTAAATAAATATTTGTAGCCTATACAACCCGGTAAAAAAGTCTGTTTTAAGTATCAAAGAATGTATCTCACCCCGCCGGTTAACACAAATTGGCTTCCACCGAATAGTGTTGCTTTTGATTCTCCGAAAACCATAAGATTTCCAAAACGAAGATCCAGTCCAACACCGGCATTCAGACCAAGTTTCCGGGTGTTAGGGTCACCTATATCCCGTTCTACACGCCACCGTTCATCACTGCCCGACGTGTTTGATATATTAATTCCTCCAAGCCCATAAAAAACTAAACTTCCTCTGTTACGAATTAAATAGTGGGCATTAAAATTTAGTTCATTTGCGCCTAAATCACGTTCTCCTATTGAGTAATAGGTAAAATCCGCTCCGGCTCTGATTATTTCGGTTATGGTAAAGTAGAGTTGTGCGGTTAAACCAAACTCAGCATTTTCCAATAGTCCGGTGCTGGTGCCCTGAGTTAGCCCTAAACCAAATGTAATGTCACCGGGATCAGTAACCAGCTGAGAATCTTCCAGATACTGTGCCTGCGTACGCTCAGTGACACTAAATAGCAAAAACAGTGAAAATACACTTGTGAAAATGATTGTGAATATTTTGTTCATATCGAATAGCTATTCGTTAAGGTTGGATGAATCTCAGATTTATATAATTGATATAATCAAGATATATATATCCTGATCAATTCATTCCAATTGATCATATATATTTATTCATATTTGTTATATAATTTAAAGATGTAATTTAACTTGCGTTGTAGGTCACCATGAATCATACTGATTGCAGTATAGTCATCTCCGGTCAGGATTAGCGTATCATGTACCTCAAAACCTCCTATGACCTCTTTGGTTACCGGTAGATTATCCTCCTCAAATACCTGATGATCCTTTTTGGAAAAGGTCATTCAGGCATTGAAAACAGATACAAGAAATAGCAGTGTTTTGGGGGAGAGTCAGGTATAATTCATTAAAAACGTCAACCTTAAAACTTAAAACCTTGCCACAGGTTCTCATTCTAACGGTCTAATTGAAATAAACCTGAAGATTCTAAATGCATTCCATCAAAGTGCATATTACAACTCAAAAATCAAGGAGCTGTATACTCAATTCGATTTTTCGCGAAGGTTACCTGGATTGCCACACTAGATGTCAGTTTTTAGGCACCCAGTTATTTGGATTTACATTATTTCCACTCGTAATCGGGCAACACTCACCGGCTTCCCTACAATCCTCCGGAAAACGAAAGCAGCGGGTGCTGTCTCCACATGTATATGGAAAGTCACTGGGGCAGTGGGGGCTGACAGAGTTGCAAAGTACTGCTTCAGGGCTATAAACACTGCTATTAGGGTCACATGAATTAAAACTGTCTACCTCTTCAGTTTCATCACTATCCACTGTATTATCGCAAGATGTTAACAAAAAACTAAAAATGCCTATCGTAATGAATAAGAAAAGCACTAATTTAATATTATGATTTATCATTAATTTGATTTTAAAATGTATAATTATGTTAATCTTTTTGAGAAACCCCGTTTTGCCGGTCTGCTAAAGATAGTTTTGGATCGTCTCTGTAATTATTCTCCGGGGCCGCAGGTGTAAGGGTTGTTTGTAGATCATCTGCTTTCCATTCAATACTTTTGAAAATCAGACCGGCAAAAATCAATGTTCTACCGTCAACTATGGGGTTAATTACTGAATCATTTCAATCTGAAGTCACTGATCCCGATACCGATATTAAATCGAGATCCGCCATCTCCTGAGAGAGCAGCATCCCATGCAGCGTTAAATGAGAGGCCTTTGAACCAGCCGTTTGAATCAATAAAAGGGGCCCATGAACTCTGCAGTCTCAAATAAGCGGCATCGGTTACAAACCACTGAGTTTGACTATCCGACTCAAATGAACCGGCAGTAGAGGTGGTCCACGAATATATAATTAGGGGAAGATTTAAAGTTGCCGCTGTAAGGATTTTATTTCCAAAAACTGCGCCATAGCCAAGGCCAAGGTCAAAATTCATCGAATTGAAAGAAAAAGGTCCTTCATCAAGCATGTAAATAACAGTGTTCATATCGACAGCGTAAGCGTGAAAAATGGAAGAGTTGTCTAATCTGTGCTCTTTTAGATTGTACCCATAACCTCCAAGATTAATCATGGACGTGCTAAACCCAGTTCCCGGATCTGTTTCGTAAAGCATAAAGCCCCAATTGCCATAAACTGTATTATTTAGTGTCCTATTTTCAGTTTCGGTCTGCTGTGTATCTGTTGAAGTATTGCTTGCTGCTGTTACGGTTTCTGCTGTAGCCGGCGGATTATTTTGGGTAAGTTCACCTTCTGTACCGTATTCAAACTGAACCGTAGATCCATTCAGCCAGATTGTCAAAGCTGCGTTGCTTCGCTCATCAATAAGAAGGAAACTATCAGCCGAGTAACTGTTTTGCGGCGTTTCAATTTTTATGACTAATGCATCGTCAATTGGCAGGGGGATAACTCTTTCTCCATCGGCCTGCATCGGAAAGGATTCTTCTCCAATATGGATGAGTACGGTGCGATTGTCGTCCCATTTGAGGGTGACATCATTGGTTTGGGCAAATAGGTTTTCTGATATGAAGGCTATCAGAAAGAACAGAGATAAAAATTTGAAATAATTCATGTTGAATATTTATTAGGTTATTGGACGATTTTCAAAAGACTGTTAAACTTCTATTGTATGGCAGGTTATTGGAGTCTGACTAAATCCTCCACGACCATCAACAATTACCATTCCTGTGCAGAAAGACATTGAAACGGGCGGACTTGCCGGCACATTTATTCTTTCTGTTTGAATACGGTTACCCTGTTCATCAATTTCGCCGGAACCGGTAACATCGCAGGTTATTCCAAGCTGATTTAGAAACCCATCGAATTCGATATCATTATTTCCCAGCCAATACTCCCATAAGTAGTCGAATTCTGAGAGGAATAGGTGAGAATCTGATCCCCCGATTAAGTTATCATTGCTTATCTGTGAACAGGCAGCTGCAAATGTCTGCTGGACAAATTCAGTCTGCGTAACACCGGTTCCCTCAACCAAATGCTCTGCACCCCGGCAGTCCTGGAAAATGGTGGAGAGTGTGACGCAGCGATCCGTACAGGTTATGCCCGCATACTGCTGGCTCATTTCACAAAAGTCGAAAGAGATCGCTTCCAGTCCGTCAAATTGTGTAGGGTACACATAGTGCTCTTCAGCTCCGGTCTCATAGAAAATGACTTGTGTGATGGGGACTCTTGTTTTTGCAGAAACCAACAGTTCAGTCCGGTTACCCGACTTTACCAGTCTGGCATCCATGTCGAAGGGAAGGTTTGGGCTATTACTGGCGGATGGAGGCGGCCCGTCAACTTTGTAGACATTATCCAGGAACAATCCGTCGGCTACTTCAAAAGTACCAAGTTCAGGTTCTGAATCGCCATCAGACCCAAATATTCCACAGGAAGAGAATAGAGTTAAACTGAAAATCAAGAAAAGTGAGTAGCTTATAAATTTCATAGAATTCTATTTAATGGTAGGTTAATCTGTAAAGTGTGGTTTTCTGTTATTTGAGTATTGAGTATGAGATTGGATATCATTCCGGTTTAGAAATCCTCCATCACTCCATGGTCTGAATTGGAGTGATGGAGGTGCCCCCTTAATAAGATTAGTCTGACTGAGCTTATCGATAATGGTTCAGTTTCTTTTATAACACCGGTATTCAGGTTTGAATGAGCCATTCAATTAGGGATTTAAATCCGGACTGAATTTTGATGTTCTTTTATCTAATTCTTCTGATTAGTTTAAAATCCACCACAGAAAAGCCTTGTTGCCAGAAATATTTGGCATCATCCGAAGTCATACAGTTTTCCCGGTTACCATCTCTGTCAAACCCACAAATTAACTGGCTCCATTGCGGAGAACCTGAGACATTATAGGGATACCCTTCGCCTGCACGAGGGGTTGATCCCGGAGATATGGAAATCCATCCCCACCAATCTCTTTGCACATTAGACCGGACTTGAATTATGATAAAGTCATTGTAACTCATACAACTATCATCGCCACCCCAGGGAGCTTCCCATTTGAAGTTTCCACCGATAACGGGTTCACCCATAAGAGTTCTCAAGTTCCACGTAGCTGTAACGTTATCAACTTCACAACCGAAATGTGTGATGTTATACTTTGTCATTTCTCCGCTAACTTGAGAAACTGCACTATTTGTCCACGTTAATGTGAACAGTAAAACCATTGATATTATGATTGTTTTCATAGTTTTGTAATTAATGAGAGGTTTGTGTTAGACTATTCAGATTTTGGTTTGAATTAGTGATACGTGTTAAGGGATAATGACTGTTCGGTAAGCCTCCACTACTTCATACAATAAATTGGCATGATTGAGGAGCTTTTCTTTAGTTAGAACAATCTGTCTGCACTAAAACCGATTGTGAAACTGGATCCTCCGGAAAGACCAACATTTAATTTTGCAGAAAAACCAAGTTGGCTCAACCAGTCAGATCTGTTTTGGAACGGTTCCCATACATTGGCAAACCTTATAAAGCCTGAGTTGGAGGGGAAAAAATCGAAGTTGGTTTCATCATCCATAAACTCTGCCAGTTGGGAATTGTATACCCTCATGCTTGAAAACATTCCAACTACGATGTTCATGGTAGCGGAAGAACTAAAATCGCCAAATGTAAAACCATAGCCGGCCCCAACATCAAAGGGTATACCTAAATAGCCGATTTCTCCTCCTGTATAAATCATACGGAAGCCACCGTTAAAAACGATTCCGTGGCTGACTTCACTGTTTCCCATATCAGATACATTTCTGAGCCTCATTTGCCGGTAAGAGTAGTCTAATGCCCAGCTCTCTCCGCTGATCTTTTCTGACACAAGAAGTGTGAACAGGTAGTTGTGCTTATTGATGGAGATGTCTCCTGTATGATCTGATAGTCCATCGGTGGCTGTTGCCTCGTCACTGTTATTGATACTACTTGCTGATGAGGTCAGTGGTTCGTCTGAAATATCCTTTAACTGATCATCATAAGCGATCTTTACAGAGCCATTTTCCATGTATAGCTGAACAATATTGGTTTCCGATTCGTCAAGAATCAAAAACTCTTCAGCCTCGAACGTAGCTCCGGGTGTAACGATTTGTACTTTCAGAGCTTCTGAATGGGGCAGCTGAACAACACGCTGCTGATTAGCACGCATTGTAAAGGAGTGACCTCCGATCTCAACAAGTACCCCCTGATTGTTATTCCATATCAGATTTACATCTACCGTTTCTGAGTTGCTGTAGGCGGATGCGGTTTCAATTTGCAGGCATAGTATGATCAATAAGAGAGAGACTAAATATTTCATAAGCAGAGAGTAATGGGAATTACGACAATGTATATCTGTCTGTAGATGTTATTCTGTAGCGAGACTTAGGGTGATATTTATTTGATGGTTAAGATGGGCGCGACTCAGAAAACCCTCAATACTGAAAATTCAGTATTTTTTCTGAAGTTGTATTTTGATTTGAAAAGGGGTGTTTTTATCGAATAGTACGGTTTAAGAGTGCTTCGAAGGGGTTTTTGATCTTCAAATCGTATTCACTATCATAAGCCGTGATAAAATTTTAATCGATACAGCCTCACATTCATAAAAAATGAAAACCTACACTTTAACCCTGGAAAACGGCGTCGAAGTATCATGTTTAGAATCCGGATCATCAGATCAATCCATACTAATGATCCATGGCAACTCTCTCAGTAAAGAGACATTTAAGGAACAATTTCACTCATCTTTGACCGACCAATTTAGAATGATCGCTGTTGATCTGCCCGGTCATGGAGAAACAACCGGGAATTCGAATGGGAGTGAGGGGTACAGTATTGAGGGGCTTGCCGATTTTATAAAAAGTTTGATAACTGAATTGAAGCTAAAGTCTGTGGTAATCCTGGGGCACTCTTTGGGCGGTCATTTGGCAATTCAGGCAGCATCTGATATTCCTGCACTTAAGGGAATACTTGCAGTTGGTACTCCACCTTTAACTCCAAAAGAGAATGAGTTATCGCCATTTCTGGATCATCCCTCTTTGCCACTGGCGTTTACTCCCCAACTTAGTGATGAAGATGTTCGAAATCTATCTGAAGTCTACTGGAATGAGAGTACAACTGTTTCGAATGATATTGGAGAGAGTATCAAAAAAAGCGATCCCAAATTCCGATCTGAAATCGGTGCTGATGTAGCACAGGGAAATCTGAAAGATGAAACCGAAGAGATTGCAAAACTTACCTTTCCGGTGGGGTTGGCCGTAGGTGAATTTGACCAGCTTATAAACCGAGGCTATATGGATAAAGTTTTAGATGGTGATGAGCTATGGCGAGGGGGCGTTCAGGGTATCAAAGGTTCCGGGCATACACCACAAATGGAGGTGCCAGAGAGCTTCAATGAGTTGCTCGCCCAATATGCAAATGAACTATTCGATTAGTGTTTAATATCCATTTTTAAACATGTAGCTCATTAGTTCAGGAGTATTTTTAACACCGGCTTTTTTTAAAATATTCTGTCGGTGTGTGTAGACGGTCTTTTCAGAGATAAATAATTTGGTACCAATTTCATCACTGCTTAATCCCTTTGATAGCAGTTCAATTACTTCTTGCTCTCTTTTTGTAAATGAAATTTTTGGCGTGGCGTTAGGGTCTAAAAAATGGTAGCCTTCGATTTTTGGACCGGTCATAAAACTTTGAATCTCCTCCGACCTGTTTAAATGAGTTACATCTGTAAAAATGCCGAACGAAGTGAGTAAATTACGTTCGCTGTCTCGGGTTAATACTCCTGTTTGCCGTTGAATTTTCCGATATGTACCATCTTTTCTTCTCATTCTGTAGATGATATGAAAGACCTGGTTAGGTCTTAAGTTATAACGTCCTGCTCCTGATTTTAGAGCATGTACTGTGATATCTTTAACTCTCTGCTCATCATCGGGGTGAATCAAGTCGTAAAAAAAGTCCACCTTTTTGATTAATTCGGGTTCAAAGCCAAAGATGGTCTTAAAAGAATCTGATAGATAAAGCACTTTTTCATTAAAATAGCTCAGAGCGTATACACATTGATTACCGATTGGACGGTAGTTTTTGATCAGATTGATCGCTTTCTGCTCTTCCTCTTCCGGATTGTTTACATCCGGTTTTGCATGATTTAAGTAATCAATATTATCCTTAATCCATTTCATGGAAATTGCGGGATCTGATTTAGAGTATTTTTACGATATGCGGTAAAATATAAAAATACAGCGAAAGGATTGTCTTTTTAGGTAAGTCTATGTTATTCAATGCTATGTATCATCTCTATAAAAATCAAATTATAGGTGACTACCGATTTATTATAAATGAGCAGCTTGATTTAGGTAAGAAATTGTGAAGTAAAAAGTCGCTGCGTGACATATTAATAAAGATGAGGGATCACAGATTAGAAGTTAGAATTTAAGAGTTAACTTTTACCACAATGGACTCGAAGAAGGCACTATGATCACAACATAGTACCCTTAGTGAAAATCTTAGTGTGCGTTGTGGTTAAATGATCCAATATACGCTCCAATTCGCTGCACCCGTCAGCCGTAAACCGTACACCGTAACCCGAATTAATTCTCCACTTCTTTTATCGACTCAATCAAGACATCAATCACACGATCGATCTCTTCTTTTGTAATGATAAGGGGAGGAACAATTCGAATGACGACTTCGGAAGCGCAGTTGGAGAGGACGCCTCGTTTCAGCATCTCATCAACAACCACCCGGCCCGGGAAGTTGAGCTCTACTCCAATCATCAGTCCAAGTCCGCGAACCTCTTTGATGGCATTCCAGTTTTGAGAAAGGTCACGCAATCGCTGCATCATGTAATCCCCTCGAACGCGGGCTTTTTCACAAATATCTTCGTCTTCGATGATTTTTAGCGTTTCCAGTGCGGCTGCGCATGCCAGTGGGTTGCCACCGTAGGTAGTACCGTGATTACCGGGAGAGAAGGCTTTGGCAAATTTCTCTTTGGCGATCACCGCCCCAATTGGGAAGCCTGAACCAAGTGCTTTTGCTGAGGCTATAATATCGGGCTCGATGCCATAATGTTGAAAGGCAAACATCTTACCTGTACGGGCTATTCCACACTGTACTTCATCGAGAATAAGCGGGATGTCATGCTTATCGCAGAGATCTCTTGCCGTTTTCAAAAACTCCTCTGTTACCGGTGTAATGCCGCCTTCGCCCTGGATAGGTTCCAGGATAATTCCAATGATGTGCTCGTTCACGGACTCTTTTAGAGCCTTCACGTCATTGAATGGAATTCGCGTGAAGCCGGAGGGGAGAGGGTCATATCCTTCGCGGTATTTATCCTTTCCCATGGTGATAGTGGCGAGCGTGCGTCCGTGAAAAGCCTGTTCCATCGAGAGGATCGTGCCGGTTTTTCCTCTCAAGTACGAGTAACGGCGGGCGAGTTTTATTGCACCTTCAACGGCCTCCGCACCGCTATTGCAGAAAAATGCGCGGTCCATCCCTGAAACTTTTACGAGCTTTTCAGCCAGATCACTTTGTGGCTCATTGTAGTAGAAATTGGAGGTGTGCATCAATTTGCCAGACTGCTTCTGAATCGCTTTAACAATTCGCGGATGGCAGTGACCCAGGCTGTTTACTGCAATTCCGGCCAGAGCATCGATATATTCGTTTCGTTCATCATCCCACACCTTTGAGCCTTTGCCTTTGACGAGGGTGATAGGGTAGCGGTTGTAGAGATTAAAGTGATATTTATCTGCCTTCTTTTTAGCAGGTTTTTTCCCCATTAGAGACTTAACGGTTTTTAGCACTTTACCGGGAATATTGGCAGACATAGTAACTTGATTTAATTGTTAAAGCTTGTCTCTTAAATGTATAAAAGCAAGGTTTGAATCGCTAAACTAAAACAAGAAAATTAGACGCGCGGTTCACCTGTGACAATTATATAAGTAAGGTTCCTTGGATGAACTTGATCTGTAGACTATACTAAGGCCAACCCAATCCGCCCCCGTTCAATATCAATATTCGTGATCTCCACATTGATGATATCACCGACGGAAACCACATCGTGTGGATCTTCCACGCGTTCGCGTCCTTTACTCATATTGGAGATGTGCAGCAGCCCGTCCTGTTTTACGCCTATATCCACAAATGCGCCAAAATCGACCACATTACGCACGGTGCCTTCCAGCTTCATGCCGGTTGAGAGATCTTCCATCTTCATCACATCCTGACGAAGCAGCGGCTTGGGCAGGGATTCCCGCGGATCGCGTCCGGGTTTCTGAAGATTTTCGATAATCAACTCCAGAGTTGGGATACCTACACCAAGTTGGTTAGCGACGTCCTCCTTGTTGATGTTGGAGAATGAGGATTCAATTTTCTTCTGTTGGGTTGAGAGTTTATCGATGTTGATCCCAAAGAGGTTACAGAGTTTTTCTGTGGCCTCGTAGCTCTCCGGATGGATGGCGGTGTTGTCAAGCGGATGTTCACCGTCGGGGATTCTCATAAATCCGGCTGCCTGCTGGAATCGAAAATCACCTACGCCCGAAATCTCCTTGATCTGCTCGCGGTTTTTAAATTTTCCTTTCTGTTCACGGAATTCGACAATACGCTTGGCCACACTTCGGCTCAGACCGGAAATGTGGGTCAGCAGCGGAGCACTGGCCGTATTCAGATTCACGCCCACTTCGTTTACGCAGCTTTCTACCACATCATCCAGTTTTTTGGCAAGCTGTGTCTGGTTGATATCGTGCTGATAGAGTCCTACTCCGATCGACTTTGGATCAATTTTAACCAGCTCGGCCAACGGATCCTGGGCTCGCCTTGCAATGGATATATTTCCGCGCTGTGGTGCATCCAGTTGCGGGAACTCTTCCCGGGCAACCGTTGATGCAGAATAGACGGAAGCACCCGCTTCACTGATAATCAGGTAGTTGAGATTTTCACCTTTGTTCACCTCCTTACGCTTCTGAATCACATCAGCGATGAACTGCTCGGTCTCGCGGCTTGCGGTTCCGTTGCCAATGGCGATCAGAGTCACGCCATATTTATCAATCAGCTGATTAACCACTTTTGCTCCCTGCTCCACTTTGTTCTGTGGGGGAGTAGGGTAGATGGTTGTTCCCTCCTGATATTTTCCAAGTTCATCAATTACGGCCACTTTACAGCCGGTGCGGAATGCGGGGTCAACTCCCATAACCACCTGGTTTTTAAGCGGCGGCTGTAGCAGTAAATTCTTCAGATTGGTTGCGAAAGTCTGGATAGCGTGCTCATCAGCTTGCTCAGTCAGTTCGTTGCGGAGCTCTCTTTCAAGTGACGGCATCAAAAGCCGCTTGTAAGAATCCTCAACCGCATCCTGTAAGTATGGAGTAAAAATGGAGAGATCGTTGGTGATCACCACGTCATCAATGTTTTCAAGGGTACGACTCTGATTAAGTTCCAGGTTAATAAACAGCACATTTTCCCGCTCTCCGCGGTTCAATGCCAGAATCTGATGAGGTTTCAAATATTGAACACGGTTTTGATAATCGTAGTAATCCTCAAAATTTGTTCGACCCTCAACCACAGGATTCTTTTCCGATTTGATTATTCCGTGCTTACGAATGAGGGTCCGCAGTGCATCCCGAACCTCTACCGATTCATTAATCCACTCAGCTACAATATCGAGGGAGGTTTTCAGAGCAGTTTCGGCATCAGGCAGCTCATGCTCCTTGCTGATGAACTCCCCGGCATGTTTGTGAGGATCGCCTTCAGTTATTTTCTGATCCCAGATCATCTGTGCCAGCGGTTCGAGACCTTTCTCTTTGGCCATATCACCGCGAGTTTTTTTCTTTCTTTTATATGGAAGGTAAAGATCCTCAAGTGTCTTCAGATCTTTACAGGCAGTAATCTTCTCCCGAAGTTCATCCGTCAGTTTATCCTGTTCGTCGATCGCTTTCAGAATGGTTTTTTTGCGATCCTCCAGCGTTCGATGGAATTCGATTGCATCGCGAACAGTTCGCAGCTGCTCCTCATCAAGCCCACCCGTGGCCTCTTGACGATATCTGGCAAGAAACGGGATTGTGGCGCCCTCATCAATAAAATCGGCAACGGTTTTTACCTGTTTTGCTGAAAAGCTGTGAGCAGATGCAATGTGGCTAAAAATCTGGGAATCGGTCATTGTGGTGTAGTTCTATAAATTTTGTGTCAAAAAATGAGAATTGATAATAAGGTATTGTACAGGTTGAAATCAAAAAAGTTCGACCATATAGTAGATTGAAAAAATCAGGCTGAAAATTCATTCCCTATTTCATACAAAGCCGGCCCTTGATTTTAGAAACAGAAAAGTTCTCAAAAATAAATGAAAGTTTTTTGCTAGGGCTTACGCTTACATAATAAATAGGAATAAAATCTACGGGAAGTGCCTCAAAAATTAACAATCGGCTTATTGTTTCTACTTTTCTCTCTCTGTGGCGTACAGGATGCTATTGGGCAGTTTAGTCAATTTCTTGAAGAATCTGACATTGACAGGGTTACTGCCGGTGGTACCATAGGTGTCACTGCCAGTGCGTACGCAGTAGACGGAATTGAAAACAGACGTGCACCGGGCATGATTCAGACGAACGCCAATATGAATTTTAATCTGTTTGGTTTTAGTTCCGGAATTAATTTGAACTACTCCACAGATGATTCCCAATTCCGTCAAAACATGAACAACATCAGTTTTAACGCCAATTGGAGATGGCTGAATGTTCAGGCCGGGGATGTAAACGCTCGCTTTTCGGAATATGGTTTAAGCGGTGCTACAATTCGAGGTGGATATATAAGAGCCAATCCGGGGGATTTTCTAATTGAGCTTACCGGTGGCCGCTCAAAAAGAGCAGTAAGGCCTAGTTTAGAGTCCGGTTTTAGAAGACCGGCTTTTCAACAGTGGGCGGGTGCTGCTAAAATTGGTTACGGCAATACATCAACCAATTATATTCATCTGAGCACTTTTTACGCAAGAGACGAACGAGAGTCTATTACGGGGACAAATCTTGAAATCGCTCCCAGAGAGAATCTGACTCTGACACCCGATTTTCAGGTTCAATTTTTTGACGGGCGTTTTACTATCGGGAGTGAAGTAACCGCTTCACTTTACACACGCGATTTGAACAGCTCAGTTGTTTCTATGGATGAAGTGGATATCCCTTCTTTTTTCACCACTATTTTTACACCAAGAACTAGTAGTCGAATAAATTATGCAGGTTTGGCCGATGCGCGCCTGAATCTGGATATTTTTAATCTGGGCCTGGGATACGAGCGTATACAACCGGGATTTGAATCCCTGGGACGGGGAAATGTGCGGGACGATCAGGAGAGAATTAAAATCAATCCCACACTGCGGCTCATGAACAACAGATTAAACATCAGTTCAAATATTTCACTTGGAAGGGACAACCTGTTGGGGAATCGGGTTCAGACTCAAAAGAATACCAATGTGAATTCAAACGTGCAGTATGTTTTTTCAGAAGCATTTACCCTTAGTACTACATATGGATTGATGCTCAATAACATATCTGCAGAAGAGATTGACGGACAGACTTCAGGTGGAAGCCAGTCACAGGTATCGCACAATCTGATGCTTCAGCCTAGTGTAACGCTTCGCGGAGAATCGTATACGCATAATATCTCCATGACCGGTGGTTACATGAGTATTGAAAGTAAGTTTGATAATCAGGGCGGGGCAGGAGCGGCAAATTACAGTTCTGAGTCGATTACAACCGGGCTGAATTATGCGATTACACTGCCATCCGGTATAACACTCAATTCATCCGTCAATTACATGACAAACAGTTCTGATGGAATTGAGATCCAAAACCTGGGACTGAATCTAGGTACAAGCTACGCTTTTTTCAATCGCCGGCTTAACGTCAGCGCCAATGCCGGAATCAATCGCAATATGAGTGAAAGAGAGAGTCCGGGGGGTGTTGTGAGCGAAACAGACTTGCAGCAGCTTACCGGAAGCCTGAACTCCTCATACAATTTGACAGAAAAAGACGCCTTCTCACTAACGCTGAGAACAAGGAGCAACAGTGTATTAACCGGAATGGGAAGAGAGTTTACGGAGCTCGAAGGGAGCTTCAGGTATCAAAGAAGATTTTAATCTACAGATTTGAAGATGAGTATAAACGCTACAATTGATTACTTTAAGATGGGAATTCAGAAGTTTTTTAAACTATCTCTACTGGTTGCTGTATGCATTGGATTTTTCTCAGTCCACTCTTATGCGCAGAGTTCCACACAGGTTAATATTGTGGGTATACCACCGGTACTGTCATCTCCTCTTGCCGACAATATTGAGACCAATTTCAAAACCGGTCAATATCAGGTCATCTTCAACTACTCCAGCTTCAGCAGTCAGCCGGTAGACTTTGTATTTGAGTTTACTCTGACCCGAAATAATCGTACGGTTATAGAGTTTGAATCTCTCCCAAGAGCTTTTACACCCGGTAGCTATGTTTTTACGAATTTTTTTGAAGAGGTGGACTTTCCCGTTACTCCCCAGGACGTACTTAATCAAATTGATGGAGAATTAAGGAATCAGGTTGTGCAGTCGGGATCTATTCCAGAAGGTAACTACTCGATAGAGATAACGGCCCGACCTAACGTTCAGCAATCGGGAATCAACACCATGCCGGGAACATCATTTTTTACGGTACGATACCCGCCTCCGCCAATCCTGGTTTCCGTTCCCGACGGGGCTAATCTGACGTTAGAAACTCCGACATTTTCCTGGACACCTGTTGCCA
>CAZHUP010000052.1:0-15207 GCA_964535495.1 uncultured Rhodohalobacter sp.
CCCCACTCAGATCTAACTCCAATGCAACATCAGAGCTGTCCGAAAAAATCTTACGAAACTCCTCCGCCTCTACTTTTAGTTGATTTCCCAATTGTGTTGCAACCCGATCCGGATCACTTCCTGATAAAATTGTAACAGAAGCCGGATTCTGTATGCCTCGAGCCAGGTTAGATAAAAACTCCTCATAGGAGTGTGAACCATCAACCACGTATAATCCGGATCTGAAATTTCTCCACCCCAATACACGTCCTGCCCAACGCAGTTCACTGCTGTCTACATTTACACCAAGGCTGTCCATTTTAGCAGCTAATGAATCAAGCCCGGTTCGATCGTGCAGATAGATCTCGATTGGAAAATCTGACTGAATAGCTGATGGGTTGTATAGGCGATAGTTACGCCAGCCGCTCAGAATTAACGTTACTGCTGTCAGAATTATAAACAGCGTAATTATCTCTTTTTTGTTGAAAGGATTCATTAACAGTACTTATTGTGATCATCATATCTCAAAACGAGATGAATATAAGATTTATTTAAAAGAATCCCCGTTTAAGCAAAATCAGCAGAAGAAGAGTGAAAAGATGCACTCAATTAACACAATTTAACAGGCAACCGCGCAGAGTATACCATTGGGTGGCAACATTTTCGATAGATCTTCGTATATTTAAACAGATATTTGGTTCTGAAAGGAATCAAATGCCCTAAAGAACAGCCTCAGGTTTTGGTCGACCTGAGGCTATTTTATTTTAGAGAGTTTAAAACGTTGGGTTGAACCGTATCCAAAAAGCGGGTGTTGTATCAAACTCTTTTAAAGGCCATGCTACCTCAAACCTAAAGGCGCTCGTACCCAATCCAAACCCTGCATCGTGTTGCAGATCTGAGAAGCTGAACGATGAAAATCCGGAACTCAAATCCGGGTCAGCGACAGACAACATTGCATGTTGCTGTGTCCATCCTGAATCCAGGAACAGCAGAATGTGCATATTGTAATCTCTCACCCAGACTCCCGGTCTGTTAGAAGATCTTCCAAACTGAATCTCCAGGTTACTGAGCAGCATATTATCTCCCTGGAAATATTTATAGGGTGAACCACGAAGGGTACCGATACCTCCCAGGTAAAACTGTTTAAAATCCGGTGCATCACCTGTAATACCTCCGGCATTAAGTCTCCATCTTAATACAGAACCCGGTTCAAAATTGTAAAATATTTTAAGCTGCGACCAATACTTGTTGTAGCGATAGTTTTCATCACTCGAAGAGTTATCGGCCAACTCAGCACCTACCGACGCTGCAAATGTAAAACGGTCGGCAAGCAGTACATTTTTAGGATTGAATGAGAATGAGAAACTGTAGCGATCCAGGTCAATTTCATCTGAAAACTGATCAATCGGAGGATTTAATCGATACGGACTGGATTTTCCAAACATCGAATAAGTAGTATTTCTCTCCAGAGATCTGAACGTATCGCGATTGTAGGAGAATGCAGCCTCAAACCAACGCTGTGTGCGATAAGCCGTGTAGAGCCCAAACCCTTCCATCTGGTGATAGTCAAGAAAGTCGTAGGAAGCGAAAAAAGATGTCATGGAGTTTTCTATCAAGCCGGTACGACGATAATCTTCTGTTGAGGTAGCCCGGTGAAATTCACCTCCAATCATAAACCTTCGATTTTCGCCAATCAGTTTTTCAACACCAAGAGCATACTCCCACTCTTTGGAAGCTGTACCGTATCCAATAAATCCATGTGGGTGAATCTGCTCTATATTTAAAAAGCTATTGGATCTGTACCACTGCATCCTCTCTTTTCTGATGCCAAGAAACAGGCCATTTACTCGATTGAAGTGAATCATCGGCAAGTTCGGGTACTGGCTGTAAAGATCGTTGCTGTAGTAAGGTCCCGCTTCGAAACTACCGTCTAAATCCAAGCCTGAATAGGACAACCTTCGCACCACCCGCTGTGCCTCATCGGTTACGGAACCAACTGAATCATCTTCAACTTCAGCCTGTTCCAGACCAAGCAGTTCTTCGAGCGTTTTGTTAAAAATCGGGTCTCGTTTAAATGGGTCCTCATCCGTTTGCTGGCCATAGCCAAATGCCGGAATAAAGAGTAAAAATGCCGTTATTAAGAAAATTGATCGTGCCATAATTCCGATTACGTTTATAATCTGCTGAAGTTTCAGTTTTCAGGAATTTTTAAAACCATAAGTGTAATATCATCTTCCGCATCTTTCCCGCCCGACCAGGTTTCTGCCAGATGTTTTATTTGTTGAATTATATCTGCCGAACTATAATCAACAGAATTGAGAAGTATCTGTTCAATTTTTTCCACACCTAAAAGTTCTCTGTCCGGATTAAAGAGTTCGGTTAAACCATCACTCATAAGCATTAATACATCTCCCTCTCCCATCTCCAATTCCCGAGTCTGATAGGGAAAATTGACATTACCGCCCAATGGAAGTCCCTTTAGAAGAATTTGCTCTACCCTGTTACTTTTTTTTGAATAGTAGAGAACCGGAGGCATACCGGCTATTGTGATTTCTACTTTACTACCCTGACATTTTGCAAGAATAAAACCCATATACATCAAATGCATATTCAGATTTCTTAATCCTGAGGAAATTCTCTTTAGCATTGTGCTTAAATCTACCTCATGCACAAGTGTATGGAAATAACTTTTAGCGGCGGCTACCATAATTCCGGCTTTTAAGCCGTGCCCCGTTGCATCTCCTAAAGCCAGTACCAGGGATCCATCCTGTTCTGTACTGTAATCGTAATAGTCCCCTCCCACTTCGGTTGCCGTATCCATATATACAGCCAAATCGTACCCCTTTATCGATGGCATTTTCTTAGGCAGCATAGAAAGCTGAAGGGCCCGTGCCTCTTCAAGTTCCGCAGTTTTCCGCCTGTTTTCCGCCTCCAGGAGTCGTCTTTCTATTTCCCTCTCTTTACCAATTCGTTCATGTTCAAGTGCACGTTCTGATAAGTCCTGAACCTGAATCAATTTTTGCTGTAGATTTCTTCTGGTAACTGCAAAATCCCTCGATAGAAATATTGACATGGAAAAAATCAACATTCCCGAGCCTGCCATGTTAATAATTCTAACATCACCGCTCATAAATTGAAAATTGATCAATATGCTTAAGATCAATCCCATCACGAAAAAGAGCATACCGGCACCAATAATCCATGCACCTTCTTTCCTTGATCTGTACATCAGATAAAGAGTTCGTAAGAGCTCGGCTACAAAAATGAGAATGATAAGCTCGCGAAGCCAGATCAGATCAGCAGGATAGAAGTAGAAAAAGGTAGCAGCAACCAATCCGGCTAATAGTAAAAGGTTTGCGAAAACTGTATTCTGATTTTCCGTGATGCTGTACATGAGCCTCACGGCAAACACCAGCACCATAATTTCGAAGAACAGAGCAAATTTCAGAAAGGAAATGGTTGCAATGGTATAGTTGGCGAGCTCCAGTTTGTAGAGGAAATAAGTGATTAACAGTAAACCTCCGGCAAATAGTGAGAAATAGAGGTTACGTCTCTCTTTGGGATAGAAAATGAAGAGCAGCAGATGAATAAGTGCAAAAGTAAGCAGCACACCTGCATAGAACATACTAATTCCTGTCCACGCTCTTATGTGGGATAAAACATGATTTTGATGCGTCTTCAAATCTGCAAGATGAAATCGAAACCCATTGTTGCCAAAAATGCGGGCCGATTCTATGTTATTTGGATTGATAAAGCGTACCGCAAGTGACTGAACAGTGGTATCCGGAAATACTATGACCGGTAATTCATTACCGCTAAAAGGTTCTACACGATTCTGATTTGTTGAAAATCGACCAAGTTCATAAATCTTATCACCATTCAGGTAAATTTCAGAAGCTCCCAGATGACGATCAATCACCAGGGCAAGAGGTTTACCGGCCAATTCATGGCTCACACGTAATTTTTTCCGAAACCAGCCGATCCCTTGCCAATCCACAAATGAGAGGTCTGCCACAGTTAAGTTTGTGCTGATTACGTTCCAGTGGAGGTCCTCAAAGTCCGGTTCAGACCACTCTAAGTTATCTCCTGAGTTAAACTTCCAGCGATCACTGATGTAAATTAACCCATCACTGTCTGCCATATTATTTTCTGAAATTTCCTCAACCTCAAAATCGTCAAACTGGAAAAATGTGTCCTGCGCGATAATTATCTGAAAGGAGAGACTAACCCACAGAAAAATAAATGTTATATATATTCTTTTAATCGTGTTCACCCTTCCTACTCTTGAGATTCCCGAACCCGAATAGAACCGGCAACCGTTTTTAAATTAACCGGAATTCCACCTTCTCTGATTTGAACAGTCGCGTCGCGAAAACCAACATCTTTTGTGATATTATCCCCCACCAAACCGTCAAAGTCAAACCTAAGGCCACGGGCATCTATATCGTACCCTGCCAATTTGGGTAGTTGAAGATCGATATTCCCGGTACTGGTTTCCAGGTAAACTCCAACAGAAACCTCACTAAAATCAGATTGAATATTTCCGCTTGTGGTTGCTGCAACTAACGTCCCGAATAGTGACGTTGCCATAATATCGCCGGTGGTTGTACGCAGCCTTATCTCGCCTCTATCCCTTTCTGCCCGAATATCACCACTCACTGTTTTTGCAAAAATATTTCCTCTCAGATTATCCAGCAAAATATCTCCGGCCGTAGAAATTACTCGCACTTCACCTGTCAAATTTTTGATATCCAGATTACCTGCATGATTTTGGATATAGTGCTGTCCCTCCACGCCATCTGCATAGATCTTACCGTTAATGGTTCTGAGATTTAGAGATGCTTTACTGGGCACTTGAACCAAAAATGTAAATTGAACTTCACCGGAAGAGCGTTGTGTTCTGCCAGACCGCCTATCCTCTACGGAAGCAATTACTGTATTCCCCTGCTTTTGAATGATGATTCTAAAATTGTCGAGGCTTCGGGTACCTGACCAAAGGGAGAACTCTCTCTTTACAAATAGGTCGACCTGAACACCTTCTATCCCGGGATTTTGAACCACCTCTATATCACCGGAAATTGTATTGACATTAATTGTAGGGTTGTTTCCAACTCTAAAAAACTCAGACCTGTAGGGTTCACTTTGCGTTGCTGATTCTGCACCCAAATGAACTGCCGACATTGCTGTCTGGGCTTGAGCATTTACAAAAATGGAAGACAATGCTAACAATGAGACAAGGAGCAACCGGTAATCTTTGGCTGTAATGAGGTTTTTGATCTTCATTTTACATTCTTAACTGTTAATACCTGCGCTACTCTACGGAAAGTTCTCGCAGGGGTTTCAGTTATAACAATGTTTTAAAAATATTGATCATGAATTGAATATGATCGGTCAGATCTTTTTCAATCAATTCAGCCCCTTTCTTTATATCCTCTCTTGGAACATTTTCCGCAAACTTTTTGTCTTTCAACTTTTTACGAACTGATTTCACTTTCATGTCAGAAAATCCATTGGGACGCATTAAAGATACCGCATTCATAAATCCCGATAGCTCATCGCATGCAAAAAGATAGCGTTCAATCTCCGTTTCAGGTTCTTTTCCCGTTCTTTCAGGTGCATGTGCATTAATAGCAGAAATAATATCCTGAGGATACCCTGCCTCGGGCAGAATCTCATTTACTGCTTTATTTGGATGCTCGTCAGGATATTTTTCCCAGTCCAGATCATGTAAAAGTCCTGCCGTCCACCACTTGTCAATCTCTTGATCCGGCTTGTTTAAATGCTTTGCATAGCCTTCCATTGCCATTGCAACCATACCGGAATGCTGGCGTAAATTTTCATTCTCTATAAATTTTTCCAGCAGTTTTTGTGAGTCTTCTCTCGATGGCATCATAGATTCAGCTCTCCTTTAACTTCCAGAGCAACTTTTCGGTTATACTCAAAAGCGAAGTTCTTGTAATTGATCATATCCACAATTGTACCGATAAAGCAGAGCCCGGCCGTTAAAAAATATAGAATTCCCATTCCCACATGGCCTACAAAAAATCGATGTATACCCGCAACCCCAAAAAATCCAATCAAGGCAAGTACCAGTAACAGCATCGGATCTTTCCTGCGCGCCTGATATATTTTAACAAACATCTCAACTTTATCTTCGGGTAAATCGTTAAGCAGTTTGTTTATGTACTGCATTTCATCACCTTCAAGCTCAGGCATATAATCAAATACTTTCATTTTCTGATTTTTTCTTTTTTAAAATTGTAGTTTCGACGAAAGATGGAGAATATTCGTCCGGTAATTATTAAAATAGCAGCTATACCGGCTGGATGTGTATAGAATGAAGCTTTAAGGTTACCCCGAAATGCATGAGACACGGATTTTCCTAATCCCTCACCCGGACAGTAAGAAAACCCAAGTCTTTCAATCGGGCACAGTGTTGAAGCTTGGCTCAGCGGATCCAACAATGCCATCAATATTAACCCTGTTGCGAGAGCCAACCACTCAAAATGTAAAAAAAATAGATTTTTGAACGATCCGAATAGATTCATACTTATTTTACTGATGCATTAACCGCCAATAGTTTAAGCTTACATATTTAAACGTTTATATGAAAAACATTTATCGATACGTAATTCTCTCATTTTTGTTACTAATCACAATTTCAATTGGAGTTCCGGTGCAGTTAAGTGCACAACAGTCTACAGATTCTCTTAAGGTAGATTTAGACGAAATAGTGGTAGAATCAACCTTTTCAAATATTTCAATTGACCGTGCCCCCCTGTCGGTAAGCTATCAGCTTAGGAATCCACACGAAATTGCCTCCAGGCCTGCTGCCACTATGGATGAACTGACGTTCACCTTACCGGGTCTCTTTATCAGTAATCGTGAAAACTACGCACTGGGAGAACGGTTAACTATTCGAGGGCTTGGCTGGCGATCTCAATTTGGGGTACGCGGAATCCAGGTCATATTAGACGATATTCCGTTAACCGTCGCAGATGGTCAGACTATCATGAATATGATTGATCCAGCTATGGTTAACAGGGTTGAGCTGTTGAGAGGGCCATCGGCCACATTCTGGGGTAACTCCAGCGGTGGCGTACTTCATCTTTCAACAAGGCCGCAAGTAGATGCTCCAAAGGTACAGTACAGGGGCTACGGCGGATCATTTAATAGCATCAAACAAGAGCTCCGATTGAATACCACAATCGGTGATGCCCGGGTTTACGGTTACGGTACCTACTTTGAAACCGATGGATTTCGTGATCATAGTGCGGCAAGATTATTTCGTGCAGGATTAAATTACGAACGACCTGTTGGGATCAGAAGCAGACTTTTGGTGAGAACTGCATTTACATCCATGCCAAAAGCTCAGCATCCGGGCTCATTAACCCAGCAAGACTCTGAAGAGAATCCTACATCCGCTACCCCAAACTTTGTTGCCAACTCTGCGGGTAAGTCGTTTACACAAGGGATGATTTCAGCCTCATTTATTCAGGATCTGCAAAGAGGCGTTTGGGATATCACTGCCCACGCACTTTACAGAGATTTAGATAACCCGCTCCCTTTTGGCTATATCGGGCTGGACAGAGTAGCAGGCGGAACCCGTACAACATACGAGTTTACCACGTTGCCGTTTGATCTCAACTTAGGCGGAGAGTTAAAATTTCAGCAGGATGAAAGACTGGAAACAGATAACGTAAACGGTGAAAGAGGTGGTAACATTGAAGTTCAGCAGACAGAAACAGTAACAAACGGAGCACTTTTTGGTAGATTAGCCATTCCGTTATCAGAAAGATTAACGGCCAGTGCGGGATTAAGAGCTGATTGGCTGAATTTTAATACAGATGACGAAATTGGTGTTGAACAGGAAGGTTCCAGAACCTTCTTTTCGATAAACCCTAGTGCAGGCCTCGCTTACCGTTTTGACAATGCAAGATGGTTTTTCAATTTCAGCACCAGCTTTGAATCGCCAACTACAACCGAACTCGTGAACAGACCTGAAGGCGGAAACGGATTTAATCAAAATGTAGACCCTGAAAGAACTGTTGGTATTGAAACGGGTGTTCAGGGTAATATTGATCGAATAGATTACGATCTAACTCTATTTGCTATGCAGGTAGAGGATCTTTTGTTTCCGTTTCAAACCGAGCAGGACGGGCCAACATATTTCAGAAATGAAGGTAACACTCGTCACTACGGAATTGAATCTACTGTAGGAATACGTCTGCATCAAAATTTACAGTTTAATGGAATGTTTACACTCCTCAGCGCAAGGTTTAATTCCGGTGATTTGGATGGTAACGATATACCCGGAGTGGCCCCAATCAGATTTGGTTCAATCCTGACTTTCACACCCGGCCAGCACAGCGTTAGTATTGATAGTGAGTGGGTTGGCAGCTATTACACAAATAATGCAAACAGCACCCGTAACGATCCCTACAATGTCCTTAGTTTCCGCTGGTCCACAAATGTCGATCAAGTTTTTGAGAACGTATCTATTCGGCCATTCATGTCGATTCAAAATATTTTAAATACCAGATATAACACATCCGTTGCCATTAATGCTTTTGGCGGACGATTTTTTGAACCCGGAGCTGACAGAAATTTCAGAGTCGGTGTTCAAATTAATTTTCTATGATTCGAAATTCTTAACGGATAAACACGAAATTAGAGGAACAGTTTTATTCATCGGGTGTACAATAGTCTCATTGTTACTTCTCCAGATCTGACATTCTATAACTTGTTACTTCAATTGATATAGCCGTAACGAATTGGTATACCATAATATATTTTAATATTCATGGTAATATTTTTCGAATCAATTATATTTTTTTTGTAACAAACTGTTAATACAGATCTCTTAAGTACAGAAAGATGAAACTAAATTTTACGACCATGTTAAAGCATCTGTTCCTTATTCTAGTTCTGGCAGGATCTTACTATTTGTGGGATCAAAGACCAATTAAACATGGAGTTGGCGTTACTGCTCCCGACGCACCAGTTGTTGAAAGAGGTTTTCAGCTTGCTGAACACTATACAAAGCACTACACATTACAGCCTAAATTTAGATTGAATACAACTGCCAGGATTATTTCTAACAAACGATACTGGTTTGATGAGAAATCTGAATTAGCGCCGGTCGATTTTGTATTAGGATGGGGAGAATTATCAGACGAAAGAGTTTTAAATCAAGTAAAGACGCCGATTAGCCGGAGAGATTTCAAAATTGATGTCATCCGGCCACCAATGACTTTCAGTGAAATACGAAGTAAACTTCTCTACATGCACGCCATTCCGGCTAACGATTCTGTAGCAGATCAATTAAAATCGATCAAGTCAGGTCATATTGTATCAATCCGGGGTTATATTGTTGATGTTTATGACCGGTCTGATGTTCTTTGGACATCCTCCCGTCAGGGTAATTCAGCCAAACTAGACAACTCACAATACGTTTTAATAGAATCTCTGGACGTACTCGATTAACACTTTTATAAAGTTTATTGCTAAATAGGTTCTAACGAACTATTTTAGCACACGAAACGAGTTCGTATCCTCCCCAGGTTATGAGCTGAATTAAATTTACAATGGGAACTAAGTTGGGATTCTATTATGGAAAATCGTGAAGTTGGAACTGTTAAATGGTTTCATAATGGCAAAGGTTACGGGTTTATCACGAGAGAAGGTGGTGAAGACGTATTTGTACACTATTCGGAAATTCAGACAGACGGTTTTAAAAAGCTAACTGAAGGTCAAAAAGTTGAATTTACAATTGCTGAGGGAGATAAAGGCCTACAGGCAAAAGAAGTAATTGAACTTGCATAACATTTAAAAGGCACCTGCAGAGGTGCCTTTTTTCATTCTATTCTTACCTCTATAAATGCAGTGGCTTAAACAAATTGTCGTTGATATACTGGCAACACTAGTCATTGCGCTGGTTGTTTTTTTCGACTCCTCTCCTATTTTGGAATATGTAGTCTATATCTATACAGGCTTGCTGGTAATAGCCAGATCATTTTCACTGTTTAGTCAAAATTTCAGGGCTATCACAAAAAAAAGGGTTGAAGAAGCTCCCACATGGGTCTACCATCTGTTGTACTTCTTAAATACATCCTTTTTGATTGCCGGTTCGTATTACATTACTTCAGCCGGATGGGTATTTATTTGGATCGTTGCCGCTTATGTACATAAAAAGCAAAATTCATAAAAAGCGGTTTTTTCATGCACCTAGAGAAGTATCTGTTCAGAGTTGTTCTACTGTTATTTTGCAGCAGTTATTTGTCTGTTCAGGCTGCAAAGGCGCAAAACAGTGAGTCTGAATATCAATTCGAACCATCTTTCTCTGTATCCGGCTCCTATGCTCCATATTCATTTAAGGCGTGGGGAACAATACAAAACGCCAGACATCTTTTTATAAAGCTTGGTTTTACACATTCAGAAGTTGATATTTTCTCTGTTCGTACTCAATTAAGCTCTGAACTGATTGTAACCGGCTGGTTAAAGTTTCCTGTAGACGGCATAGATGGAGACCGGGAGTCACTTTACGGATTTGGCATGATTCCGCTGGTAGCAAATATTCCATTACGAAAAGGTAACAACTACCCTTTTTTAACCAGCTCACTTGGATTTATCGTTACTCAATATCACTTTCCGAATTTGAATGGTGCCAGATTTAATTTTCTACTGGGTACAGGCGCAGGATTCAATTTTAACACAGGCAGCAATAATTCTGTCCAGTTGGGGTATAAAATCCACCATTTATCAAATGGTTATATGGGATCCGAAAATCCCGGCATTGACTCAATCATGTTCTTTGTAAGATTTTTCTTCAATCCTTAGGTACTTTAAAAATTCTCAATGAGCCTTCATTTTTATAAAAACTTAAAAAGTACCGATAACTTTAAAACCCTTGCTGATCCCGCTCTTTATACGCCGATGCCGGAAGATTGGTGCCTCGCCGTTTCGGATGTCAGAGATTCAACCAATCAGATAAAAAAAGGGAGATATAAAGATGTTAATTTAATCGGCGCTTCAATTATCGCTGCAATTAGCAATGCTGTAAAGGAAACCGAACTGCCTTTTTCATTTGGTGGCGACGGCGCAATTATTGCCATTCCAGGCAAATATCTTGAAGAAGTTGAAAGAATTACAAAAGGGTGTCGCAAGCATGCTAAAGAAAATTTCAATCTAAATTTGGCGGCCGGTGTTATTCCTCTTTCTGAACTTTATGAAGCGGGGCATAAAGTTCTGCTGGCAAAATTCCGAACCTCAGAACATGTCTCTCAAGCTTCATTTATGGGTGATGGGGTTATAGTTGCTGAAGAGTGGGTAAAAGAGAGATCTGAAGCTGATATCGATTTTAATGGCTCCTCTGAGATAGACTTATCCGGGCTGGAGTGCAGATGGAATCCCTTTCCGGCAGATGAATTAGCTATCTCCTTGATTATCGATGTAGCAGAGGCACCCATAGAGAATCAATTTGAGACCTATCAATCGGTTCTAGACGGTATTTATGAAATTTTTGATGATAGCACTTCCTCCCCTGTTAAACAGCAAGAGATGAAACTTACCTTTCAATTGAGAAATTTGTGGGCTGAAACCAAGTTGAGAAGCAAGAATAGTCTGTCCAGTCGTCTCTCCTACTTTCTAAAGCTTTTTATACTGCAACTGACAGGGTACTTTTTCATGAACAATAAGATCTCTACAAATAAAACAGATTGGGGTGATTACAAACCGGATTTCATAAAAAATTCTGACTATCGTAAATTCAGTCAAAGTCTGAAAATGATCATTACAGGCAGTTCTGAAATGAAAGATGAACTGGCCGAATTTTTGGAAAGTTACTTTCAGGAGGGAAAACTTGTATATGGAATACACGTTACCAGCTCAACAGTTACTACATGTTTTGTAAAAGAGTACCAGAGCAATCATATACACTTCATTGATGGGACCGGTGGCGGCTATACAAAAGCATCAGTGGGTTTTAAGAGAAGGCTTAAAGAGCTCTCAAGTAAGCAAGTTAGCTTGGCCGAAAAAAAGTACTGATCATACCTGTTTTGCAGAATGATATTGGGTGTTTAAGCGTTGTTGATATCATGAAAACTTCCATAACTATTATTCTTTGCTCATTCATATTTACACTTTTCGCCTGCACAAACAGCAGCGGTCAAAGTGAAGTAAATGAACAAGAAACAATCGGCACACACAGCCATATCGAACATTTGACCTATTCTATTGCCATGTCTGATACATCAAATAATGAAAAAATTACCCGCACAGAAGAAGAGTGGAAAGAACTTTTAAGTTCAGGTGAATACAGAGTGTTGCGTAACCAGGGGACTGAAATGCCCTGGGCTAACAAATATAACAGCCTGTATGAAGACGGTGTTTATGTTTGTAAGGGTTGCGGACAACCGTTATTCAGTTCAGAGACCAAGTATAACAGCCGAAGCGGTTGGCCAAGCTACTGGGCTCCAATCAGAGAAGATGCCGTAGAGGAGCGAGAAGACAACAGTTTGTTTATGACTCGAACCGAGATTGTTTGCAGCAGGTGTGATTCCCACATTGGTCATGTTTTTGATGACGGACCCGATCCCACCGGCCTGAGATACTGTATGAACTCTGCTGCCTTGAAGTTTCTGCCAGAAGAAGAGTAAGCTGTTTTCGCTCACCAGGACTTATCTGTTCTAACGAAGCGAAACAATAAATTCTGTTTCCCGTATATTTTCGAGTACACTGCTCGAATACTAACTTACCATATTTTATTATGTCTGATACGGGGAATACACGAAGAGCTACATCACTTCACAAAGCAGAATTTGACCCAATTTTAAAAAAATATGTCTACTACGGAACCGCGCTATTTATGGCTGTTACCATAGTTGGACTTATAATTGTGCCCTTCTGGCTAATTTTTGGCAAGCTCTACATCGACAGATATTTTGATAATCTCTTTTGTGAGCTAACAACACGAGCACTTCATTTTAAAAAGGGGATCTGGTTTCAGACTGAACGTTCTATTCCCCTTGATAAGATCCAGGATTTAACTTTTCAGGAGGGCCCGATTTTGCGATGGCTGGGTCTCAGTAAACTGATGATTGAAACCGCCGGTCAAAGTGCACAGGGAATGGCCGATATGTCATTGACTGGAATTGTTAACGCACGCCAGTTCAGAGAAATGGTAATGGATCAAAGAGATAATATCACTGATCGCAGCCACTACAGGCCATCCACTGACGAACAGAGTTCTCAGTTAGATAATGACCTTCTCCCTGTCTTAACAGAAATTCATAAGACTCTTCAAAGTATTGATAGAAAGCTGGGAAAGAGCTAATCAATAGTCTCTAACACAGATCCTGATCTGATCAGCTATCCTCGCACATGCACGTCAATAAACTGGACGCTTAATTTAAAATGGTTTTTTTGGCAATCTTTCTGTTGTAGATCTTGAAGAGTACAATGGCGATTCCCCACTGAAGCAGCACTGTAGCTACTGAAAAAGGACTCAGCGGATTATACCATGTATCCGGTGCAAAGCTTGTCGCACTCAGATAGATCCACCACGCCAGCAAACTGATCACTTCTACCGGGATAACATAGCGAATAATAAACGTCCACCACTTTCCGAGTTTAAACCTGCTGTGTTCGTTGTTGACCAATGTAGTTCTGAATTTCTCTGTACCGAACTTCATTACAGCAAATGATATCAAGCCACCGGAAGCCATCAGCCCAAGGCCCCAAACAAAATCCTGATTGGCAAATACATCCAGTGAAATAGCGGATGGAAGACCAAAAAGAAATCCGGCACTGCATACAGCTATCGTAGCTTTGGTCCGGGTAACTCCCATATCCACAAATACCTTGGTTGCCAGCTCAATCATGGAAATCAGGGAGCTGAATGCTGCAAATGTTAGTCCAAGGAAAAATATGATCGCAAAGAATTTACCCCCTGCCATCACCTCGAAAAGCTGAGGCATCCACATGAAGGTCAAACCGGTTGATGCCGGCCCTGAATCGCGCATAATATCCAGTACCTGGCTATCGGTCATATCGCCACCCAGCGTACCGAAAACAGTGGAAAAGATAATTATTGCTGCCGTTAGGGATACCAGGTTATTACCTATACCGGTTTGAAAGGCACTGATAGTTATATCATCCCGGGTGCGCATATAGGCTCCGTAGGTCAGTATAAGCCCCCAGGCAGCCCCTGTGTCCCATGCATTTTGTGTTAAAGCCTCAAGCCAAATTCGCGGTTCTTTCAGCGTGGCCCAATCCGGTGTAAACAAGTATTTAATTCCTGCACCGCTTCCTTCTAAAGTAAGAGCTTTGAAAAGAGAAATAATAAGAACAAGCAGCAGAGAGGGAATCAGGATTTTATTCATCCTTTCAATACTTCTAACACCTTTTAAAATCACAAGGCCGCCAAGTGTAATCATAATGGCGTGGAAAACTGAAGGCATTATCGATGATTGAAATCCATTCCAGACCATGCTCGCATCTTCTACATTCTGTGGAAGCGGAGCAATGATTGATTCTACAAGGTAGAATAGAGACCATCCCGCAACCACGCTGTAATAAAACATAATGGCTGTGGCCACAAAACCGACAAAAGCACCAAGCCATGCAAATTTTTCGCCGGCCATTTTTATATACGACCCTATGACACCCTTTCGCCCGTTTCGACCAATGCCGTACTCTGCAATAATTAATGGAATAGACCAGATAAAAAGAAAGGTCGCCCAGGCTACTAAAAATGCACCTGCGCCAGTTTCGCCGCCATTTTCTGCTGCAATACGGGGAAATCGCCAGATGTTTCCTGTACCAACCGCAATTCCGAGCACACTCAGAATGAGTCCCCATTTTGTTGCAAATCGTTCTTTACCTGTATCTGTTCCTGCCATTCTGTGAGATTTTATGATTTAGTTAGAGACTTAAACTGATAAGATCAATAATTGGACCTTCCCAAAATCAACTTCAAAAAAAACAATACCGAGACGATCCAACGATCTGGCCTATCAAGCCTTGTTGAAAATAATATTTTCACGACTGTTGATAACCATTTTTACCGTTTATGGCAAGAAGATTTTAGGTACATCTGTTTGAATGATCCCTTACCGATTGATATTGTTCAGAAGATATATTTCAAGATTTGCCATAATTTCTGAACCCTGCCTCTTTTTTCATTGTGCATTCAGACTGCGATTCGGTATATTTTTCACTTCCATTTTA
>CAZHUP010000053.1:0-15187 GCA_964535495.1 uncultured Rhodohalobacter sp.
GGGGTTTACTCCCTTAGCAGGGGAGCGCTTTCGACCACTCAGCCATCTCTCCGTGTTCGAACTGTTTCTCAACTTGTTGAGAGCACCAAATATATGAAGCTTTCAGAGCCCTTTGCAACCTCGATTATAAATTAATCGAAATTTAATCCTCATCATTCTTGATTTGGATATATATCTGCCCCAAATTCCTTCCTTCCTGTGCAAAATCTAATCCATATCCTAAAACAAAGAGGTTTGGAATTTTAAAAGCTGTGTAGTCAATTTGCACTTCATGTTTGGTCGCTTCCGCTTTGTGCAACAGTGTTACAACCGTCAGAGAAGCCGGCTGGTGCTGCTTCAATTTATCAACCAGATATTTCATAGATAATCCGGTATCTACAATATCTTCTACAATTATTACATGTCGTTCTTTGATATCCGCATCTATCTGCTTTAAATCACGAACCTGTCCGGAGGAGACCTTTTCATCTCCGTAACTGCTCAATTTCAAAAAGTCCACCTCGCAGGGAATGCTTACAAATCGCATCAAATCCGCGAGAAAAATATAAGAGCCATTAAGGACGCCTATAAATATTGGGCGTTTGTCGATAAATTTCTGACTCAGTGTTTGACCAATCTGTTTAATCTTCTGTTGAATTTCTTCCTGAGTGAGATAGACCCTAAACTCCTCACCCTGTACATTAATTTTATCGGGCAGATACAAATTCATGAATTATGTTTAATTGCGAATAACTAATACTTTTTTTGTTTCAGAAGAGCAGCGGACTTGTTCTGATATTGTCCCTATTTGATCGTCTGAAGTATGGTGAGGGAATATAACGGCACAAATATTTCCATCAAAAGATTCTATCAGAAAAGCTTCAGTTTTTTGAGCTGATGATATTTTTCTATTGGTTAAATGGTCTGAAATAAGCTGCGTACCCTCCATTCCCAATGGGCGGATAGAATCCCCTTCTTTCCACTGGCGGATCGTAATTGGAAATGAAATTTTCGATAAGTCCATTGAAAGTGTCTTCGGGATAAATTCTCCGGTAAACTCCTCAACTTGCAGCTCTATTCCGTAAACCCTACTGATCTGTTTGAGATCGTCTGAGTTAATTACAACCGGTGATTTTTGCTCACTATCAAGTTTTTGTACCGTGAAAAGATCTCTGTCTCGAATAATCTGATATTTACTGGATAACTGAACAGCTTTACCAGACTGCAATTCAGATACTTTTTCAGCTATATTTTGTAATGAACTGCTCGCAACGATCTCAAATTTCACTGAATCTAAAAATTGATACAGTATTGCAGGACGGATTTGATTTGGCAAATTTAAGAATTCGGATCGGTATAGTGACCGGTTATTTTTCCTTACCGATTTCAGTATCTCGTCTGCCATTAATTCAAATTCAGTAGCTCGCACTGAGAGTTTGAGAATATTCTCACGCCATCCGGGAAAAAATTTCTGAAGCTCAGGAAACCAGTTGTGACGAAGAAAATTTCTTGCATAAGTTGACTCCTCATTACTGTTGTCAATTCTGTAAGGAATATTAAACTGTTCCACAAACTTCAGTATATCAGCTTTGCTTACATCCAGCAACGGTCTGAAAAGTTGATTTTCAATCGGCCGAATCCCTCTCCAGGCAGAAATACCCGAGCCTCTTAAAATTCTTTGCAAAATGGTCTCGATTTGATCATCCTGATGATGAGCCGTTGTTACAAAATCTGCATCAAACTCACGCTTTAAATCGAAAAACACCTCGTACCTACGCTCTCTTGCCCACTCCTGAAAATTAGAAAGTGATTCTTTTTCCAAACGAACAGAGACACACTCAAACCCCCAAAATGAACTCATTTTTTCTACAAGTCTCTGATCCTTCTCAGAATCTTCTCCCCTTATTTGATAATTACAATGAACTATAACGGCATCAAGTTCATAGCGGTGAAGCAAATATAAAAGCGCCATGGAGTCCGGACCGCCGCTGGCTCCTACAATCAATGTTGAGGAATCCGGCAGATAGTTATTAACTGATTTTTGAAATGCTTTCGTTACCGGTGATGATTCGAATTTGCTCATGTGAATAGGTATTGAGCTCCAATTTCTCATTTAATACTAATAACTCACCTTTTTCATTAACTCCCAAAAATTTATACCTCCCCTCGACCACCTCTCCATTTATGTCTAACCTTACCCAATTTCCATAACCGTTTAAAGCTCTGCTTACTTTTCTATGAAGGGTATTGTCTTGGTTAACCCAGCTTTGATACAAATGCTCTATTCTGCCTAAGATTTTAGCGAGCAGTTCCTCTCTGGAAAATTTTTCCCTTGAAATTTTCATCAAAGACACTGCCTGCTCCACACTCTTTTCATTAAACTCTTCCTGATTTACATTAACCCCAATACCGATCAGGACCTTTTCAGGTTTTGGGCCTAAGAAAGAGCACTCTGTTAATACTCCAGCAATCTTTTTTTGATCAACGTAAACATCATTCGGCCACTTGAGATAAAATGATTTTTCAACATAACTCTGTAATACATTTGCAACTGCCAATGCACAGGAGAGTGTTAATAGTGTTAATCCCTCAGCACGATCCGGCTTTAAAGCTATAGTAAATGTCAGGTTTTCTCCCGGGTTGGTAATCCACTGTTTCTGCCGCTGCCCCCTTCCCTTCTCCTGGTTGTCGGCAAGAACAATCATCCCGTCCCGCAGCTGTTCAGCCGGAATCTTTTTCAAATATGAATTTGTCGAATCAACCTTCTTGAGATACTCAAACTCCCTGCCTAACCAACGTGTAGTCAGATTATTCAGGAAAAGTTCTTTGTCGAAAGGTTGACTCATTTGAATTTACTTTCCAGTTATAACTACAGAATCTTCGGTTCCAAAATCATTTGGTATATAATGATCTGCATCATCATCATTCGCCCAAGTATCACCATCCAGTAAATACCTGAATTTATAAGTAGACTCCGGCTTAAGTCTCAGTGTAAGCTCCCAATTCCCATTTCTGTTTTTCTTCATAGAATCAGATGATTCATCCCAGTCATTAAATTCTCCCACCAGGTTTACTTTATCATCTGCCCACTCACCGGGTACAGTAAATGTAACTTTACAAATTGTCCTTTTAGGTGTATAAGCTTTACTAATCATTTTATCTTTCCCTTTTTGCTCTTTTGATGAGTAATTGAAATAGAATGATAGTTAATGTTTTTACTTTAATAAAGAATTTGATGACCATTTGTTTCGCTCAAACCGATATCAAAGTTTATCTTTTTGAATATATTTAGTCAATACCTTTAATAATTAAATAATGGAATCGCTTTCTCTCTAAAGACTTCGCACCTCAAATTACGAAACACGCAATTTGTTATGTTTTTCAATTGTTGTTGAAAGTCCTTAAACGGCAAGCAGAACCGATGATTTGCTATTCACCGAACTTGTTCATTAATAGCTGAACCTCTTCGGGAGAGCTTGCCTCCATTACTTTTTCGGAAAGGACACGCATATCCTCCAGCTTTTGACTGCAAAGTAAACTTTTGACTGTCGGGAGAGCACCGGTTGTCATACTCAAATTTTCAATTCCAAGCCCTAAAAGACAGGCGGCAGCTTTTGGCTTGGATGCCATTTCCCCACAAACTGTTACCGGGATATTACTTTTTCCGGCACCGTCAGCGGTCATTTTAATTAACTTCCAAACAGCCGGATGAAAGGGCTGATACAGAGATGAAATTTTTTCGTTCCCTCTATCCACAGCTAAAGTATATTGAGTTAAATCATTGGTGCCAATGCTGAAAAAATCTACTTCTTTTGCAACTTTATCAGCCATTAACGCAACACTGGGAACTTCCACCATCACCCCTATCGGGAGATGACGATCAAACTCAATCCTCTCTTTGGTTAGTTTTTCTTTTACTTCGTTAATCCTCTCCTTGAGCCTGTACAGTTCACTGATACAAGATATCATAGGAACCAAAAGCTTAATTCTGCTTTTATACTCACCCGATAAGATATATATCGCTTCCAATTGATTTCTCAGAAGTTCACTTTTATCAAGCAACATTCGAATTCCTCGCCATCCTAAAAATGGATTTGCTTCAGTATCCGTATCATCTAACAACTTGTCTCCACCTGCATCAAACAGGCGTATCGTAACATCAAAACTTCCACTCGCTTCCACCACACTTCTGTAGAACTTCAGCTGTGCATTTACATCAAATCCTGTTTTCTGAAACAAAATAGTTTCAGTTCTGAGAAGACCAATCCCTTCAGCACCATGTGTTTTCACCCTTGGTAACTCTTCTAAAAACTCAACATTTGCCTGAAGTTTGAATTTTTTTCCACAAGCTGTTTCGCTTGGTTTTTTTGTGATTTGAAGAGTTTTTTTCGCCTCTAATTCCTTTTTTTCCTTCCGTTCAAAGTACTCTCTCTGATCAACTTCTGAGGGACGAACAATAACTCTCCCAAGGTCTCCATCAACAATAGCATCTTCTCTGTTTTTAATACGTTTAATCTTCCAATCCACCCCTATTACACATGGGATGTCCAGAGACTGAGCTAAAATGACTGCATGTGAAGTCAGCCCGCCTTTTTGCATGATTAATCCTGCAATGCTATTTCTGCTAAGCTCAATCATTGTCGTGGGAGAAACATTAGTTGCAAACACAACAGATCCCGGTTCCAGATGCTCAGCTTGCATTTTGTTTCTAGCTGCATCTATCAACTGATCCCTGATTGCCATCAAATCTATGGTACGCTCATTTAGCCAATCGGCATCAGCGTTTTCCATAATATGGATATATTCATTCAGAGTGCTGTAAATGGCATACTCAGCTTCATATCGCTCTGATTCGATTTTGTGCAGTATGGTTTTTAATAACTCAGGATCCTTTAAAGTTTCAATCTGTGCATCTATAATGTCGACAACTTCTCCATCGGCATCAGCTTTCAGCTTTGTAAACTCCTCTTTCAACTTATGGAAAGCACGGTTACACTTCTCTACATTGATCTTAATATCCTCCCGGTGAATTTTTTCCGGATTCACTCCATTCTGTCTCTCTTCTAGAATGTGGGCCTTTCCAATGCCGATTCCGCCCGAGGCCGGCACACCTTCTAACCCGATTCGATCTACCATAGCAGACTATTTCAGTTGTGTTCAAATTTGTTGTCAAATAGTTCAGAAACAACGGCCAAAGCTTCCTGCTCATCCTCTCCGTCAAATATTAGCTCCATCTCTGCTCCGCACTCAGCCGCAAGCGTCATAACACCCAAAATGCTCTTCCCATTTACCTTATACCCGTACATACTAATGTAAAAATCTGAATTAAATTTAGACGCAGTTTTTACTAACACTGATGAAGGGCGAGCATGCAAACCCGCATCATTTTTTACTGTTACTGTTTTTTTAATCATTCGATGTAGAAATTCTATTATGTGAGCTAAGATAGTTTGCCAAGCAATTGCGATATATAATGTTCTGAAGATTTGAATGTGAAATTCGATTGCAAAAAATTCAATCAAAAATTGGCTGAGCATTCATTTCAAATCTCATCAAAAATAAGAAAAAAGCTGATTACTTTTTTAACCGCATAAATTACTGAATATTGGCAATCTGTACTTTCCGAAATCGAATGCACTAAAAGATCCGGAACAGGACTCCATTTAGCACAGAGATAAACAGGCTGAAGAGAAGTGCCCACCAAAAACTTCGAATGGTGAATCCTTCAACAAGTTTATCAATCAGCATTAACAACCAGGCATTTATCACCCAGATAAAGAGTCCCAGAGTTAGAATGGTAAGCGGTAAGGTGAGAACTATAATGAGTGGCTTAATAAAGATGTTTACTAATCCGAGTAGAATTGCGACACCCAGAGCTGTTAGGTAGTTTTTCAGCTTAACTCCGTCTAAAAGATAAGCACCAAAGAATATAACCAGACTGTTTATTAATAGGGTTTTTAACATAGCAACCAGATTTATTACATTTTCTTCAGCTTACGTGAAAAATCCAAAAAAGTTTACCCCTGCATGAATTTTACTCTTTATCATGGAATCGATGAAATGTCACCTTCAGAGCTTTATGAAATCTTAAAGTTGCGTCAAGACATATTCATAGTGGAGCAAAACTGTGTTTATGATGATATTGACGGCCTGGATGGAGCATCTCAGCATTTAATACTTAAGATTGATAATAAGCTAGTAGCTTACAGCCGAATCGTTCCTGCAAAGGTTAAGTTTGACGAGATATCGATTGGCAGAATTGTGGTCAGAGAGGAATTCAGAGGAGAAGGTTATGGAGAGAAAATCGTCCTGGAGTCCATTAAGCGTATAGCCGAAAATGGCCATAAAGATATCCGAATTGAAGCTCAGGCACATCTGCTTCATTTTTATGAAAATCTTGGATTCAATTCAGCCGGAGAGACCTATATACTTGATGGAATTCCACATCTTCAAATGGTGCTGAATTTATGACATAGAAGATCGAGTTTCCTTTACTTTTTCCAGAGCTTCGTTACAAATCAAGTTTAACTCACGCACTAACTTTCCAAGTTTTTCAACATCAGGCTCAGCCTCTGCGGCCATTAATTCAATCTGTTCTGCAATTCCGGTTGCTTTATCCATACCCACATACGTAAACGTGGGTTTTAAAGTGTGGGAAAACTCTTTTACCCGATTATACTCTTTACTTTCGTAATGGCTTACTACTTTATTCATCAAAGTCGGTGTTTGATCCAGAAAAAGATCCAGCATCTCTTTCAACAGGTCTTCATCTCCGCCTGTTAATTCATAAAGACTATTAAGATCCAGTCCCGATTTATTGGCAGTTTTTGATGAAGTTTTTCGATCTTTCGTTCTGCCGTTTTCAATAAATTCTTTAAAGCGACTATATAGTTCATCGTAAGTAAATGGTTTGGCAATAAAACCATCCATTCCCGCCTGTTTGCACTCTTCAATATCTCTGTCTAAAACCGAAGCTGTGATGGCAATAATAGGAACATCTCTTTTCGATTCATCCTCATTTTCTCGAATTTTCCTGGTTGCCTCCAATCCACCCATACCGGGCATGTGCACATCCATAAAAATTGCTGAATAATTATTTTCCTTCACCATCTCTAAGGCGGCACTGCCATCTTCCGCCTCATCTACTTCAACTCCAAGCTTCTTCATCATCCCTTTTACAATCCGCCGGTTTACGGTGTAATCGTCGACGATTAATATTTTATGTTCACCGAAATTTTCTTTTTCACTCTCCTGTTCAGAGCTGTTTAGGGTTTTAAAATCGTGTACATACCCAGGTAAGTAAAACGGTAATCTCAAAAAGACAGTTGTCCCAACACCCTCGGTGCTTTCAACATCTATTTTTCCATCCATATGGCCAACCAGTTGCTTCACCAAAGACAACCCTAATCCCGTTCCTCCAAAATTATAAGAGGTAGATCTCGATGCCTGACTAAAGCTTTCAAATATATTACTGATCATCGAATCAGAAATTCCAATACCTGTATCCTTTACCTTCAGCTCTATCGGAATTTTACCATTTTCTGCATCCTGATTTGTTACAAAAATTGTAATTTCCCCTTCCTTCGTAAACTTTATCGAATTACTCAAAATATTCATAACAATCTGAGAAAACCTTACAGAATCTCCGACTAAGTACTCAGGTACATTTTCTGAGATTACCAGCTCAAGTCCTAAACCTTTCTCTTCTGTACGATATCTGATATTATCCAAAACCTGACGAAGGAGTTTGCGAATACTGAACTTCCTGTTCTCCAGTTTAAAATCAGTGGATTTTAAAAAGTTGAATTCCAGTATATCATTTACAATGGCAAGCAAATTTTCTGCAGAGTGTTTAATCTCTTCTACAAAATCTAAATTCTCTTTATCTAAGTCGTTTCCCTCTAAAAGCTGAGTCATACCAAGAATTCCATTTAACGGGGTTCTCATTTCATGACTCATGTTTGCCAAAAATTGGTCCTTTACCACTTTAGATGATTCTGCCGCTTGCAGAGCTTTTTTCAATTCGTTTTCACGCTTTTTACGAATTGTGATCTCTTTTATAATCGTAACACAAAACTTATCGTCGTCTGCTACTACTGGAATTGATTTTAGAGTTGCCCAAAATGGTGTGCCTTCTTTATTCAAACAGGTACACTCCGTTTCTAAAACTATATCCTTTTTATAATTTCTGAGAATAGAATCATATAGGTTATTGGCTGACGTTGTTGAAGCCGTTAACCGTGGACGTGAACCTATAATTTCATCTTCACTTAAACCACTTATCGAAAAGAATGTTTGGTTGGCAAATACAGTCTCCAGCTCACCGCCTCTAAGCTTGGATATAAGAAGGGCGTCATAGGTAAGATTTAAAAGCTTTCCGAAGAGCTCGGTATGATCGCTTATGAATTTCGAATTATCTCTCATTTATACACTCATTTTGTCATTCAGATTTGAATGTATAAAAATGTGGCGATCTTAGCTATGATAAGCCTGTTAGATTTTAAATCAACCTGTAAAAATAACAATAGCGATAACTACGAGCAGAGCTACCTTGAAAAGTAAAGTTTTCCAGTTTTTCATCAGAGAGCACAAAGAGTTTTAAGAATGGCTAAATGGGATGTCTGTATCTAAATATATCCTTAACCAAAATCAAGTTTTAATTATTCACTACCACAACTATTTACAAATTTTTGTAACTGCTGTGTAATAAATAAGAGTATTCTGAAAGGCGTTTGTTACAAAAAAGAACACCTAAAGTTCCTCAATTTAGCATCTCTGATTAGATTTTTTTCTTTTGCAATCTTTTTGAATTCCCAACAACGTTAATCGAACTTAGGGCCATAGCTATTTCAGCTAATACGGGATGCATCCACCCAATCATTGCTACGGGAATCATTACAATGTTATAGAAGAATGCCCAGAATAAATTTTGTCTGATCTTTTTGAAAGTTTCGTTACTCAGATTTATGGCCCGGATAATCGCTTTTGGATTTCCATCAATCAAAATTATACTGCCCGATTCAATGGCGATATCTGTTCCGGTACCCAGCGCAATCCCAACATCCGACTGTGTGAGTGCCGGTGCATCATTGATTCCGTCACCAACCATAGCCACCACTTCACCCTCTTCTTGCAGACGTTTGATCACATCTGCTTTTTCATCCGGTTTCACCTGGGCAAATACCTCGTCAATTCCAATCTCTTGAGCAATAATATTTGCAACTTTTTCTTGATCTCCGGTCAGCATAACCGTTTTGTAGCCAAGCTGATGTATTTCCCGAATGGCGTCGGGTGTTTCCGGTTTGATCGTATCTTTAATTCCGCAGAGTGCAACCACTTCATTGTCTACCATAAAAAATATAGTCGTTTTCCCATTTGACAATAGTTCTTCTGCACTATTTTGAACTTCGTCCGTCATTTGAATTGAGAATTGTTGAAGCAGATCTGAATTGCCCGCCAAAACCTGAGAACCGTTAACCTTGGCCTTAACCCCCTTACCTGTAAAAGATTCAAAATCATCTGCATCCGGCAAGTTATCATTACCGGTATAGTTTATAATTGCCCTGCTGATTGGGTGTTCTGAGTAGTTTTCGGCGGCGGCTATCATTTTTTTCACATCACGATTGTCTTTCACTATTTCTATCCAATCCGTTACTTCAGGCTCACCCTTGGTTAGGGTTCCCGTTTTATCAAACACAATTGTGGTAACCTCTTGCAGGCGCTGAATCGATTCCCCCTTTCGAATAAGGATTCCATTTTCTGCACCCAGTCCGGTTCCCACCATCAAAGCTGTTGGTGTTGCCAGTCCCAGTGCGCAAGGACAAGCTATTACCAGTACGGCAAGGGCTACAAAGAAAGCCTGACTAACCGGTTCAAGATCTGTGATGATCCATGGAATAAACGAGTCGGCCCAGGTTAGAATTGGACGAAGTGTTTCCGGAAAAATAAGCCAAACCGTAAATGTAATTGCTGTGAGTACTAAAATAACGGGTACAAATATAGCTGTTACTTTATCCGCAAAATCCTGAATTGGAATCTTGGATCCCTGTGCTTCTTCTACCATCTGAATAACACGGTTCAGAAAAGTACTCTCCCCCACTTCTTTTGCCTGCACTCGAATTGAGCCTTCCGTATTTATAGTACCACCAATAACTTCATCACCCTTTTCTCGAATAACAGGCATTGATTCACCTGTAACCATCGATTCATCAACGGAGCTTTTTCCGTCTACCACTACACCATCCGTTGGTATCGTTTCACCGGGACGGACAATCATGACATCATCCTTCTTCAGCTCATCGATTTTAATTTCCTCTTCTAAACCATTTTTTATAACCCGTGCAGTTTTCGCCTCTAAAGTCAAAAGTTTTGTAATGGCGTCCGAAGCACGCCCTCTCGCTTTTGCCTCTATATATCTGCCGGTCAGGTGAAATGCCATAATCATAGCTGCTATTCCGGCAAAACTATAGAACGGAGACTGTATATATCCGAGAATATGACCGAGTGAGACCAATCCCGTAATTAACGATGCCGTTGTACCCAGGGCAATCAGCACATCCATGTTTGGGGTTAAATTTCTGGATGAAATCAGGGCACTGCGTAGTGTTTCGTATCCCGGGCCAAACAGCACATATCCTGCTCCTATTACCATTGCAAGTTCCATCACAAGATGAGATGTGAAATGTATTCCCAACACCATGCTGAGAAACATCCAAATCATCAGTGGAACAGTAACAATCCAGCTCCGCACCATTTTCTGCTTGGCTGCAGAAAGTTTTTTCTCTTCTCTCTCCCGTTTTTGGTCTAGCTTATTGGCTTTTTTTTTTGCTCGTCAATTACTTCGTAACCGGCATTTTCAATACTCTCTTTAATCTGATCCGTTGAAACCTGCGAGCTATCAAAATCTACAAACGCTTTTTCTGCAGCGAGATTTACGTTTGCATTTACTACACCGGCCTGTTTTTGAATAGCCTTTTCAACTGCTGAGGAACATCCTGTGCAGTGCATCCCTCCTATTTGAAATGTTACTGAATCATTTTTGGGCTCTTCCACTTCAAACCCGGCATTTTTAACTGCTTCACGAACTTCATCAAATGGAAAGTGATCACCTTCAACCTCAATATCGGCACTTTCAGTAGTTAACTGAACATTCGCATTTTTTATATTATCAACTCTTTCTAAAGCTTTTTCCACCGAGTTTACACAACCCGCGCAGTGCATGCCATTAATTTGAATACGCTTTTTCATAACATTCTTTCATTTATAGGTAGTCGTTTTACCCGTTACAACCATCGTTAAATTTTCTACCTGAAGAATAAAGAGTGATAGATATTTAAGTGTTATATAACGGGCTGAGAGATGTGTAATATTTTTGGCTAAATAGCGTCAAGAGATTTCCTGGATACTTCTCCTGACTTTCTGTATTCCGTGACCGTCATTCCGGTCACTTTCTTAAACTGATTGGAGAGATATTGAACGCTGCTGTATTTCAGTTTCCAGGCGATTTCACTAAGAGTCCATTTACGGTAGCTGAGAAGCTCTTTTACCCTCTCAATTTTCATCTCAATCAGGTGTGTTTCAATCGTTGATCCGGTTTGATCGGAATAGACCTTACTTAGGTAGGAGTAGTTGTAGTTTGTTTGCCCGGCAATAAAAATGGAGAGTTTATCCGGCATATGTGAGTTTTCCAGGTGGTCGATATATTTGATGAGACCTGACTTTACATCGTTGACCAGTTCGGACTCACGGTCAAAAATTAACTCAAAGCCCTTGGTTTGAAGACGTTCACTGAAAATTGCGATTTCAGAATCAGTAAACTTTCGATTCAGCTCAACAACGCCAAGTTCAACGTTGGCTTCCGGCAGGTTCATCCCCGTAAGAATATCCGAAACGGATTCCACACATCGGGGACAGACCATATTTTTAACCGAAAGTTTCATACATCTAATGAACGTAAACAGTACTGATAGATTTCATTTGTTACTCTACAGTAACACTTTTCGCCAGATTCCTCGGTTGATCAACATTACATCCCCTATTTACGGCAATATAATAAGAGAGTAGCTGCAGCGGTATCACGGTTAGTAGTGGTGAAAAAACATCATAGGTTGATGGAATAGAGATTGAGTATTCCGATAGATCTTTAACATCACTGTTCTCTTTATTCATGATGGAAATAATTCGGCCTTTACGGGCTTTCACTTCCTCTATGTTCGAGATCATTTTGTCGTTGGTATGAGTAGTAGCCGCAATTACCACAACCGGCATCATCTCATCAATAAGGGCGATCGGTCCGTGTTTCATCTCTGCTGCAGGATATCCTTCAGCATGAATGTATGAGATCTCTTTTAGCTTCAATGCACCTTCAAGGGCAACCGGGAAGTTATAGCTCCGCCCCAGATAGAGAAAGTTCGGTGCATAGGTAAACATCTTAGCCATCTCTTTGATATCATCATCACACTCCTTTAAAATCTGATCTACTTTATCTGGAATGGCATTCAGCTCTTTTATATACTTCTTCGCTTTTTTATTGTCGATATGTCCCTTTTTAATACCAAGAGCCAGTGCCATCATCGTCAACACAACAACCTGAGCGGTAAATGCTTTGGTAGAAGCAACTCCGATTTCGGGCCCGGCATGAGTAAACACTCCGGCATCCGTCTCTCTCGATATAGTTGAACCGACCACATTACAGATCCCCAAAACCATAGCGCCACGCTCTTTTGCTTCACGAAGTGCAGCAAGGGTATCTGCTGTTTCTCCACTTTGTGAAATTACCAGCATTACATCACCTTCACCAATCAGTGGATCGCTGTATCGAAATTCAGATGCATACTCAACTTCCACGGGTGTCTTTGCCAAATATTCAAAAAGATATTCTCCCACCAAGCCTGAATGCCAACTGGTTCCGCACGCAGCAATTATAACTCGGTTTGCGTTGGCAAGATCGTCAATCACATCAGCAATACCGCCAAGCTGTATGGTGCCTTTATCGGGATCAATTCGCCCCCGCATACAGTCAGCCATTGATCTTGGCTGCTCAAAAATCTCTTTCAGCATAAAGTGTGGATAGCCCGCTTTCTCAATAGCTTCCAGACTTATTGCCAGTTCATGAACCTCTTTCGTCAGGCTCACATCATCAATTGTTTTAACTTCATAGCCTCCTCGCTCTACAACCGCCATTTCTCCGTCATCAAGGTATACCACCTTATTGGTATACTCCACAATGGGAGATGCATCTGATGCAATAAACATCTCATTATCACCGACTCCCAAAAGCAGTGGTGACCCTTTTCGGGCGATATATATCTTTTCCGGTGAATCCAGATTTACAATAGCCAGCCCATATGTTCCCACTATTTGTTTTAAGGTAAGGCGAATAGCTTCTTCAAACGTGACGTCCTTAGAAGTTGTGTAGATCTCCTCAATTAGCTGAGCAATGATTTCTGTGTCGGTCATGCTTTTAAATGTCCGACCTTTCTCGGTTAGAGATTTTTTTAATGAATTGTAGTTCTCAATAATGCCATTATGAACCACTGCAATTTTACCTGACTCACTTAGATGAGGATGAGAGTTGACATCATTTGGCTCACCATGAGTTGCCCAGCGAGTATGGCCAATACCAATATGACCTGAAACGCTATTCTCCAACACTTTCTTATCCAAGTTGACAACTTTACCTTTCCCCTTTTGAATAATTAATTCGCCATTCATGATGGCAAGACCTGCAGAGTCATACCCTCTGTATTCAAGTCTTTTCAAACCTTTAATTAATACTCCAGCGGCATCTCTATCTCCTACATAACCTACTATTCCGCACATAATCTATCTTTATTTTTTATTTTGTTTTTTAAGCTATCTTATCAAGATAAATTCCCTGCAAAGGAAACAACAATATAATGAAATTACAATTCACTTTATTTGAAGATCAATGCTTAGAAAATTTTCACCCTTTAACACTAACAAGGCCCGTATATGATTTGAGGTTGGGAATTTACACTTTAAGTGAAAAATGGAAGAGAGCATTAAATTTAACTAAAGAAATCTCCGGTCAAACTCGAGAGTATCTCAAAGAGTTATACCCCGAAAACGAAATGGTTGAGAATCCGGACTCACACCTGTGGTTAAATCCTAGATTCCTGCCCAATACCTCTCTTACCGAACAAATTTTAAATCTTAGGGAGAATAAAGGAATTCAATACGGGGATTCTTTGATTGCTGCTAATATAAAACCCGGTCTTCATAAAGAGTGGAAAAAGAATGGTATAGATTCATCGAGTTTAGAAACAGTCTCTCCATCAACTGAGAAGATTGTGGAGATCAAAAATCTATGGGATCTGTTTCTGCAAAATGGATCAGAAATTTCAAATGACCTTCTGTTGGGTGACATTAAAAACCATCAACAAAAATATGATGGCGTACATTTTATAAATCACGATCAAATTTACATTGAAGATGGTGTTAAGATAGAGCCAGGTGTGGTTCTGATTGCAGAAAAGGGGCCAATATATATTGGAAAAAATGCTCATATCATGGCTAACTCAGTCGTTCGTGGCCCATCAGCAATTTGCGAAAACTCCGTTCTCAAAGTGGGTAGCAAAATATACGAAGAGACCACTATTGGTCCGGTCTGTAAAGTTGGTGGCGAAATCTCAAATACTATATTCCACTCCTATTCCAATAAAGCTCACGATGGGTTTGTGGGAAACTCTATATTCGGGCAGTGGGTAAATCTGGGTGCTGATACCAATACATCTAATCTCAAGAATAATTATAGCACAGTTAAAATCAGGAACTGGAATGATGATTTGGAGAAAGACAGTCATCAGCAGTTTTTAGGAACCATTATGGGAGATCATAGCAAAACTGCTATCAATACTATGCTGAATACCGGTACAGTATGTGGAGTATCCTGTAATCTTTTTTCAGAAGGATTCCCTCCAAAACAGATCCCTTCATTTAGCTGGGTAGCCAGCAACCTCATCGACAGCTACCGCTTTGACAAAGCCATCGAAGCGATGGAAAAGATGATGGAGCGCCGAAATAAAAAACTCACACCGGCATATAAAAAAATGATGAAAGTTCTGTTCAACTCAGTCAGGTAGCTGTTAATCGAATTCAACAACCACCCTTGTTTCAATAACGAACCGGTCATGGTGTTTTCAGCCACGTCAGTTCAAATGAAGCGATTGCATCTAGTGCTAATTGT
>CAZHUP010000054.1:0-15091 GCA_964535495.1 uncultured Rhodohalobacter sp.
GGATCTTCTTTTTATCACGCAGCGCTTTTTCATTGATGGTTTTATTATTGATGGCGTCCATTCTTGACAATCTGCCAATGGAGTTATCGAGTGAAATGGGTTTGGTGAGTTCAATCAGCTCTTCGATCTCTTTTTTGGTTGATCCTATCTGCTCGTGAATGATCTCTAGAAGCTCTTTTTTCTCTTTTTCAGTCATTTTATTGGTAGCGTAAATTTATTGAATGTCTGAGGAGTACAATGCTTCAAAACCTGTAGAACTCATTATACAAACAATACAACCAAAGTGGCATAACTGATAATAGCTAAAAAGCCGGCCAATATTGCAAGTGGCAGCTGGGTGGTTACGTGATCCATTAAATCACACCCGGTTGCCAGAGAACTGAGAATAGTTGTGTCTGATATTGGTGAACATTGATCGCCCATTACACTTCCACCTACAACTGCGGCAAAACAGAGCTGGAGAAAGAACACATCCGGCACAATTGCCCAAGCCAGCGGAACGGCAATCGGAAAAACGACAGCGTACGTACCCCAGGATGTCCCGGTTGAAAAGGCGATGAGCATGCAGAGTACCATTAAAACACCGGGCAGAAATGCCGGCAGAATCAGGTCGCCAATCATCATTACTACATAATCGGCAGTACCAACGGCATCTGCCACTTCTTTAAGGGTAACGGCAAGAGCAAGGATAATAGCTCCAATAGTTACACCTTTACAACCATCAATAAATCCGTTGATGGCTACCTGAAGGCTCATGCCTTTTGCTACGGCAATCCCGATACCTGCCAACACAGCCAGGACAAATGCTTCTGCGATCAGCAGAGTGGGACTATCAGAACCAAGCCAGAAGAATGTATAGATATATGGAATAATGGCAACTCCCAGAAGTGCGCCAATCGGGCCAAAAAAGTCAATCAGCCCGGGATTATATCCTTTGGGTACTTTACTCTGTGTCAGTTCGTCTGCAGCCATGGGTGTGGCTCCTTTCCGATCCAGTGTCCCCTTGGTTCTGGACCGTTCTATCGCTTTACGCATCTTCTTGCCGGGAATCCATGGGAGTTTTTCCCAGGCAAAGAGCAGGGTTATCAGAATGGCAAAAATTGCATAAAAGTTGTAGGGCAGCGAGGAGAAGAAGAAATTAATTCCATCCTGCGGAGTCTCGAACAACGCAATGGTTCCGATTACAAGACCACTGATGTAGATAGGCCAAACATTGAACGGAATCAGAGTAGCAGCCGGTGAAGCGGTACTGTCTACCATATAGGAGAGTTCTTCGTGCGAGACCTTATGTTTATCTGAAATAGGTCGCACGGTAGCTCCGGTCAAAACGGTACTGATTGTCCCACCTTGATGAAACACCAATCCCATTATCCATGTGAAAAATTTAGCTGTTCGAGGCCCCCTTACCATCTTATTGGAAGCCCAAACGGCAAACTTTTCAGCACCGCCTGTGCGAGTCCAGATACCAATTAATCCACCCAGCGCCCACAAATAGACAAGCAGGATGAGTGCAAAACTTTCTGTACCGATTGAAGGAATCAGAAAATCCTGAACAATATTAAGCTGCCCGGAGATAACACCGCCCAGGAATATTCCAATAAAAAGAGAGCTGACCACTTCACGGGTCCAGAATGCAAGAATGATCGCTACCAGCGGAGGCATTACCGACCAGAAGCCGAAGTGGCCATCCTGTTCGGGGAAACTGCCCCGAGTTGTTACATAGTAAATACCTGCAATAACAAGAGTTAAAAAAAGACCAAAGTAAATTCGCCGGCGAGTTTCCGGGTCTTTCCACTTTCGGAATGTGTCCTCAAAAAAGTTGCTCATAGATATGGTAGTTATTTGTGCGGCTATAAAATAAGAGATCATAGCACAAATGCTCGACTCTTTTTGATAAGAGATGTTAACAGTTCAAAAAAGATTTCATCTATTGATCGGATTGAATTATTGTTAAGGGATTTAATTTTAGAATTATCAGAAATTCTGTTCAATACCAACCCAAATCACTCAACATGAAATTTTTATTTCCTTCATTACTGATCGTAATCTCACTTAACATGGTGATGACTGTTCAGGCTCAAACCAATGCAAACAGCGGAGTGTCAGCGTCCCCACAGTATCAGCCATTTTTAAAGCAACTGGCAGATGAGGTTTCTGCAGATCAAATAGAGTACTACACCCGAACATTGGCCGATTTTGGGACCCGGCATACAATGTCTGATACAACATCAGATACTAGAGGAATTGGCGCGGCTCGAAGGTGGATTAAAAAGGAGTTTGAGAAAATTTCTGAAGAGTGTGGTGGCTGCCTGGAGGTTTATTATGTGAGTGACGTGATTGAGGGAGTAAATCGCATTCCGGAGCCTGTCAACATTGTGAATGTAGTTGCCGTACAGCGGGGAACAGCCGATCCCGATCGAATTGTAATGATGACCGGCGATATCGATTCCCGTGTTTCTGATGTGATGGACGCTGAATCTGATTCACCGGGTGCGAACGATAACGCCTCAGGCATGGCGGGAACTATTGAAGCAGCGCGGATTTTGTCGAAGCATGAGTTTCCCGGTACGATTGTCTATGCAGGGCTCTCCGGTGAAGAACAGGGTCTGTTTGGCGGACAAATTCTGGCCGATTACGCAATAGAAAAAGACTGGAAAATTCATGCCGTACTAAATAACGATATGATTGGAAATATTGTGGGTATCAACGGTGTGATTAACAATACTACTGCCAGGGTATTTTCGGAGGGAACCCGTCCTACAGAAACCGATCGGGAAGCACGCATTCGCCGATTTACCGGTGGTGAGGTGGACTCTCCTTCACGTAACCTGGCGCGATATATTCATGTGATGGGGGAGCTGTATATCGATAATCTGGACGTAATGATGATCTACCGCCTGGATCGGTTTGGCCGTGGCGGTCACCATCGCCCATTTAATGATGTGGGGATGCCGGCAGTTCGGATTATGGAGACCAATGAAAACTACAACTGGCAGCATCAGGATCTCCGAACTGAGGATGGAATTGAGTATGGCGATGTGATTGAGCACGTGGATTTCGACTATGCTGCGAAATTGACCGGGTTGAACATCGTGTCTCTTGCCGGGATGGCCAAAGCCCCTGCTCCTCCTTCAAATGTACAGGTCAGCGGTGCCGTTCGGCCTAGTACGACATTGAGTTGGGATGAACTTGATTCCGCAGAAAATCCACAATTAGCCGGATACAAAGTGTATTGGAGATTAACAACGTCACCGGTTTGGACGCACGGACGCCCAACAGGAAACGTGTCGGAATACACTCTCGAAAACATCGTAATTGACAACTACTTTTTTGGTGTAGCCAGTGTTTCAGAAGATGGTTACGAAAGCCCGATTGTATTTCCCGGACCTATCGGTTCATTTGATCGATAGTTTTAAGCGACAAATTCAATTTATAGTTGTACAGATCAATTAGGACTCCTTATTTCCCCTCCTTCGCAAGGAGGGGTTCGGGGTGGTTGAGCCTCTGCTTTTAGTTTTATTCGGTACCTGAAATATTTCTGTGATCTGCGCAACTCTGCGAGAAACATTTCGACTCCATTTCGAGAAAAATCTCGAAATTGCGCTCAATGTGACGAATTTAATTAACAATACAGGCTTTTCATGAACTTAGATTTTACATCCGAAGAACTTACCTCGCATATCCAAAAAGCGGGCCAAATAATCCGCGAACTTTATGAAGAGAAGCTGGATCGTCATGTTTTCCCGGGAAAAACTCCCGGTGAAATTCAGGAAATCTTTGATGAACCACTTCCTGAAAACGGTTTGGAGATCAGTGAACTCCTGAAAAAGGTGGAGGAAGATGTGATCGGTTCCGCGACAATGAATGTTGGTCCCCACTACTACGGGTATATCACCGGCGGCGGAAATCAGGTAGCGATTTTGGCGGAGATGATCAGTGCTGCGCTGAATCAAAATAATTTGAAGTGGCACTCTTCACCGGTTAGTACAGAACTCGAAAAGCTGGTGATAAAATGGGTGTCGCAATTTATTGGCTATTCCGAAAAGGCAGCCGGCGCAATTCTGGATGGAGGATCTACGGCTAACTTCAACTGTCTGGCCGTGGCCCGAAAAAATATGGCCCCTGATAATCTCTCGTCTGATGGAATGTATGGCCAAAAACCGATGACCATTTACGTTTCGGAGGAGGGACACTCCAGTTTTGATAAAGCCGTGGATGTGCTCGGGATCGGTTTAAACAATTTGCGGAAAATTCCGGTAGATGATCAATTTCAAATTCGACCTGATCTGCTGCGGGAGCAGATTCAAAAGGACCGCAAGGCCGGACTGCACCCGATTTGTGTGATTGGAATTGCCGGAACGACTAATACAGGTGCAGTTGATAATTTGCAGGAGCTATCTGACATCGCCAAAGAGGAGAAAATGTGGTATCACGTGGACGCGGCTTACGGCGGGCCGGCAGCGAAATTGCCAAGTGTCCGGCATCTTTTTGGTGGGATTGAAGAGGCAGATTCGGTTGTGGTCAATCCGCATAAATGGCTCTATGTTCCGTTTGAGGCTGCCTGTATTCTGGTGAAAGAACCGGAAAAACTCCGACGAACATTCAGCCTGATTCCCGATTATCTCCGATCAAATGAAGATGAAGGCGAGCGCACGGATTTGATGGAGTATCAGCTGCCGCTAACGAAAAGTTTTAAATCGCTCAAGGTTTGGATGACGCTGAAAGCCTTTGGTGCCAATCGATTGAGAGATACCATTCAGGGAGATATTGAGAATGCGCAGTATCTGCGCTCTTTGATCGAGAAATCGGATGATTTTGAAATGCTTGCACCGGTACCGCTTTCGATCGCCTGTTTTAGATTTGCTCCCGCAGAACTGAGTGAAGACGAGGTGGATGAGTTAAACAGAAAACTGGCTCATGCCATCGAACAGGACGGTCGGATATTTTTGACAGCCACAAAAATCAAAGGGAAAACAGCGCTGCGAACCTGCTTCATCAACCCAAGAACTACAAGAAAGGATGTGGAGTGGATTCCGGTAGTAATTCGGGATTTGGCGGAGAAGGTGATTTAAATAGAAAATTTTATCAATTACATACTTTTTCTGATGGTTTTTCGTATAATCATTGTAAGAACATAATAAGAACAAAACTTTCTTGGAAATGATTAAAAAGCTTCAAAAAATTGGTAACAGTCGTGGTATCCTTTTAGAAAAACCTCTGCTCAAATTGCTTAAAGTGGAAAATGATGATAGTGTAGAAATTGTGCCACATAAAGACGGACTTTTGATTAAAAAGTTAGATGTTCAATCCGCCTACAATGAGGTTAGTAAAAAGCATCGCAAATCTTTAGATAAACTTGCTGAGTAAAAACGATGCCACACTTTCTTTCACTGGATGACATACTCTTCATTCACAGACAAGAGATAAGATTGTCGGGTGGTGAGCCTAATATTCGCGATAAGGATGGAGTCAGAGCGTGTGTAGATGCACCTCAGGCTACTTTTGGAGGGGATTATTTGCAAGACATCTTTGGAATGGCAGCAAGTTATCTGACTTGTTTGGTAATTCGGCATCCATTTGTTGATGGGAATAAACGAGCTGCACTGGCCTCTGCATTAACATTTCTATATTTAAATGGGTACAATGTTAATGAAGGAACCGATTTAGAATTGGCACAGTTAGTTCTTGATTACCTGGCAAAAAAGAAGTCAAAAGAGGATATTGTTGAACATTTTCGATCAAAGTCTGTTAAGCGGTAAAAAATTAAACAAAAGAGCTCTTACTTGAAATTGAACAGGAGAGAAATCAATGCCCTATATTAATTCAATTTCCATTAACCAAAACCACTGTATGAAAACTTTTATCACTGTATTTATCTCACTTTTCGTATTTATTTCCTGCGGCCAGCCGGAATCCGAAGAAACCGTAGCGGATCTTCAACCATTTGAACAGTTTTACAATGCACTGGCTGAACAGTGCGGAAACGCCTATCCGGGCGGTTTAACACAGGAGCCCGAAGGCGATGAGATGCTTACCGGCACGGAACTTCTGATTGTACACTTCAGGGAGTGTGATGAAAATCAACTGAAAGCACCTTTTCACATCGAATTGGAAGAGGATGAGGACTGGGATCGATCCAGAACCTGGATTTTCACCAAACACGAAGATGGCCTTGAACTTCGTCACGATCACAGAAAACGAGATGGCAGTGACGATGAAGTGACCATGTATGGCGGATTTACAGTCGGCGAGGGAACAGCTATCCGACAGGAGTTTCAGTCAGTAGAAAGAACGGAAGAGACCGGAATTTTCCGTGGCTGGAGAATTGAAATAGTGCCGGGCGACCGATACACCTACGGAACCATTCGTGGCGAGGAGTGGTCGTGGAGGGTAGATTTTGACCTGAGTGAGCCTCTGGATGAAGTGCCGCCTGCACCATGGGGGCATGAATAAATTTCCGAAGCCGGTTTAAATCCCCTCAAATTGAACCGGTCGTTTTTCTCCGGCCGGTATTTCAATATCCAATCTGTTTTGAGGCGGTGGTAATCGGCAGGTTGTGAACTCAGAAAAAGCACATGGCGGATTGTACGCCTTATTAAAATCCAGAATGGTGGTCTCTTCACCCTCATCGGGATATGGAACCAACATATAGCGGCCGGCCTGGTATGTCTCGGTTTGGCTGGTTTCATCTGAAAACATGATAAACAGTCGTCCGGAGCTCTCAATGGCGTCAAGTGTTTGGGTTCTGCCGTTTACCGAAAACTGGAGCTGTCCCGGTGAAATAACCTCATTTCTTCGATCGATGACATCGTCAACCTCGATTGTTTTAGGTTCATCATACTGAATAAAAAGTGCTTTTTTATGCCACTCTTCCTGTATCGGATAGCGCGGGAATCCTTCAAATGCATCTGCTTTAGGTGTGTCGGAACTATAGATGCGAATACCGACCTGATCATCCCGAACATCTACATACCAGGTCAGATTATTGTGAGTTACCTCTGGTCTGTTTTCGCCATCATAAAGTTCAAACTGGTCTACAGCTTCTCCATCGTGATAAATTGAGACACCATCTGCTACATTCATGATTACACGGTTGTTTTGGTAAACAAATATACCGGCATTTTCTGGAATACTATTTTCCGGAAAACGGATATCGCTGTCGGGTCCGCTTCCAAAACTGTTTTCACCATCCTGGAGCCATTGAAGATCAACGAGGCGAAGCCAGCCCGTTGGTGCAGTTAGCACATCAATTCTGTAGCTAAGCCACTCCTGAAATTCTTGTTCATAGTTATCCGGCATGGGAGCACTGCCCAAATCGGGTTGGGAGGTACAGCTCGCCATAAGCGTGAATATCAGCAGTGCGAATAGGAGATATTTGTAGAGATAAGTTTTCAATTTTCCGACTCATTTTTCTTGGCCTGATCTACAGGGACCGGTACACTAGATCGAACATGCAGATCGCGCTGTGGAAAAGGAATTTCAATATCATACTTTCTGAATTTGTGTACTATGGCTTGATTAATTTCATTCCGAACAAACGGATAGCGTTTTACATCCGGAATCCAGACTCGCAGCTGCATATCCCAGGAAGAGTCGCCAAAAGAGACAAGATGAATTTGTGGTTCGGGATCTGTTAAAGCTGTTCCGTTTTCGTCTGCTACTTCTTTAAGTGCTTTAATAACGGTATCTAAATCTGAACCGTAGGATACACCAACATCAACATCCAGACGAAACTCGGGATCGCCATGGGAGTAGTTAATGACGTTACTTGATACAAACTCTGAGTTGGGAACAATAATCGAGACCTTGTTCAGTGTTCTGATCTTAGTGGCACGGATATTGATCTCCAGAACGTCACCTTCAATTCCCGCAACCTTAACACGGTCTCCGACACTGATTGGCCGTTCAAACAGTACAATCAATCCCGATATGAAGTTTGATGTGATGTTTTGAAGGCCGAAACCGATACCAACGGAGAGGAAGCCGAAAATAACGGCGAGGCTGCTAAGATTTATTCCAATAAATTGAAATGAGATTAATACACCGATCGTGACAATGATATATTGAGATATCCTTGCCAGTGTGTATCGCAGGCCCGACTCAATTTCAAATCGGGTTAAAACCCGGTTTAACAGTGTCCGTTTAATAACTCTGCTGGCGATGATAAAGGCGATCAGAAACAGAAAAAAGATGATCAGCGTGAGCAGGCTTACCTGGGTCTCCTGGAGCTGAAATAGGGTTGTTGTGAGTAGCTCATGTGCAGAGCTTATAATCTCAGAGTAGGATTGTTCAAAAAAATTGTCGTTATCCATAAAAACGTTAAGGTCGAAAGTTTTAACGATAGAAGTAGATCAAAATATAAAATTAGCGTGCTAACTCAGAAGTCATATTTCACGTTATGTTTTGTGAATTAGAGAATCGTACGATTTCTTTATATTTAAGAATATTCATCAAGGTACATGGGGCATAATTACCAGAACAGTAACGGTTTAAAAGATTAAGACTAAATATCATTCCATTGCACTCCTTTTTTAATCGTGAAAAAACAGTAGCAAAACCCGGTTTTAGCCGATGGCTGATTCCACCGGCCGCTCTGGCAATACATCTTTCTATTGGCCAGGTTTACGCGTTTAGCGTTTTTAATTTACCGCTCTCCCAAATTGTGGGAGTTTCGGAGTCTGCTCCGGGCGACTGGAAACTCACAACAATCGGGTGGATCTTCTCTATCGCCATCGTTTTTCTGGGACTTTCGGCAGCCGTATTTGGGAAGTGGCTTGAGCGGGTTGGTCCGAGAAAAGCGATGTTTGTTTCCGCACTCTGCTTTAGCGGCGGATTTTTTGTATCCGCCTTAGGAGTTCATCTGCATCAGATCTGGATAGTTTATCTGGGATATGGTGTGCTGGGAGGAATCGGCCTGGGAATCGGCTATATATCACCAGTTTCAACATTGATCAAATGGTTTCCTGATCGACCGGGCATGGCAACGGGAATGGCAATTATGGGTTTTGGTGGCGGGGCTATGATCGGATCACCACTTGCGGTTGCTCTGCTCGACTATTTTTCCACTGCTGTGTCGGTTGGTGTCTGGGAGACATTCCTGGTAATGGGGGCGATCTATTTTGCACTGATGATGTTTGGGGTGATAACGGTTCGAATCCCTCCCAAAGACTGGAAACCGGAAGGTTATGTTCCTTCCGAAAAACCGAGAAAACTCATTACCAACAACCACGTAAATGCAGACACGGCATTGAAAACTCCGCAGTTTTGGTTGCTGTGGGTCATCTTATGTGTGAATGTAACGGCCGGCATCGGAGTGCTGGGTCAGGCATCACCGATGATTCAGGAGATGTTTGAAGGAGTGATTACGGCAGAGGCTGCTGCGGGATTTGTGGGGCTGCTGAGTCTGTTTAATCTGGTTGGGCGCTTTTTCTGGTCATCACTATCCGATAAAATCGGGCGCAAAACGGTGTATGCAATCTATTTTGGGCTGGGCCTGCTGATGTATGCGCTGATTCCGTCGCTGGGACGTTTTGATACGGCAATCTGGTTTGTAATCGGTTTTGGCATCATCATGAGCATGTACGGCGGCGGGTTTGCCACGATACCGGCTTACCTCAGAGATCTTTTTGGCACGTATCAGGTTGGCGCCATTCACGGGCGATTGCTTACTGCCTGGGCCACTGCGGGTATTCTGGGTCCGGTTCTGGTGAACTACATACGTGAAATACAGATCAATGCAGGGGTTGATAAAGCAGAAGCGTATACGGTTACGATGTACATTATGGCCGGACTGCTACTCATCGGCCTGATCTGTAACTATCTTGTGAAAGAGGTAGATGCAAAACACCATCTATTTAAAGAGAAAAAGGGGGAAGGGTCATGACAAAAGAGAAAGAAAAAGAGGTCGAAAATACGCCGGTGATCTACATTGTACTTGCCTGGCTGTTTGTGAGCATACCACTGATGTGGGGAATTTACGAAGTAGTTTTGCGCTCACTGCCGCTTTTTATGGGATCGTAGTTATTTTATGTCGTCCAGGCAGCAAGAATGTATATGACTGATTATCAGCATCAGTTTTTCCATGGTTTAGTTTACTTACTCTGCGAAATTCAGCGCTTCAATCTGCGAAACTCTGCGAGAAAAAATGGAATCTCTTTGCTGAAATAAACACCAAATAAAAGCCCTCCTGAAATCAGAAGGGCTTTGAATCTTTGTAGAATCGGAAAATGGGATTGGTTACTTCTTCACTTTCACGTCCCAGATTTCATCTGCGTAATCCTTGATGGTACGGTCTGAGGAGAATTTCCCAACTCTTGCCGTATTTAGCAGGGCCATTCGGTTCCACTCATCCTGATCTTTGAAGAGCTGGTCAACTTCACCTTGCATGTTAACATATGCTTCGTAATCGGCCAGTACCAGGAAGTAATCTCCCTTATGGAGCAGAGCGTCGATAATTGGCTGATAGAGCTCAGTATCTTCATTAAAGAAACCGTCTTTGATCTGATCCAGCGCTTTCTTCAACTCTTCGTTGGAGTTGTAGTAATCCCATGGGTTGTACCCTTCGTGACGCAGCCGTTCAACGTCGTCAACGGTATTACCGAAGATAAAGATATTCTCATCGCCAACTTCCTCTTTGATCTCCACATTGGCACCGTCAAGTGTTCCAATAGTGAGGGCTCCGTTAAGAGCGAACTTCATGTTTCCTGTTCCGGATGCTTCGAATCCGGCCGTTGAAATCTGCTCCGATAGATTTGCGGATGGAATCATCTTCTCGGCCAGCGTTACGCTATAGTTTTCAAGGAAGATGAACTTCAGCTTGTCGCCAACATCCGAATCATTGTTGATCTTCTCTCCAATGTCATTCATCAGTTTGATGAAGAGCTTAGCCATGGTGTATCCCGGCGCAGCTTTACCGGCAACCAGAATAGTACGGGGAACAAAATCTCCATCCGGATTCGCTTTGATGCGATTGTACTGTGTAATCGCATAGAGGGCAAGCATAAACTGACGTTTGTACTCGTGAATTCGTTTAATCTGAATATCAAACATCGACTTGGTGTTCACTTTGATACCGCGCTTCTCTTCGATATAGTCTGCCATGCGCTGCTTGTTGTTCTGCTTCACTTGGGCAAACTTCTTCATGAACTTCTTGTCGTCAACAAATTTCTCCAGCTTTTTCAGCTGATCAAGGTCGGTTACCCAGCCTTCTCCAATTTCACCGGTTATCAGGTCGGATAGTTCACGATTTGATTGTCGCAACCAGCGGCGCGGCGTAATACCGTTTGTCTTGTTGGTGAACTTCTCAGGATAGATCTCATAGAAATCCTTAAATAGATGCTTCTTAATCAGATTACTGTGAAGTGCTGCAACGCCATTCACTTTGTGTGAACCTACAATTCCCAGCGAGGCCATATGCACTACGGGATCTTCACCTTCTCCAATAATCGACAGTCGGCTGATTTTGCCTTTATCATCACCGATTTGTTCACTAATCTCATTCAAGAATCTTCGGTTGATCTCATAAATGATCTGCAGATGGCGCGGAAGAAGGCTTCTCAGCAGTGATACGGGCCATTTTTCAAGCGCTTCAGGAAGAAGCGTATGATTTGTATAGGCCATGGTTTTTTTGGTGATATCCCAGGCGAGATCCCAGTTTAGGCCCTCTTCGTCGACCAGGATTCTCATCAATTCCGGAATAGCCAAATTTGGGTGAGTGTCGTTACACTGGATCGCAACCTTATCGGGCAGCTTTCTCCAGTCGTCGTTGGTTTTCTTGAATCGGCGAAGGATATCGCGAACAGAGGCAGCAACCAGAAAGAACTCCTGCTTCAGTCTCAATTCTTGTCCAACAAATACTTTATCATTTGGATAGAGTACACGTGAAATATTTTCATTCAGCTGTGTATCGCGCACCGCGTCGATGTACTGCCCTTGGTTAAAGCTCTTCAAATCAATGGATGAAGAAGAAGAAGCTTTCCAAAGTCTCAGATTGTTTACTACATCATTTTTGTAACCGGGAATCGGGGTGTCGTAAGCCACTGCCAATACATCGTGAGTATTGTCCCAGCGAAATCTCAGGTCGCCCTTGTCATCATGATAGGCGTGCGAGTTTCCGTAAAACGGAACGTTGTACTGTATTTTGGGGCGTACTACGTCCCATGGATTTCCGTATCTAAGCCAGAGATCTGGCTTTTCAATTTGATAGCCGTTCTCGATTTGTTGATAAAAAATTCCGAAATCATAGCGGATTCCATAACCGATCGCCGGAATTCCGAGTGTGGCCATAGAATCAAGAAAACAGGCGGCAAGTCTTCCAAGTCCACCGTTTCCAAGACCGGCATCCCATTCGGCACTTCGTACCTTATCGTAATCCAGTCCAACCTCTTTCATGGCTTCTGCAGCCACGTCCTGCATGCCGAGATTGACGAGCATGTTGTCAAGCAGGCGCCCGATCAGATACTCCATAGAGATGTAGTAAACTCTCTTTTCGTCGTCGGAATAGTAGCGTTGCTGCGTATTAAGCCAGCGGTCGTGAAGACGATCCATAACGGAAAGCACTACACTTCGATAGTTATCCCATTCGGTTGAAGAGTACTTGTCTTTGGCTAGAGTGTATCTCAGATGTTGTTTAATATCTTCTTTAAACGAATCCACATCCATACCGGCGCGTGGGTCAACTGTTTTCTTTTTACCCATAATATCAAATAATTAATGATTTGATCGTTGAAGAAGCGCTGAACCTAACAGCGAGTCTCTCCAAATGATTTAGTCTTTTTTGTAAATACCGTGATCAGGCTCAAAATTTGGCCTGGTCATATTTGCTGGAAATCCAAGCTTATGAAACGACTCATAGGCGTTAATTGCAACAAAATCCTGTTCAAAAACACCGTAAACCGTGGAACCGCTTCCGCTCATCATGGCAAACTCAGCACCAAACTCAAGCATTTGATCTTTAATATTGCCAACCAATTCATGCTTTGCAAAAACCGGTGCTTCCAGATCGTTTTCGAGCAGAAACCGCCACTGATCAATCTCCTCTTCCAGCAACACTCCTTTAATTGAAAAATCGTGATCCGGATTGGGTGCACAATTTTGATAGACCTCGGCGGTAGAGCTTTCAAAATTTGGATACATCACTACAATCCAGGCGTCCGGCTGAATGTCTGCCGGTTCAATATTATGCCCCAGCCCGGTGGCAATGCCCGGTTCCCCTTTGATAAAGAAAGGGACATCAGCACCCAAAGTTCGTCCAAAATCGATCAGCTCGTTATCAGATAATCCGGCACCTTCCAGCTTATTGAGTATTCTGAGCGTTAATGCCGCATTACTGCTCCCCCCGCCAAGTCCTGCTCCGGCAGGGATATTTTTGGTAATGTTGAAACTATAGTGATTTTTTAGCCCAACATATTTTTCGAATGTATTGTAGGCTTTTGTGATAAGATTTGATGGGCCAGTTGAGATCGATTTATCAGACATCGTAAGCTGATACGATTCAGACTGTTCTATCTCAAATCGATCTTTCCACTCAATAAAGCAGATCCCTGTTTCTATTCGGTGAAAACCAGTTGGAAGCTTTTCCAGAACGTGAAGACCGAGGTTTATTTTTCCGTAAGAGTTGGCAATCCACATAAAAATTAATTCAACCTATGTTTACGTTCGTTGGGTTATTTAGTCTCAATGTATTCAGATTTAATATCTTGCAAATACTGATAGGCAGCATCATAATCATTGGGAATATCACCATCTAATATAGCATCTTTAATGCGATCTTTGACTCTGCCAACAACCGGACCGGGTTTAACTCCAAGTTCATTCATAATCTCCTCACCGCTGATCGGATTTTTCCAGTTCCGCATCCGGTCTTTTTCTTCCACTTCAATAATTTTTTTCTCAACGCGGTCGAAATTATTTCGGTATTTTTTTCGTCGCCACTCACTTTTACTGGTGATATCGGCACGGCAGAGAGTCATAAGATCTTCGATATCGTCACCTGCTTCGTAAATAAGTCGTCGTACGGCACTGTCACTCACTTCTTCAGAAACGAGAGCTATAGGCCTGAGGTGAAGACGCACTAACTTTTGAACGTACCGCATACGCTCATCCAGAGGGAGTCCCAGGCGTTTGAAAATCCTTGGGACCCATTTAGCACCTAAAGCGTCGTGACCATGGAATGTCCATCCAACCTCTTTTGAAAATTTTTTGGTTGGTGGTTTGGCAATATCGTGCATGATGGCAGCCCAGCGCAGCCATAGATCATCGCTCTTTTCTGCAGTGTTGTCGAGCACCTTTAAAGTGTGCCAGAAGTTGTCTTTATGGCGTTTACCGTTCCGTTCATCCACGCCCAGCAAGTTGACCATCTCCGGAAAGAATTCCTTTAATAGTCCGGTTTTTAGCAGAAGCTCAAACCCGATGGAGGGTTTAGGACTGAGCACGATTTTATTCAGTTCATCCAGAATTCGCTCTTTGGAGATAATGGATAATCTGTGAGACATTTTGCTGATTGCGGCAAACGTCTTACGGTCTATATCAAACTGAAGCTGAGTCGCAAATCGTACGGCGCGCATCATGCGAAGAGGATCGTCACTAAACGTCTGTTCAGGATCGATGGGAGTACGGATTACTTTGTTCTTCAAATCCTGAATACCATTAAACGGGTCGTGTAAAACCCCGAACTGATCAGGATTAAGGCACCATGATAGAGCGTTAATCGTTAAATCCCGGCGTAACTGATCATCTTCCAGTGTGCCATCTTCTACAATCGGTTTACGGGACTCTCGTCTGTAACTCTCTTTTCTGGCTCCCACAAATTCCAGGTCCAATTCCTTATATTTGACCTGAGCTGTGCCAAATTTTTTAAATACTGTAAGTTTGTTCGTATTCAGTTCATCTGAAATTTTTTCTGCCAGCTTGATACCCGAACCGACCGTAACAAAATCTATATCGGTGATTTCGTCAGGGTTTAGCCTTTGGAGATAGTAGTCGCGAACGTATCCGCCGACAACGAATACTTTTTGACCCGCAGACTCTGCAATGTTACCGATGGCTTCAAAAATCTCTTTGTGTTGTTTTGGAATTTCCAGCAAAATGAATC
>CAZHUP010000055.1:0-15091 GCA_964535495.1 uncultured Rhodohalobacter sp.
TAGCAGGTTGCAGGTAGATTTTTGTTTTCTACCATGCAAAATCAAATTTCAATTATCTGATCGGTACTTAATACCTGATACTCACTACTCACTACTCAAAATTAGTGAATCAAATTGAATAGGCGGCTGAATCTTGGAAGCCATCTTTCGCCATCCCACGAAAAGTAGATTATCCCCGCTTTGCCGATTATGTGATCTTCAGGAACAAATCCCCAGTAACGGCTGTCTTCACTGTCGTCCCTGTTGTCTCCCATCATAAAGTAGTAATCTTTTTTGATGGTATACCGGTTGGTCTCCTCTCCGTTGATGACAAACAGATCTCCACTTTTTTGAATGTCATTACGCTCGTAACGCTCCATTACATCTTTATAGATGTGCCAGTTCTCTGAAGTCAGTTCAATTTCCTGGCCTTCGTACGGTATGGTAAACTCAGCCATATTATCGTGGTTTGTGAAACCATCTGAAAAGCTGAACGGACGGCGGCTGAACTCATCGAAGTCATCAGGCAGTATGAAAAACTCAACAGTTTCAACCTCAGACCAGTTGCGCATCTCCTCGGCCAGCTCAGGTGTCATATTGATGATAGAAGTGCCATTATTTGACTGCAGTATACTTCCGCCGGCTTCGCGTACCTTTGCCGGGCTCAGACGAATTCGCTCACGTGTTTGAATCCTGTAATTATACATCAATGTATCGTACGATTCAGCCGGCTCATCATTTACAAATAGAATCTTATCCTCTATTCTAAGTCGATCTCCGGGAACACCGACTGCACGTTTAATGTAGTTTGTTTTGGTTGATATCGGCCCAACATCAATTGGGTAATTAAATACAACAATGTCATTTCGATCAACATCGGAATATCCGGGAATTCGCGCCCATGGCAAGTTAACACCGGGCATGTAAATATCAGTGAAAGGAACTGAAAGGGTCATCGGAGTTCGTGGACCGTATGCCAATTTTGTCACAATCAGAAAATCTCCCGTGAGCAGAGTCTTTTCCATACTTGGTGTGGGAATACGGTATGCCCCAAAGAAAAAAGTTCTCAAAATTATGGCCGCAATTGCCGCCCATAAAAATGCATCCAGCCACTCTCTTGCCCAATGCTTTGCTTTCGCATCGATTGGATTTTCTTTATTAGATTTTTTCGAACTCTCCCAAAAACGAGGTTTTTTCTCAGAATCTTTTCTTCTTGCCAACGGTTATTATGGTATTAATTTAAATTTCTTGGTCTGTCTATAGCTTCGTGCGCAAATTCACCATTTTGATACTCTACAAGATACCATTGATCACGTTCAGGAGAATAAAAATAGTCACTGAATGACGCCAGGTCCCCGACATCGTTCATCAACATTCGGTTTAGAACTCGTTTTACCTGTGGCATCATGTCAATAAAACGACTAGCCCCCACGTACACCAATCCATTTTCGAATGGCCCATCCAAATCCAAAACCATCAGAGGCATTTCCCCGTCTATAATAAACCAATACTCAAATTGTACAGCTTTACCGGGCCTGAAATTACGCTCATTGATCAGATCCCCGATCGTTTGAGTTGGGCTCCCAAAAGCGGCCTGCAATCTCGATCGCAGCTCTACTGTTGGGATACGATCTATCGTGGTAGGATTGTAAAGTCCCTGTCCGGTCCAGCCAATATCTGCAAACCTCTGTTCAAACTGAGCTCTTTCGGTGTGTTCTACTTTCCGAATGTCCGGATCTTCAAATTGAGCATATACATCTGTACTGAAAAGCGCAATGAATAAAATTAATACTATTTTTTTCATAGAAATCTTGGTTAATCTTCGTCGTCCATAGATAAAACAGCCAGAAAGGCTTCCTGAGGAATATCCACAGCACCAACCTGCTTCATTCGTTTCTTACCTTCTTTCTGCTTTTCAATTAATTTTCGTTTACGTGAAATATCACCACCGTAGCACTTCGCTGTAACATCTTTTCGAAGTGCGCGAATGGTGTCACGAGCAATAACGCGCGAACCTATCGCAGCTTGTACAGCAACTTCAAATTGTTGCCTTGGTATCAGCTCTTTTAATTTAGCACACACCTTTCTGCCCTGGTAATAGGCTTTATCTCTGTGTGTTATACTAGACAGGGCATCAACAGGTTCCCCGTTCAATAGAATATCTAAACGTACCAAATCTCCTTTTCGATACTCAATAAATTCATAATCTAAAGATGCATAGCCGCGCGTACCGCTCTTCAGCTTGTCATAAAAATCAAAGACCACTTCGGCCATTGGCAGTTCGTATGTAATTTCCACACGATTATTCTGCATAAAGTGCTGATTGACGTAAATTCCTCGCCGCTCCTGGCAAAGTTTCATAATAGGACCGATAAAATCAGCCGGTGTGATAATACTTGCTTTAATATAGGGCTCCCAAACTTTTTCAATGTCTCCCGCAGAAGGCATTTCGCTGGGATTATCCACCTGAATCCGACCACCTTCTTCTGTATCGACTTCGTACTGAACGTTTGGAACAGTGGTAATAATATCGATATTAAACTCACGATCGAGACGCTCCTGCACAATCTCCATATGAAGCAGACCAAGAAATCCTGCCCGGAAGCCAAACCCCAGTGCTTTTGAGGTTTCGGGCTGATAGGTCAATGACGCATCATTAAGCTGCAGTTTCTCAAGGGCTGCCCGCAGATCTTCAAAATCCTCCGAACTGGTTGGAAAGATACCACTGAATACCATCGGTTTCACATCTTTATACCCCGGAATGGCTTTCTCCGCCCGGTTTTTTTGATTCGTAATGGTATCACCCACCTTGGCATCCTGCAAAGATTTCACACTCCCAATTACGTATCCAACATCTCCGGCTTTAAGCTCTTTCACCGGCTCCTTCTTCAATTTCAGATAGCCTATCTCTTCAGCATCATACTCTTTTCCGGTTGCCATAAACAGAATCGGATCTCCCTTCTTGAGAGTACCCTCCATTACCCTAACGTATGCAATCGATCCCCGATAGGTATTGAAAATTGAATCAAAAATGAGAGCTTTAAGGGGCTTATCCTCATTCCTTTCCGGACCGGGCACCCGTTCAACAATTGCCTCGAGAAGATCTTCTACTCCTTCGCCGGTTTTTCCGGATACGCTAATAATATCCTCATGGTCGCAGCCAATTAAATCCACAATTTGCTGCCCCACTCCTTCCGGATCAGCACCCGGAAGATCAATTTTGTTCAATACCGGCACGATCTCAAGATCCTGATCAATCGCCTGGTAGAGATTAGAAATCGTTTGCGCTTCAATTCCCTGGGCTGCATCAACAACCAGCAGCGCACCTTCACATGCTTTTAACGCCCGCGACACTTCGTAGGCAAAATCAACGTGGCCGGGTGTGTCAATCAAATTAAAGGTGTAAAGTTCACCACCCGGATGTTTGTAGTCCATCCGTATTGCATGGCTCTTAATCGTAATTCCACGCTCCCGTTCAAGATCCATATCATCGAGAACCTGCTCCTGCATCTCTCTTTCACTGATCGTTCCGGTACGCTCAAGCATACGATCGGCTAGAGTGGATTTCCCATGGTCGATGTGCGCGATAATGCAAAAATTGCGAATATTATTCATACAGATGGATAGAAAATGCTAAAAATTATTCAGCCCTAAATATACAAAGCTTAAACGGTCATTGCATTTAATTGTTATATGACTCTCTCTCCTATTATAGGAACCAACAACAAGCCTGTCTGGAAAGGCTATTTAGAACTAATGTTTAATATAAAATTATACACTCACATAACAGCGCGTTTACTACTCAGCTGTGGGACTCAGCAGTTCAATATGAAATCTGAATTTCTGACCTTCCAAGGACATTGAATCGTAAATTTCGCGAACCAATTCAAATACAGTTTCTGTATCTCCTTTTATACTCGTTGATAAATAGTTTACATCTACTTCAACATCATGCTGTGCAACAAATTCAAGCAGATCCTGAACCTGCTCCTTTGGATGTTCTGAATAGAGAGGAATGTAGGTTAATTGAGCTATCGTCTTCATTTTGTTGTATTTCGAACTTGTGTTAAAGTTTCAAACATTGAAACTATATTGGCAAATGGAACATTTTATTTAACAGAGCCTAAAATAGAATGAACCAACGTCAAAATACAAACAAAATTTAGAGTAAAAAGATGAGATTACTCAGTACTATTTCACTATTTATTGCAGGTATTTTTCTCTTGGCATCCTGTGATTTATCTGACGACCTTTCGAATAATCCGGGAACTATGCAGGTTCTTTTAACAGACGCACCAGGAAATTATGAAGAAGTTTGGGTAGACATCCTGGAAGTTCGCGTACACAAGCAAGCTGATGCTGAAGAAGATGATAACGGATGGAGAACGATTAACGACCAACCCGTACAAGTAGACCTGCTGCAACTGACGAACGGAAACTATGAAATTCTGGGTGAAGCTGAACTTGAACCCGGCACCTACAGCCAGATGCGACTCATTCTGGGAGATCAAAATGAGTTGATAATGAATGGTGAAACTCACCACTTATCAACACCAAGTGCTCAGCAATCCGGTTTGAAATTGAATATTAATGCAGAAATAGAAGGTGGAGAAAGCTATACGCTTCTTCTCGATTTCGACGCTTCTCGCTCTATAGTTAAAGCCGGAAACTCCGGAATGTATATTTTAAAACCTGTGATTAAAGCCGTTGGACTGGCACAGACCGGAGCTATAGGCGGAACCATTGAACCCGCAGAGGCACTTCCATGGGTTTATGCCATTGCAAATGAAGACACACTTGCGGGAACTCTCGCTTCTGATGAGGGTGAATTCCTGATGATCGGACTTGAGAACGGAACATATCAAGTTTCGGTAGTACCGAGCGTGGAAGGGTATAATTCCGAAGTAATTTCGAATATTGAAGTTGTTGCACCGGATACCACGTTTATAGAAACAGTTACTCTTTCAGAATCGAATGGTAATGGAGAGTAAGTCGAAAATTCCAGTTTAAAATAATTGAAAGCCCGGTTCTACTCAGAGTCGGGCTTTTTCTTTTTTCAGGAATGATTCAGTCAATTCAGGATGTTTAAAACTTCTCTTGGCATCCTAATTATTAAATGCATAATTTTGAGAAGTGAAATTTTCAAACCGACATATCTCCACACATCACCACTCCCATCACGGAGATCACGGTCATTCTGTGCATCATCATCACTAATCAACTCCTCCGTTACGCACAGACTATTTAACCATTTTTCACACTACCCTTTTTTAACAACTAAAATTTATTGATTCTATGAGAACTCTGGATTCTTCCACCTCACTGAGAATTGCCGTTCAGAAAAGCGGCCGACTAACTGATAAAACTCTAAATCTGCTCGAAGGTATTGGCCTGAAGTTTGATGATTACAAGCGAAGTCTTCTGGTAAAATGCCGCAATTTCGACGTAGAACTTTTGCTCATTCGCGACGACGATATCCCCGAATATGTAGAGGATGGCGTTTGTGATCTTGGATTTGTTGGAGCCAACACTGTTGCCGAAGATGAAACGGATGTTACCATTTTGAAAGGTTTGGATTACGGCGTTTGTCGCCTTTCCATTGCCGTACCAAAAGATGGAGATATTAAATCCGCTAAAGACCTGCAAGGAAAAAGAATTGCAACCAGCTATCCCGTTCTAACCAGAAAATTTCTCGAAAGCAAAGGAGTTGAGGCTGATATCATTACCCTCTCCGGCTCAGTTGAAATTGCACCGCGGTTAGAAATTGCTGACGCCATTACTGATTTAGTTTCAACCGGCGGAACCTTAAAAGCCAACGGGCTGAAAGAGATTGAGAATATTTTTGATTCAGAAACTCAGCTTGTACAAACCAATAAGCCTCTCTCTGAAGGTAAACAGGCACTGATTGAAAAGTTTCTACAGCGAATTGAAGGATATCAAAAGGCAGAGAAGAGCCGGTACATCATGATGAACGCACCGGAAGATTCCGTAGACCAGATTAAAAAAATCATTCCTTCTCTGAAAAGTCCCACGGTAATGCCTTTGGCTGATAACGGAATGGTAGCGATACACACTGTAATCACAATTTCAACATTCTGGGATCTGATGGAGAATTTGAAAGGTGCCGGCGCTACCGGAATTGTAGTTCTTCCAATTGAATCGATGATTGCTTAATAATTTATAGACCTGAGACATGAGAAATGAGTCTTTAGAAAACTGAAGTCTAAAACTATGGAAAATTACTCACTCAAAAATCTAACCGAATCAGATATTGAGAATCTCTGCAAACGGCCAAAAATGGATTTCACTTCTGTTTTTGAACAGGTGCAGCCAATCCTTGATAATGTAGAGGCGAATGGGGATGAGGCGATCAGATCGTACACAAAAAAGTTTGACGGGGTGGATCCTAATCCATTCACTATTGATCCGGCAAAAATTAATATTGATCTGCCTGAAAACGTAAAGTCTGCCATCGATCAGGCTATGAAAAATATCTACCTTTTTCATCAGCAGCAGATGCCGATGGATCTGGAAGTAGAAACCATGCCCGGTGTAGTTTGCTGCCGGGTGGCCAAACCAATTGAACGAGTTGGCCTTTACATTCCCGGCGGAACTGCCCCGCTCCCTTCTACAGCGATGATGCTGGGCATTCCCGCCATAATTGCCGGTTGTTCCACAATTGTAATTGCAACTCCTCCGGATAAAAATGGAAACGTACCCGCATCGATTATCTACATCGCACAAAAAATTGGAGTAGAGAAGATTGTCATAGCCGGCGGTGCCCAGGCAATTGCGGGAATGGCGTTTGGTACTGAGAGTATTCCAAAAGTTGATAAAATATTTGGACCCGGAAACCAATATGTAACCGCGGCGAAAATGATGCTCCAAAACAGTGACGCCATGATCTCTATCGACATGCCGGCGGGGCCATCTGAAGTTCTGGTTATTGCCGATGAAACAGCTGATCCGGAATTCATCGCATCCGATCTTCTCTCACAGGCCGAGCACGGTTCTGACAGTCAGGTAGTTTTGGTGGTTACAGAGGCGGCCGATTTATCTGCAATCGAGGATAGTCTACAGAATCAGCTGGAACAATTACCTCGAAAAGATTTTGCCAAAAATGCTCTTAAGAAAAGCTATACAGTGGTTGTGGGAAATAGCGATCAAGCGATGGAGTTTTCCAATCGGTATGCTCCGGAGCACCTGATCATCAACACTAAAGATGCAGATGATCTGGCTCAAAAAGTGGTAAATGCCGGCTCCGTATTTATCGGACCGTGGACGCCTGAGAGTATGGGAGATTACGCTTCCGGTACCAATCACACGCTGCCAACCTACGGATATGCTCGTATGTATAGTGGTGTTTCACTGCAGAGTTTTCAGAAGTTTATCACGATGCAAACCATCTCTGAGGAGGGAATGCGACAACTCGGCCCGATGGTTGAGACTCTTGCCGAATTAGAAGAACTTCAGGCTCATAAAAATGCCGTATCATTACGGCTTTCGAAGATTAACAGACGTGATTTAGAATAACGCAGCACATTAACTCTAACAGCTTCAAAGTATAAAATGCTTACAATCAACGATATTGAATCTTTGATTCGCGAAAACATTCGCAATCTCACACCCTACCGAAGTGCCCGCGATGACTTCGACAGCGGCACTCTTCTCGATGCCAATGAAAACAGTTATGGCTCTCCCATACGAAACTCCCTGAATCTGCATCGATACCCCACCCCGACTCAGGATCCGCTTCGGGATAAAATTGCTGAATACCGTGATGTTGAGAGAGAGAATATCTTTTTGGGTGTGGGTAGTGATGAGCCGATCGACCTTATGATGAGAATTTTTTGCGAACCGGGTGAAGATTCTATTTTAATCACTCCTCCCACATACGGCATGTATAAAGTAGCAGCTAACATAAATAATGTTGGAGTGAAGAGTGTTGAGCTTACTGAAAAATTTCAGCTAAAACCGGATGAGATCGTTGACAAAGCTGATGAGAGCACAAAACTCCTCTTTCTCTGCTCACCCAATAATCCAACAGGAAACGACCTTAAAAGAACCGATATTCTGAAACTGGTTGCTAAATTTAAGGGGATTGTGGTTGTGGACGAGGCCTATATCGATTTCAGCAAACAGGAGTCTATGGCTGCATTTGTTCAGCAGTATCCAAATCTGGTCGTACTTCAAACATTCTCCAAAGCATTTGGGCTGGCCGGCATTCGGCTGGGTATCGCGATCTCAAACCCGACGATCATTGACTACATGATGCGTGTTAAAGCTCCATACAACATCAATAAACTAACGGCCGATACTGCTCTCAAAGCTTTTGATGAGATGGAACTTGCCAAATTCAACATAAACGCTATTCTTGATGAGCGGGAGTACGTTGCCGAGCAGCTGAGCCACAGCACCGCTGTTAAAAAAGTGTACCCCTCAAATTCCAACTTCATTTTATTCAGGATTGAAAATGCGAAGGAAGTCTATCGGCAGCTTGCAGATCTGGGAATAATTGTACGCTACAGGGGAAATGAGCCCCTTTGTGAAGATTGCCTTCGTGTAACCATCGGTATGCCCGATGAGAATATTAAATTTCTGAAAGCACTGAAAGAGATCGTTGGTTAAGCATTTCAGTTCAGCCATAGCAATACAACATTAATGATGAGTTATGAAAATATTTATTGAATCCCCCGCCCTCGCCGGCAGTTCTGAAAATCTGCTTCAACCCGGGGCAATTTATGCACTCGGAACTTTGACAGAACACGGGCATCAACTTTTATGGAGCTCAGACCTCTCAGAAATCCAACTGACCAGCTTAGAGAATGAGCTTTTGGAAACATTCAGCAATAAGTCTGAATGTGACGCTCTCATTACATTTCAAAACGGGAAATTTCTGTTTAAAAATGATACAGAGATATTGAGTGAAGCAGAAAATTGGCCGGCACTGGTCCGATCCATTCTTTTCCCCACCCGTAAAGCAACAATCAAACGAGCTACCAAAGAGACCGAGATTGAGGTGTCTGTTAACCTGGACGGCACGGGAAAGAGTAACATAAAAACCGGCCTTAACTTTTTTGATCACATGCTCGATCAAATTGCCAGACACGGCTTAATTGATCTTGAGTTGACTTGCAAAGGAGATCTGGAAGTGGATGAGCATCATACCATCGAAGACAGTGCAATAGCTCTGGGGCAAGCCATTCAAAAAGCTGTTTCAACTAACAAAGCGGGCATCCAAAGATACGGATTCGTATTACCTATGGATGAAGCGCAAGCCACTGTTGCCATCGATCTATCAGATCGTCCCTACTTACAGTATAATGTTGAATTAAAGCGTGAATACGTAGGTGATTTTCCTACTGAAATGTTAGAACACTTTTATTATACCCTGGCCATGAACGCCAAGGCTACCCTGCATGTTACCGCTAACGGAAAAAATGATCACCACATCATTGAGGCTACTTTCAAAGGCTTCGCAAGAGCTTTACGATTTGCGATTACCCGGAATGAGCGGACCAAGGGTATCCTCCCTTCAACAAAAGGATTAATCTAACATTGAATTAGTTTTTAGAAGTACAGAACATTGATAGGAATTATTAAATATCAAGCCGGAAATCTTGCATCCGTAGCAAATGCTCTTGACCGCCTTAATGCAGACTATTTTATTTCAGACAACCCCAAAGAACTTGATCGTGCAGATGGAGTTATCTTTCCGGGAGTTGGACATGCCGGAGCCGCTATGGATGACTTACGATCCCGCGATCTTGATGTATGGCTGAAGAGTACCAAGAAACCGGTGTTGGGAATTTGCTTAGGAATGCAGCTTCTATATGAATCATCTGAAGAAGGGAGTAGTGACACACTGGGCTTAATTCCTGGAAATCTCAAGAAATTCGACTCATCAAAAGCTAAGGTACCTCATATGGGTTGGAATAGATTTGAACCCCAAAAAGATCATCTGCTCATTAAAGGGATTGATAATGAGCAGTTTCTCTATTATGTGCATGGTTATTATGCACCTGCGAACGAATACACACTTGCTACCTGTAGGTACATCAGTGATTTTTGCGCCGTAGTTGCGAAAGATAACTTCATGGGAGTTCAGTTTCACCCTGAGAAATCAGGGACAGTAGGATCACTTCTGTTACAAAACTTTCTGGATATTGTTAAAGAGTCCGCTTCAAAAGAAGTTTGATTTTTTTACGGAACCCACTTCCATTTCAAAATTCCTTACTTTAAGCAGCGCTACTTTCAACTATAAATAGAGATATGAATATTATTCCCGCTATCGATCTGCTTGACGGACAAGTGGTTCGGCTTCAAAAAGGTGACTACGCTAAAAAAACGGTTTATAATCACAATCCGCTGGAAGAGGCTGCCAAGTTCAAAACGGCCGGCTTTTCTCATATTCATGTAGTTGATTTAAACGGTGCCAAAAGCGGTTCGTTTGATAATCTTCCGATCATAAGAACAATTATTAACGAGCTGGGTTTATCTGTCCAAACCGGCGGTGGAGTTCGTTCTTTAGACGATATTGAAACTCTTCTTGATGCCGGATTAAGCGGAATTATCTGTTCATCCATGGCTGTAAAGAAACCTGACGATTTTTTAACAGCTATTGAATCCAGTTCCGAAAAAATTATTCTTGGGCTGGATCTTAAAGATGGGAAAATGGCGTACGGCGGATGGCTCGAAACTTCTGATAAACCCATTGAAGATTTTCTTAATCCAATGATTGAAGCAGGTTTGAAAAAAGTTTTAAGTACAGATATCGCTCGCGACGGCATGCTTAGCGGACCAAATTTTGATATGTATAATGAGCTGCAAAGCCAATTCTCATCAATCAAATGGATTGCGTCCGGTGGAGTCTCTAATCTCCAAGATCTGATACAGCTTCAAAATATCGGAATCGATGGTGTTGTGGTTGGTAAGGCGTATTACGAAGGACATATAGGCCTTGAGGACATGGCTCAGCTTAATGTATAATTCATTTCGTGAATTGAATGTCATTTTCACTATTTTTTAAGCTGATAAACCCTTTACGCACAATATGCTAACAAAACGTATCATACCCTGCTTAGATATCAAAGACGGGCGCACCGTCAAAGGGGTGAACTTCGTCGGACTGAGGGATGCCGGAGACCCTGTTGAGTTGGCGCAGCGTTACACTGAAGAGGGTGCAGACGAACTGGTTTTTCTGGATATCACGGCTACTAAAGAGAAACGGCGCACACTTGTCCACCTCGTTAAAGAAATTGGAGCGCATATCAACATTCCGTTTACGGTGGGTGGAGGAATCAAAAGTGTAGACGAAATTGAAGAAATTTTAAAAGCCGGTGCCGATAAAGTATCCCTGAACAGCGCGATAGTAAGAGACCCTGACTTGATCATGCGTGCATCGGATACGTTCGGTTCACAAGCCGTTGTTGCTGCCGTTGATGCAAAACGCGTGGAAGATCATTGGGAAGTATTTGTAAAAGGCGGAACAGAGGCCACCGGCCTGGATGCTATTGAGTGGATTAAAAAAACAGAAGAGCTTGGAGCCGGCGAAATACTTCTCACAAGTATGGATCGTGACGGGACAAAGTCAGGGTTCGATACTGAGCTACTTAAAATTGTTAATGAAAATGTTTCCATTCCGGTCATTGCCAGTGGCGGGGCCGGAACCATTCAGCACTGCATCGATGCTGTAACTAAAGGAAACGCAGATGCCGTTTTGGCTGCAAGTATCTTTCACTTCAGGGAAATTGAAATTTCTGCACTGAAACAGCAAATGTCTGAACATGGAATTGAAGTAAGAATATTGACTACATAATCTGATTTAAACGAATGGCTAAACAAGAAATCGAATTTCTCTACGACCTGGAAAGAGTATTAATTGAACGAAAAAAAGATCTTCCCAAGGGCTCCTACTCTACACGGCTTTTTAAGAAAGGAATTGACAAAATTGCTCAAAAACTGGGTGAGGAAGCTGTGGAAACAATCATCGCTTCCAAGAACAAGAAAGACTCTGAAGTCATTTATGAATCAGCCGATCTCATCTACCACCTGATGGTACTTCTCGTTGAGAGAGATATTCCACTGGACACCGTACTTCAGGAATTGATTGTAAGAAGTAAGAAGTAATTTGTTAAGTATTAAGTAACAGGTAATTGGTATTGAGACAGTTATTATTTCACAATTCAACTGTCTCAATACCTGATACTCACTACCTGCTATTAATTTGCAGGATAGACGTAGTTCGCTTCAAAGCTGAGCGGAATTCCAATCCACCAGTAGATCAGCAGAAAGATGGTCCACGTTACCAGGAATATAATTGAGTACGGCAACATCATGGAGATGAGTGTCCCTATTCCCGTATTTTTTACATATCTCTGACAGAACACAACCACCAGCGGGAAGTATGGAAGCAGCGGCGTGATAATATTTGATACGGAGTCACCTACACGGTAAGCAGCCTGAGTTAAGTCGGGAGAGATTCCCAGTTGCATCAGCATCGGTACAAAAATCGGAGCAATTAGCGCCCACTTTGCTGAAGCAGAGCCAACAAGTATGTTCACAAACGCACTCAGAAAGACAATTCCCACAATGGTAACCTGACCGGGAAGAGCCATTGCCTGAAGGAAATTGGCACCTTTCAGGGCTATCAAAAGTCCAATGTTTGACTTGGCAAACGCATCGATAAAGAGCGCGCAGAAGAATGCCATTACCACATAGTATCCCATGCTCTCCATTGCCTTGGTCATGTTGTCAATCATGTCCTTCGAAGTCTTATACTTACCTGAAGCATACCCGTATACAACACCCGGTATCAGCAGAAGAATAAAAATTAGTGGTACAATAGCCTGCATTAACGGAGCCTGAAATGAAAACAGAGAACTCACTTCGGGGTTGTCCCAGTTTGGATCGCGCAGTGAAGAACCTTCAGGCCACGCCCAGATAAAGAGTCCGACCAGACCAAGAATCATGGCACCAAAACCGAACCAAAAAGCGCGACTCTCTTTAGCCGACACCTCTTGCATTTGCGGCATCTCATCCTCATCGCCGTCAACAGGTATTCCCTCAAGACGTGGCTCAACAATTTTATCTGTGATATACCAGCCAACGCCTACAATCAAAATACTGGAGAGAGCGGTAAAGTATATGTTATTGAGTGGATTCAGCATAATATCTGGATCCAGAATTCTTGCGGCTTCAAGAGTAAAGCTCATCAAGAGCGGATCGATCGCTGATGGAATAAAGTTTGCCGAAAAACCTCCACTTACTCCGGCAAACGCCGCGGCAATACCGGCCAGCGGATGCCTCCCGGCAGCGTAGAAAATCACACCTCCAAGTGGAATTACAAGCACATAACCGGCATCAGCAGCCGTATGACTCACAATAGCGATTAGAATTAACATCGGCGTTAAAAGTGAAGCCGGGGTAAATCCAAGTAATTTTTTCAGTCCGGCATCAATCCATCCCGAATGCTCGGCAACACCTACACCAAGCATTGCCACAAGTACAATTCCCAACGGGGCAAAGAGCACAAAGGTTTCGATCATATTGGCCAGAAATGACGCAAGATTATCCCCCGTCAGCATATTTTGCACATTCAATGCCTCACCCGTTCGGGGGTGGACTTCACCAAAATCGATGGGTGACAGAATTGCCGAAAACACCCAGACAATTACCAATAGTAGAAAGAAGAGCATTGCGGGATCGGGTAATTTATTCCCCGCAGTTTCAATGAAGTTCAGAAATTTATCAAACAATGTGCCCCTGCCTTCCGACTCGGGGACTTCGTCCTCAGTTTTTTTCTTTTCGTCAGCCACGTTAACTCGTTTTCGTTAATGTTTGAACCATCAGTTGGAGAAAATACGAGATTCGAACCTCTATGCAAGAAGAAATGAAGTGAATCCTCAATTTTTAGCATTTACCAGGTAAATACAATTTCATAATCACACAAACATTATCATCTTATTGACTGAATATTTTTGATAACATAGCAAAGGGTGACACAGAATGGTATCGGATATTATCAAAATCATAAATCGAGACCTTGAGCTTCTAAACTCAGAAATAGCTGCTTTTGAAAACGAAGCAAACCTATGGAGAACTGAAGGGGAAATTACCAACAGCGCCGGAAATCTCGCACTCCATCTTGTCGGAAACCTCAACTACTATGTGGGTGCTAAAATTGGAACCACCGGTTATGAGCGTGATCGTCCCGCCGAATTCGGGCTGAAGAACATTCCTCGGAAAAAGCTTCAGGAACAAATTGAGCGGACAAAAGGGGTTGTGTCGTCTGTACTTGGTAAATTGGAAGAGCATCAACTGAATGAGGAATTTCCGGAAGCACTCTTTGGTCACCCCATGACGCTCGGTTTTTTTCTGACCCACCTCTCGGGCCATCTGATGTATCATCTCGGGCAGATTAATTATTTAAGACGTGTACTCGAATCAGATTCTGGTTAAAAAATCCGGATATCCATAAAAGAAGTAATTTTTCATCTTCTTGAAACGTCTAATTGAATGATAGAGCCGGTATTTCTGTCTTGATGAAGCATCACAAACCCTTAACCTCTTTAATTTTCATTCAAAACAACATTCTACATAATGGAAAAAACCTACTACAACCCCGAAGATCTCAAAAAGTTTGAAAACGTTGTTGATTTCCAGGAAAAGCTTGGAAAGAAATTCTTCGACTACTACGGTTCTGTTTTTGAGGAAGGAGCACTCACTGCCCGTGAGAAGTCACTGATTGCACTAGCCGTGTCTCACACTATCCAGTGCCCATACTGCATTGATGCCTATACACAAGACACCCTCGAAAAAGGATGCTCCGAAGAGCAGATGATGGAGGCCGTACACGTAGCCACCGCAATCAGAGGCGGCGCAAGCCTGGTCCACGGCGTCCAAATGATGAACAAAGTGGACAAGCTAAGTATGTAGAGCTCAGATATGAGATAAATCTCCCCTTGAGGGGAGTGCGGCTTTAGCCGTGAGGGGTGTAACTCAAAATATGTCGATAAAAAAATGAAACCCCTCCTCCCGAAGCCTCAGGACGATACAAGAAATTTTCACGTTTCACTATTGCCTTTTCACTTATTTTCCAAAGAATTATGAA
>CAZHUP010000056.1:0-14969 GCA_964535495.1 uncultured Rhodohalobacter sp.
GGACAACCGACATTCCCGGCTATCTGCTTGGCCACATGGGTGGTCCGTATTGGAATGGAAATATGGAAACGTATGAGCGCCATTCGGCCGTCTATTACATGGATAATGTGGTAACGCCGACTCAGATTATTCACGGCTCAAATGATATGCGAGTGCCGCTTGGTCAGGGGCAGGAGTTCTACTGGGCACTGCAGGAAAAGGGGGTGGATAGTGAAATGATTTTACTCCCAAGAACCGGACACGGCCCGACCGAGCCTAAACTAATTGCCGAAGTATCAACCCGGATTCTACAATGGTTTGATCAGTATATTGAGCGGTAACCGCTAAGGGCGCTAAGTACGCCAAGGTTATGCACTGTGCGAGAAATAGGATTTTTGGTTCTCGCAGAGTCACGCTGATAAACCGCAGAGTTATTTCAGCATTAATCGAAACAATAAATATATCCACATGAAAAAGATCGTATTAACATTATTTCTGATTATGAGCTTGGTGTTCATCTCAAAATCAGTACAGGCTCAATCAGAAAGCTCATTCAACTGGCAGGAGTACATCGACAATCAAACCGAGGAGCTCTATGAAAAAGTAGTGGAGTGGCGAAGGCACTTTCATCAGTATCCGGAGCTGTCGAATCGGGAATTTGAAACGGCTCAAAAAGTTGCAAGCCATCTTCGTGAGCTTGGGATAGAGGTTCAAACCGGAGTCGCTCATACCGGTGTTGTGGGAATATTGGAAGGTGGAAAGCCCGGCCCGGTAGTCGGACTTCGTGCAGATATGGATGCACTGCCTGTAAAAGAGCGAGTGGATATTCCATTTGCCTCAGAAGTGATGTCGGAATATATGGGTGAGGAAGTTCCGGTGATGCATGCTTGCGGTCACGATACACATATTGCTATGCTGATGGGCGTTGCAGAGATGTTGAGTGAAGTGAGGGATCAAATTCCGGGAACTGTAAAATTTATCTTTCAGCCCGCAGAAGAGGGGACTCCACCGGGTGAAGAGGGTGGAGCTGAAATGATGGTGAAAGAGGGCGTACTGCAAAACCCTGACGTGGATGTGATATTCGGACTTCATATCAGCTCTCAAACTCCGGTTGGACACATCAATTATCGACCGGGTGGCATCATGGCGGCCTCCAACCGGTTTTCAATTGAGGTAAAAGGAGTACAGACTCACGGAGCTCGCCCCTGGGGAGGCGTTGATCCTATTGTGGCATCTGCACAGATTATAAATAACCTGCAAACGATTGTTAGCCGTCAAACTGAGTTAACCAAAGAAGCTGCGGTGATAACAGTCGGTATAATGAGAGCCGGAGTTCGAAATAACATCATTCCTGAAGAGGCTTATCTGGAGGGTACCATCCGGACACTTGATACAGATATGAAGGAGAAGCTTTTTGAGCAGATGCACCGAACCGTAGAGTACACGGCTAAGAGTTTTGGGGCAGAAGCTGAACTCACAATTTACGACGGTTACCCGGTTACGTACAACGATCCGGAGTTGACAGCAAGAATGGCGTCAACGCTCGAACGTGTTGCAGGCTTGGAACGGACTCATGTGATCAACGCAATCACCGGAGCGGAGGATTTTTCATTCTTCCAGCGGGAAATACCGGGACTTTACTTTTTTATTGGCGGAATGCCACCGGATATGGATCCGGCTGATGCGGCTCCGCATCACACACCGGACTTCTACCTTGATGAAGAGGGAATGAAAACCGGCGTAAGAGCCTTGGCTAACCTGACAATTGATTATATGATGAAATAAGAAACTCAGCGAAAATCTGCGCTGATGATTCACAGGCTTAAAGTTGACTTTTTTCTAGTTTTGCATAGTCTCAGTAAGAATCAGAAAGATGAATGAATTGGATTCATTAATGGCGTTCAAGAAGTTAAGTGGTCGGCAAGTAAAGTATATTTAACATTTTACTGTGCCTATTGTAATTGTACTACTGAATTAGTATATATTACAATGAACTCTCCAATAAAAATATCGATAACACTGTTCATGATTTTGTTGTCGGTCCATGGTGTAATGGGGCAAACCCTGCTTCATGGGAAAATAGTGAGTGTGGATGGCACTCCGATTCCCAATACTCAAATTTCAACGGTTCTGCCCGGTGTTCAAAATATTTTCACAGAGAGAAGTATTCGGGAGGTAGCGGCAGATGACGGGAGTTACGAGCTGATTCTTGATCGACCCGGAGTTTATATGCTTACAGTAAGGGGAGTCTTTCATCATAAAATGAATATTCCGGTACTGGTTTATGATCAGGGCGAAATAGAGATGGATGTTCTGCTCTTTCCGAAATATTACAATGACGGAAGATTCTTCGGTAACCGTGATTATCTCGAGTGGATCCGAGTAACCGGCAACTTCAATAACTACGATTTTCAAACAGGGGCACAGTTCACTCTGAACAGAGATGGCTCCATTTCGGCCATGGTTCCGGTAACATCCGATACAATGCGGATACAGGTGCGTGGGCTGAGTTATGGCCATGGAGTCGATGCTATTCCACCTGCCGACCATTATGAGCTGCTGCCCGATCGGTCGTTTGTATCGGTGTTATATAACGACCTGCCTGAAGATTCACTCGAAATTAGATATAAACCGGGTGAGAGTATTCCCTACAAGAGAGTTTTACCTGATACCAATCGTCCGAACAGCCCGAATATTTTCGGATTTCTCACTTTAAATAATGAGCTCGACAGGTATTGGATTGAACCGCTCACAACCATGCAGACACATCTGAAGCAGTTCAAAGTAGTGGACAGAAGCTTTTCTGAGGGAATTCCGCAATTGGACCAGGTCGCATTCCAATCTCGTGCACCTGTAAGTTTTTTTGATACGGATTGGGACACATCATTACATGCTGTATCAGATGCCCTGAAAACTCCCGGGCTTCACGAACAGCAGGTGAATTTGTTGCTACTTGCCTATGCAGGCACTGTTCATCGCGCGTTTACCAACCGGAGATATCTAAGCGAGTTCAGGGAGACCGGAAATCTTCCCGACATTAAATATGATTCTGCGATTATAGAGCGAATTCCCGATGAAATTATGCCGGGCCACATCATCTGGGCGAGAAACGGATTATTGCCGGTATTTTTGCTTGAACATTTTAAATATGATGAGCGGTGGACCAACTACTTTACAGATCTTGTGAGGTATCACAGCAACAGCGATCTGGCGACGCGGGTCGCGCATTCCATCGTTCAAGGTATAGCCAAAAATTATCCGTCCGCAGAACAGATGCCGGTTTATGAGGCTATTCTTGAACGATTTGGTGAAGGAGTTGTCTTAAGTAGGGCTGAAGCAATTTATGAAGGTGTCAAATCAAAAAAACAAAGTTGACAGCGACGTAATTTGTGAGTTCATGAATTGTTTATAGAATAAACAGAAATGGTATTATCTTCTCTGAAAACATACAGATGAGCCAACCTGTTATATGAAAACACCGATCTCCTTACTCTTGCTGTTGCTGGTAATTACCGCAGACCTTTCCGCTCAGGGGTTTAACTCCATGAACGGGCGGAACCATCCCTACCTGAACTGGCAGGTTGCTGAGACGGAGCACTTCAGAATTATCTATCCGGATCGGATTTCAAGCATCATTCCTCAGGCCTCTGCCGTTGCGGAAGAGAGTTACGCTGCTTTGTCTGCCAATCTTGAAGTGAAATTTTCCAAGAAAATCAGGATCTATCTGTCGGATGAAGATGAGATCGTCAACGGTTTTGCCAACCCGATCGGGAAAGGCTACACCGCTATCTGGGTAAATCTGAATGATTATGCCGAAACGTGGACAGGTAGTGAAAAGTGGCTGCGAAAAGTGATTGCTCACGAACTAGGCCATATTTTTCACTTCAAAGCGGTTTGGTCCGATTATGGATTGGTGAACTATCTGTTCACAGATCCGCTGCCGCGACATTGGACGGAAGGTCTCGCACAATATCAAACCGAGTTTTGGGACTCCCAGCGCGGCGACCGATGGCTCAGAAAAGCAATTTTTGACAGTCGGCCGGGATTCAACGATGGCCAATCCATCGAAAACGGCAGGCTGCTCTATGCGGTGGGGAATTCTCAACTCCGATATTTTACTGAAAAGTATGGCGACAGCACGCTCGTAGATCTTCTATCACATAGAGATCAATTTTTAGGAATGGAGTATCACAGTTTTTACAGCGCGTTTGATGATGTGGTGGATGGCGGATACCGTTCTTTCTATGAGGATTGGCGCAAGCACATGAATGTTTACTACAACACGCTTGCCTCCCAAATGGAGCGCACAGATTCTTTGGGCACTGAACCGATCTCTCTGCCCGGGCAATTCTACTACGATGTGGCGGTGAGCCCCGATGACAGCCTGATCGCCGTCCTCTCAATTCCATCGCTTCAGCGTCCCGTTCGAAGCCTCTACATTGTTAAAAACGATTCAACACGTTCATCGAGGAAAATAGCGGAAGGAAATATCAGAAGCGATCTGAGCTGGAGCCCGGATGGAGAATATATCTACTATTCCCGGATGAACCGGGGTGATAGATCATCTCTCGTGAATGATATTTACAGGGTTGATGTGGATTCTGGACGCGAGGAGCGTCTGACTCACAGTCGAAGAGCCAGATATCCGGCAGCCGCATCAAATAGTCTCCTTGGATACATTGTAAATGAAAACGGCACCGGGAATGTCTACTCTTTTGATCTTGAAACAGGAGAAGAGAAAAAGCGAACAAACTTTACAGGTGATGTTCAACTTACCTGGTTGACATTTAACAACGGAGCATGGTTTTTTCAGGTATTTAATGAAAATGGTGGAAGAAATATCGTAAGCGTGAGTGGTGAGTCAGGCGATTTGACTAATTATGCAAGATTGAATCTGCCGGAAGAGCACGATGATCGGAATTATGTGTTTAGCCCGGATGGAAACAGGATGGCATATACTTCTTTGCGCGATGAGGTACCAAATGTGTTTGTGTACGATTTGGAAACGCTTGAGGAAAGACGTGTTACAAATCTCTTTACCGGAGGTGAAGTACACGGGTGGATATCATCAGCTGATACACTCGAAACTGAAAAACTACTGATCAAAGCAAGCGAAACAAAACGAAGAGATCAAGTGTATTGGGTTGATCCGGACAGGGAAGTGTTTTTGGGCGATGATAGGGTGCCCGAAGTTTACTCCAGCTGGAGGCTCAAACAGGCACCGAATATGATTTCGTCCAGGATTGAGCCCGATGAGAGTCTGATTGTTGATCAGTACAAGTACCGGCCGATCAAGAATTTGACGCATGCATCAACTATCATCCTGCCTTACTACGGGGATTCGAGAAACTGGGGACTGTTTGGCGTGACCGGATTTACAGAGCCACTTGGTAAACACATTTTTGCGGCTACGGGAAACGTTTCATTCGGGAATTTAGACTACTCATACGGTGTGTTAAGCTACATCAACAACCAGTTTTATCCATCTATTACCACCTCGATTTATAAAACTCCGGGAAGCGCCTTTTTTTATGGGGATAAATTTCTGGTTGAGGAGCTGATTGGCGGTCAAATAACGGTAAATGTACCGGTAGATCGTTTTGAAGCGCCTTATCAGAGCGGAAGTGTTTATTCGCGACTCCGGCATGTGTTGGTGCATCCTTTTGATCGAGAAGCTTTTTCCGGCTCATTTCAGGTTCCGGCTCCGGAGCAGGCACGGCAAACGGATCTGACGGTTGGATTTCAGATCAAAAAGCAGAGGCCGTGGAGAGATAATGTGATCCACACGCTGGACGGCTGGGGAGTTCGAGGTTTATTGACCGGTGCAGAAAAGATTCTTGGATCAGAGGTGAGATTTGCAACGGCAGACCTGAGCGCTTACAAGGTATTTCCGTCTATCGGATTGCAGCGATTTTACTTCTACGGGCGATATCAGCAGCAGTGGGGATCTCCTTTGCTTCAGAACTACATCGGTTTTTCCAGGTTGGATAATATCCATTTGAGTTTACCGGGAGAAGTACCGCTCGAGTTGTTTAATCAGGCCGAAAGAGTTCGCGGGTACCGGGAGTTTATTGCCGGTGATCGTGTTGCATTTGGACGATTTGAGTACCGGATCCCATTTTTACCCTCTTTAAATACAACCATTTTAGGGTTGCTCGATTTAGGGGCAACTTCAATTTCGCTGTTCTCAGACGCCGGTGTGGTTTGGAATGCACGGTTTGAAGATGGTACAATCGGTACAGAAAAGCGATGGGGAGCCGGCGCAGAGTTGAAAAATGCACTGAATATCGCAGGTATTCGAATTGCACATGCTGTCGGAATCGCACAGCCTGCAGAAGAGCTGTTCACTGATGCCGATTATGATCTCTACTACCGGATACGTGCGGTGGTTCCTTTTTAGTAAATAAAGAGTATTGGGTAGCAGGTATTGAGTATCAGATTAACTGCTTTTTACTTGCTACCTGATACTTTATACCAAATACTAAATTAAATTCCCCTTCTGAGCCCGCGCTCGGTAAATCTCCAGTCCTCAATGGAAGAGTTGATCTCCCTGTTGCTCCAGGTGATTTCGGTTTTCCGATCTTCGCGCAGATCGTACATCGTCATTTTCGCCGGACTCCAGAGCTGTTCCGTAATCTGCTCCAAATTTTCGGCTTCCAGCCGTTTGATTTGATTGTCGTTCTCATCATAATAGTGGATTTTTTGAAGTGCGTACTTCTCTTTCAAAATTTCAAACTCCACATAAGCATATTGATCGGAATCGGGCTTTGAAGCTCGAACCAGGTAGTATTCTTCATGTTCTTCAAGCCACTCAAAATCATAGTCATCCGGATCCTGATCACCAAGATCTTCGTAGGTAAAGTCACTTCCCATAAAGCGGTCGCCTCTCTCAGCAGATCCGATAGTCTGTATTCGTCCCACGGAGGGAAGATAGAGCCGCTGAGTGGTACTGCCATCTTCACGGACGGATAGAAATCCGGTGCCGCGAACATTTCCCGGATCAGAAAAGATGATCAGGCTTTTATTGTCGTCACCCTCAACCACATTCCAGGATTGCATGGTTCTGGATCGGGTTCGTCCCCTTGGATCGGTAATCACCATCTCCATTATGGCCGTTTCAGATTCAATAGAGTTTCTACGGTCATCTACTTCCTCAAAGATTGATCGGGCCTGCTCTTCATCGGTAATTCTCTCCTGGGCTGATAGTTGATCTGTGAATACAAATAGGAGCAGTCCGGTAAGTAATAGCGTTAGTTTGTTCATGATCGAAAGATTTCTTTTCTGAAAAACAGCACGAGAAATTTAAACGTTCAAACGAATGTTATTTTATTCGGCCGAGATTATTTTCTGTTCCTCTTCAAAGAAAAACTTTGATCGCCCAAATGCCGGTTGAAGTTCATCAAGCCAGATGGCATCCGGATTATACTTGGCAAAAAATGGCTTGTCTACCCATTCGGGATTTCTGCCTTGAATCAGTCGCAGGACAAAAACCTTTTCTCCGTGGACTTCTTCTACTCCAAGTATTTGCACCTTGCCGGGGTGTGCTGACATGCTGGGACCTCTCACAGTCCGTCCCAGTCCACTTGTTTGTTGATAAGCCTCCCGGAAAATATGCCAGGCTCGCTCAAGAGGTATGCCATAAAAATGTTGAGCACCGGTATTCCGAACTACAAACATATAGTACGGGATCACACCCATCTGCACCTGCTGCTGCCACATTTTAGCCCATATATCAGGATGATCATTAATTTTGTAGAGCAGCGGTGACTGGGTTCGTATCACAGCACCTGTCTGCTGAATATTTTGAACAGCTTTTTTGACAATAGCTGTTTCTTGTTCAACCGGGTGATTGAAGTGCGCCATGAATGCAAGATGTATCCCGGAGTCGACCACTTTTTTAAAAAGGCTGAGCGTTTTACGGGCATCGCGGTCAGTTACATATTTGTAAGGCCAGTAACTCAGGGATTTGCTACCGATGCGAATGTTTTGCAGATTCGGAAGGTCTGCTTCAAGAAGAGGATCGATGTACCGTTCCAGTATATCAGCTTTCATAACCATTGGATCACCGCCGGTAAAGAGAATATCAGTAATCTGAGGGTTTTCTCTGAGGTAACCGATCAGTTTTTCAATCTCCCGAGTTGCAAATCTATAATCATTCATACCAACAAACTGAGGCCAGCGAAAACAAAAAGTACAGTATGCATGACAGGTTTGTCCTTGACTCGGAAAGAAGAGAAGGGTCTCCCGGTATTTATGCTGAATGCCCTCAAGCTTCTCTTCATGATAATGTGGAACATTATGCTCCATCTGTCCGGCAGGGTTGGGATTTAGTTGTAGCCTGATCGCATTGGCTTTAGCCTTTATTTCTTTTTTTGAAGCACCACTCCTGATCAGCTCAGCCATCGTATTAAAGTGCTCCTCTTTCAGCAGCTCTTTAACCGGAAAAGTCAATATAAAAATGGGATCGTCAGGAGCATTATCCCAATTAATTAATTCGTCAATCACATAATTATTAGCCCTGAAGGGTAAAACAGATCCCACAACCTCAATGGCAAATCTGGCTTCTTCTGATAGTTTTTTTATTTGAGGAATTTCCCGAAAATTTTTCAGAGTGTATGCTCTATAGTTTTGAATTGAAATATCGGAATGACCATTTGGATGGTGAACATTTGATTTCATACCCTCCTCATTTGAACGGTTAACTTTTCTTTAAAATCGTATCAACACTTTCTGATTGACAGCTACGTCTAGCAGGTGCAGGTTTATAGCCTCTCGCAGATAAATATGTGATCCTTTTTTAATATATAAAGGATTTTAAGAGTAAAATTAAAAACTTAAGAGCACTAATGGCTAAATGATGAATATAAATTACTTGAATCAGCTTATGAATTTTAGGGGGCGTTGGAAAGGCGCAACTGAGTGGCATACTATAGTGGGATAGAAATCGGTATATTCTTGTAGATTTCTGATTTACTGATTCTCTCAACCCCAAATTGAATAAAAATTGATTTCATGAGTACCTTTCGTGATCTGATTAATAAACAGGCGAAAATACATTTCGACTATATGGTATCCGTGCGCCGTCACCTTCACAGAAATCCGGAGGTGAGCTATAAAGAGTATGATACCACCGAATTTATTCTGAATGAATTGAAACAGATTGGGATTGAGACTCATCGCCCGCTGGAGACCGGTTGCGTGGGAATTATAGAAGGGAAGCCGTCTAATCGGGTGATTGCACTACGTGCCGACATCGATGCGCTTGCTATGGATGAAGAGGGTGAGGCAAAGCAAAAGTTTAAATCTGAAAGACCGGGTGCGGCTCACTGCTGCGGACATGATGCACACACAGCTAATATGCTGGGTGCAGCAAAAATTCTGATGGATCTGAAAGACCGGATCACGGGAAAGGTTGTACTGATATTTCAACCCGGAGAGGAGAAACTTCCCGGTGGAGGACGCTTGCTGATGGAGTCCGGGTTTTTGCAGAAACAGGGTGTTCAGGAAGTGTATGGACTTCATATGAATCCGAACTACGAAGTTGGCCAAATTGCCACAAAAACCGGCCCGCTGATGGCTCGCCCTGATGAGATTGAAATCGAAATTTTTGGTAAAGGCGGTCATGCGGCTTCCCCTCACGAAACGATCGATCCGATCGTCTTGGCCGCTCAGGTTATTACTCAGTTTCAAACCATCGTGAGCCGGAACATCAATCCGACCGAGCCCGCTGTTGTAACGATCGGAAAAATTAATGCGGGCTCAACCTATAACGTAATACCGGAAAAAGCGAAGCTGCTGGGAACCGTTCGAACTTTTTCCAGGGAAACCGCCATGCTGATCAAATCAAGAATGGAGGCGATCCTGAAAGGAGTGGTAGAGGGAGCCGGCGGCAGATTCGAATTTCTATTTAATGAAGGGTATCCGGCAATTGATAATGAAGAAAGTTGCACACAGAAAGTGATGGAGACGGCAAAAGAGCTGTTTGGGGAAGATCAGGTGATAGAGCTGGATACTCCGGTTATGGGGGGAGAGGACTTTGCCTTCTACCAACAGGAATTTCCGGGAGCATTCTACTTCTTGGGATCCAGGAGTAAAGAGGCTGATTCCGGCTGGAGCTGGCATCATCCCAAATACAATATCGATGAACGTGCTTTTCTCACAGGTGCCGCACTGATGGCAGGTTTGGCTTTAAAGGAGTGATTGGATGAAGCTCGCATTTGACAATCCATCGGGAAGCTACTTTCAACTCTCCCAAAATCAGATTGAGGAGGGACTGGAAGCTTCTCGCAATAGTCCTAGAAAAAGAATGATTCTCCCAATCCATCGTGTGCAGGAAGCTGAAGTGCAGCGGCTGATCAATTTTCTTCAGCCCGGAACCTATATTCGTCCGCACCGCCATCCGCTCGATCACGCGACAGAATCAATTGTGGTTATGAAAGGCTCTATTCGTTTTTTTACGCTGGATGAATCGGGTAGTGTATTGACCGATAATTTATTAAAGTCGGAACCTATTCCATCTGTTGTTGATATCGAACCGAATATCTGGCATACGTTTATTGTACTTGAGGAGAACACAATCCTGTTTGAGTGTAAAAAAGGACCCTATAACGCGGAAACGGACAAAGAGTTTGCAAACTGGTCTCTTGACGAATCGGAAACCAATGCTTTTGAACAACTGAAAAACCATCTGAATCTATGAAACGTGAATTTTCATTCTGGGAACGTGAAGAGTGGCTGAAGTCGCCTGATTTGCTGGTGATCGGGGCCGGAATTGTCGGCGCAACAGCGGCGCTTTTCTATAAAGAGAAACATCCTGATCAAGATGTAATTGTAGTGGATAAAGGGTTTGCTCCGGAGGGTGCCAGTACCCGAAATGCCGGTTTTGCCTGTATCGGGTCCGTATCCGAGCATCTGGCCGATTTGGAGATTGCGGGAGAAGAGACCGTATTGAATCGGATTGAACGAAGGTGGAATGGTTTGAAACGGCTAAAGTCCACAATGGGTGAGAAAGCGATTGGTTACGAATCGGTTGGCGGGCATGAGATCTTTACCGACGATCAGCTTTTTGAACAGTGTCGTAACAAGGTGGACTGGATGAATCAAAAACTGGCAGAAAAAATTGGAGAACCTAATGTCTACTCGGTGAAAGAGTTTGAGGGATATCCGGCCATTTTCAACCGGCTGGAAGGGGCAATCAACAGCGGTTTGCTGATGCGATCCCTTCATCAAAAACTGGCTGAAGCCGGGGTGAGGGTACTGTGGAACAGTAAGGTAGCATCAGTCGAATCAAATCGAGTTGAATTTGAGGAAGGAGTGGTTTTAACACCCAAAAAAATATTATCGGCGGTGAATGGATTTACATCAAACCTGATAAATAAACCCATCAAACCGGCGCGGGGATTTGTATTTGTAACCGAACCGATTGAAGGTTTTAAATGGCGGGGTACCTTTCATCACGATCGCGGTTATGTCTACTTCCGGAATGTAGGGGACCGGCTGCTGCTTGGCGGGGCGCGAAATCTGGCTAAGGAAGAAGAGACAACCGATCAGTTTGGGGTGAACCCAAAAATCAAAGAGTATCTCTACGGTTTTGCAAATGATGTCATCAAGCTCCCTTCCGACTGGAAGGTTGATGTTGAGTGGAGCGGCATTATGGGGATGACAGAAAACAAAGAACCAATTCTGGAACAGGTTGAGCCTGGATTTTTTGTTGCTGCCGGATTGAGCGGGATGGGAATCGCCGTTGGAATGGAGGTCGCCTCACAGGCGGTAAATCTGATAGAAAGTGATTGAAAAGAGTATAAAATAGACTTCAAAAAAAGAGTTTCCCTCTTTTTTAAGGAGGGGTTAGGGGTGGTTAAAATTAGTCAGAGCGTTTAATTACGCTCGTTCAAAAACTTCTGATAGAGCTCAAGCAGTTCACTCATCATCATTGCCGTGGCTCCCCAAAGCGGTACCCTGTGAATATCCCAATAGGGAACTTCAAGCTCTCGGTTTTGAAGCTCCCATATCTCACGTTTGAGCAGCCGGTCACTTAAAAGCTGATCCATCTTTACGATGATAATCTCTTCCACCTCATTGGGATTTCGCGTCAGCTCCGGCTTACTTTCCAGAAACCCGACAAATGGACTGATCCGGTTGTCGCTTCTGTCGAGATAGAGCGGGCTGATGGAACCGGCGATATTCACATCTCCTGGATTGATGCCAATCTCCTCTTTGGATTCGCGCAGAGCTGTTTCAACAGGGGTCTCATCTACTTCTGCACGTCCGCCCGGGAAACTGATCTGTCCGGCATGTCGAATAGAATTAGTGCGAAGTGTCAAAATAACGTTTAAATCCCGGTTCGTCCCTGGAAAAAGGGGGACCAACACACTGCTGGGATAACCTAGGTCTTTATCAGCTTGCCGTTGAACCTGTTCTCCATTTACGGGAATTGGGCACATTTTTTTTTGAGCATTCCACCCCGGAAGTGAAGACTCTGATCGCTGTTTTAAATATGAATAAAATGGGTGAATCGACATCTGTAAATATTTTTATATGAAACGTAAAATACAGTGAACCATGCTCAACATCTACAAAATTGTTTAATATTAAATTCATAAAAAATTCATAATCCGTCCGTGATCTAAGAGTTTTAATAATTTCCTTATGTATTGTTAACCAAGTACTTGACTATTTTTTTATTATCAATTATTCCTGCTATCCAAGAAACTTATTTACAATTTGAAACAATGGTTGTGCTTTGTTAATGTGGTTGGAACCGATTTATGGCAAGCCTGATAATTGCTCATTATCGTTTGAAATATTGCCATTTGTCATTAACCAAAACATATCAAAGACCTATGAGAAGACAGATAAAATGGACGTTAGCGATTGCAGTTCTACTGATCGCTATGATCGGCTACGGATGTAGCGATGTAACAGATACAAGCCTCAATGAACCTGAAGAAGAACTGCTTGAAGCAGGCTCCATTATTGAAGGGAGTTATATTGTGGTAATGAAACCGGATGGAAAAGAGCTGGAATCAAAAGGAAAAGTATATCTTGAAAATTTCCGAACAACTCTGATGGCGGATGCCGGTATCGCTAATGAAAGAGTTACATCTACTTACTCTAATGCACTTTACGGGTTTTCTGCAAACCTGGACCAAGCACAACTATCTATTCTGGAGAAAGATGATCGGGTTTCTTATGTAGAGGCAGACAAAATTGTAACCCTTGCCCCTCCTTGTGGAACTCCAAATGGCGGACCGTGTGATGATGACCCGGATGATGGCGACGATCCTGATGATGGTGATGGAGATGACGGTAGTGACGATGGAGATAACAGCGGTGACACTGATGCAATCATCCCCTGGGGAATTGAAAGAGTTGGCGGTGCTGTAACCTATTCAGGTAACGCAGTTTCCTGGGTAATTGATACAGGTATTCAGCTGGATCACCCTGATCTGAATGTTGATGCGAACCGAGGATTTACTGCATTTTCAAATGGACCTGATGGCAGAAGTGCTGATGACGGAAATGGACACGGAACGCATGTTGCCGGAACTGTTGGTGGATATAACGGAATTCTGGGTGTTGCTTCAGGTGTGGTTCAGGTACCTGTGAAAGTACTTGACAGAAGAGGAAGCGGATCAATTTCCGGGGTGATTGCCGGCGTTGACTATGTTGCCGCAAATGCTTCTTCAGGTGATGTTGCCAATATGAGTTTGGGTGGCGGCGCTTCTCAGGCTCTGGATGATGCTGTGGTTAATGCGGCCAATCAGGGAATTCTGTTCTCCGTGGCTGCAGGAAACAGCAGCACATGGGCTGAAAATTCTTCACCTGCACGTGTTGAACACCCTAATGTTTGGACGATCGCAGCAACGGATGTAAACGATAATTTTGCTTCGTTCTCGAACTACGGACCACCCACAAGTTTTGCTGCGCCCGGAGTTAGTGTTAATTCAACTTGGATCAACAGCGGATACCGATCGATAAGCGGTACTTCGATGGCTGCTCCTCATGTGGCAGGTATTCTGTTGGTTAACAATGGTAATGTGAACTCAGACGGACAGTCCTCGACTGCTCCTAACGGAGTAAACTATCCTATTGCTTCACACAACTAAGAACTGACATATCCCTACGAAAATGCTAAGAAGACGCCCGGTTGAGAAATCAATCGGGCGTTTTTTTATGGGCGGTATTATCATATCAAAAAAACTCTGCGAAACTCCGCAGTTCATCTGCGCCCCTCTGCGAGAATTTTTGTGTAAACTTACTTTATAACCCTGATGCGTGGAATAAATCTTGGTACTTTATTCTGATACTCGATGTAGTCCTGTCCAAATCGTTTGATTAAATTCTTTTCTTCAAAGTAGGAACCGATCCAGAAGTAGAGAGCAAAGATGATGATAGAGTAAAGAAGATTTGCGGTCATAATGGGAGAGCAAATCAGTACTAACATTGCAAAAGTGTACATCGGATGACGCATATATTTATACAGACCTGTTGTAACCAGCCTGCCTCGTTGCGGTTCATCAAGATAGTTGGGAAGCTTACCCTCTTGTAAGTTGGATAAAATCTGCTTGATACCGAGAAACACCATTCCATTCTGGGCAAATATCGATTTCAAAAAAAAGTAAGCGAAGGCAACCTGACATGCCAATAGCAGAAAAAAGAGGAAGCCACTAAATTGGTATAGGATTTTGTCTTCGGGAAGTGTATACCACCATAGCCCTATGATGAATAGAGAAAGCAGATTATAAATTGCCCTATACCACACCTTCAGTTTTGGTGAAATGGTGAATAATTTTGTTTTAAAGGAGTGAGAAGCGGTAAGGCTGTGCAGTAATGCAAAGATCAGAAAGATAAGGGTAGAAGGGAGGTATGAAGAAATCAATTCCGTCATGACGTCAGGATGCATCAGCTTTAAAATTAATCGTGTTGGAACGCCACAAAAGGGTAATGAATTTGCTATTTTCCATGCTTTAAAATGACGAATTAATCAG
>CAZHUP010000057.1:0-14871 GCA_964535495.1 uncultured Rhodohalobacter sp.
TACCTGATACCTGATACCTGATACCTGAAAAATATGAGCACATTCGATACAATACCGAAAAACCAACAGGAAGCACTGGTTGAAACTCTTCTTCGTCTGGCTGATGACCGATTGATATTAGGCCACCGAATCTCTGAATGGGCCGGGCACGGACCTGAACTGGAAGAGGATCTCGCCCTTGCAAATATCGCCCTCGATATGATTGGTCACGCTTCTGCTCTATATACCTATGCTGCAGAGCTGGAAGGGAAGGAGGATGAGGATCATTACGCCTACTTCCGTGATGACATCGACTTTAAAAATATCGCTCTTTGTGAGCTTCCCAGAGGAGATTTTGCATTTACCATTGCACGGATTTTTCTGTTCAGCGCATTCAGTTACTTTCTATATCAAAAATTAATTGATTCCGTTAAAGATGAACAGTTCAACGGCATGCTTCAAAAGCATTTCAAAGAGATTAAGTATCATCTTCGACACAGCCGTGAGTGGGTTTTGAGGTTAGGCGACGGAACTGAGGAGAGTCATCAAAAAATTCAGGATGCTTTTGATGAAATCTGGATGTATACGGGTGAGATGTTTGACCTGGATGATGCGGATCAGGTTGCCATTCAAAACAATCTTTTTATTGATACAACTGCTTTCAGAAAAGATTGGGAGAAGCTGATCGTTGAAACTTTAGAAGAGGCTACTTTAAACGTACCGGATATGGAACAGTACATGTTCTCAGGATCACGGCAGGGACGCCATACCGAGCATCTTGGAAAACTATTAGCCGAAATGCAGTTTTTGAGACGATCCTACCCGGATGCGGAGTGGAAGTAGTTACTGAGTAGTAAGTATTGGGTATTAAGTATCAGGTTCCAATTTTTTACTTGATACTTTTTATGAGTTTGTAGAGCATCTTTTGAATTTCTACAATTTTTTCATTGAGAATTTCAAACTTTGCTTGATCACAATAGCCTAGATTATTTGATATGATGAGCTGAGTTTCTAGTTCAAAGGATGATCCATAAGCAATATTCAAAAATGTCTGAATTCTTTTTTACCCGACCTGCCGGCACCTTCGGCGATATTTGAACTTATTGAAACTGAACATCTGCGGATCTGAGATGTGAGGCCATATATCTCATTTTTAGGATAGGTAGTAGTTAGCTGATAAATTTCAGTTGCCAATTCAACTGATCTTTGCCAAACGTGAAGCTCTTTAAAATTATGCATATTTATCTCATTTATATTAAGGTTTCATCTATAGGAACCTAAAGCGAGAAAACCCTTACAAAATTTCCAACATGAATCACTACCTAATACTCAATACTTAATACCAAGACATTGAAAACAGATCAAACCATATCAAAGCAGGATATCTGGTCATACCTCGAAGAGGTTATTGATCCGGAAATTCCCGTGTTGAATGTTGTTGAAATGGGCATCGTGCGTGATGTAGAGTTTGTCAGAGATCAGGTTATCGTTAAGATTACCCCCACCTATTCAGGATGCCCGGCGATGAATGCCATAGAAATGGCCATACACGAGAAATTAAATGAGAAAGGTATTGAGTCATTTAAAGTAGTTACAGATTTCAAGGAGAGCTGGACAACAGACTGGATGACAGAGCATGCAAAAAAGAAATTAAAGGATTACGGAATTGCGCCACCGGAAAAAACCGGAGATGACTCCGACTTTCTAACCTCGTTGAAAAGTTCCCAAAAAATAGTACCTTGCCCCTATTGTGACTCAATGGATACCGTGCTACAAAGCGAATTCGGATCTACAGCATGCAAATCGCAGTACTTCTGCAATGAGTGCACTCAACCGTTTGAACACTTTAAATGCATCTGATCATGAGAATTTTAAGTCTGATACTTCTATTTACTCTATTTCTTACCATCGGCACTGCTTTTGGACAGCTCAAAAGCATGATAAATGCACCTGAAGATACTACCCTTAAAAGTACCACACTTCTTACGCCTGAAATGTTTTTTGATACATCGCCGCAGTTTAATTTCTACTCTCTGCCAGCAGCGGGGAAAATAAATCAGGAATTACTTCCTGTTTTTGATAATAAGATTACCAAACTTTCTCTAGTTTTAGGCAGATCTATTATAGCGAATAAAAATGATCTACAAAGCTCCGGCATCTTTTCGCCGTTCACGGTTTCAGATTACAACAGGCAAGCCAGGCAACAATTTTTCATGGCTGAGCCAACAAATCATCAACTCAGATCACTACCGTTTTTTAACTGGTAAGCGATACTCTTCTTACTGCCTGAACTGATTTAAAAACTTATTAACCACTCCAACTAACATGGAATACGTTCTAACATCACTTGAACAAGGAATTCAAACGATAACCCTAAATCGGCCTGAGAAGTATAACAGCTTCACCGAACCGATGGCTTTAGAATTGCAAAAAGCATTTCAGGATGCGGAATCTGACGACGTCCGATGTGTGATCCTGAAAGCTAACGGTAAAGCATTTTGTGCCGGGCAGGACCTGCCGGAAGTTGTTGAGAGAGCCAAAAATTCCAGTTATGAACTAGCCGACACGGTTCGTACGACCTACAACCCGATCATCCGGGCCATTCGGAAACTTGAAAAACCGGTGGTCTGTGCCGTTCAGGGAACAGCAGCCGGTGCAGGTGCAAATATCGCATTTGCGTGTGATATCGTCGTTGCGGCGAAAAGTGCGCAGTTTGTACAGGCGTTCAGTAAAATCGGGTTGATCCCCGACAGCGGCGGGACCTGGTTTTTACCCCGGCTGGCTGGTTTTGCTCGTACCAATGCGATGTATATGCTGGATGAAAAAATTTCAGCCAATCAAGCTGTTGAATTGGGTTTGATCTACAAAGCTGTTGATGATGAGAATCTCGAAAATGAAACCGACTCAATCGCTCAAAAACTGGCCAGTATGCCCACTAAAGGATTTGGCATCTACAAACGAGCAATGAATGAAACATTCAGCAACAATCTCGATCAGCAGCTGGAACTGGAGGCCAACCTCCAAACAGAAGCCGGAAATACAGACGATTACAAAGAGGGGGTTGAGGCTTTTTTAGAGAAGAGAAAGCCGGTGTATAAAGGGAAGTAAAATCCTGAACTATTCAAATTTTTGCATCAATTTAGTTCAGTGGATTTTTCACATAATCTGAGAATATTGTTGTCTTCAAGCCCCTGACCAAGCGATCATCTGCAGTCCACATTTCAGACTGTTTTTCAACCGCTAAGGCAATGTATAATGCATCATAAATCGAAACCGGGAGTGAGATTGAAATATCGAAAGCCAGGTCTAATAAAATGTGATGATATACCACTTCTACAGAAATGTCTCTGACCAATTCTCTCTTTTGATGTGCCTCATCGTTACTTAATTCTTTCTTTCTGAATTTTTTACCAATTATTGCATCCATTTCCAGATAGAACAGATCCGGAACTGCAAAGAGATCCTGTTTGGCCATTATCTTCTCAGCTTGTTCAGATCCGGGTTCAAGAAAAATCCATTTTGCTGCAATTGAGGCGTCAAGCACAACGATTTTCATCGGTTTCGTAGCTCACGAATTTCATCCACGCTGTCAGAGAACTGCCTCCCCTCCGCGCGATATTCTTCCAAAATCTCCCTTACTCTGCTTCGGGTTTCTTTAATATCAGCCTTTCCATATGCCTCCAAAATCATCTTCAACTCTGCCTGAAGTGACCTTTTATTTTCTGCAGCTCTCTTCTTTAAGCTTTCGAGCGTTTTCTCATCAATATTTCTAATCAGTACGTCGGGCATCGTTCCTCCGGCCTATGTGATATCATTATGATATCATATTTCGTTTAAATCTACAACGCTTGGTTTTGACGGTTGATTGCTTATTTTTGAATCGAAATAAAGAGTATTGAAACTACATTAAATCTTCTCATGAGTTTAACCAAAGAATCTACAGTTGCAGTAATCGGAGCCGGAACCATGGGAACCGGAATTGCGCAAATTGCCTCCACTTTTGGGCATCAGGTTTACCTTTTTGATATCAGTAGCGAACAACTCAAGCAGTCAGAAGATGGGCTCGTCAAAATCCTGAACCGACAGGTTGAAAAAGAGCGCATGACTCAGGATGAAGTGGATGGAATACTGAGCCGAATCACATTTACGAATAACCTCGAATCAATTGAAGACTCCAACTTTGTCATAGAAGCAATTGTCGAAAATGTGGACATCAAACAGAAGACCTTTCAAAAGATTGAAAAGCTGGTTGATGAAGATGCCATTCTTGCTTCAAACACCTCTTCCCTCTCGATTGCTTCAATTTCTTCAGCATTGAATCATCCGGAGCGATTTTTGGGCATTCACTTTTTCAACCCGGCCCCACTGATGAAACTGGTTGAGATCATTCCGGGAATTTCCACATCATCTGACACCACAAAATCCGCACGCAACTTAATGGACGAATGGGGAAAATCTACGGTTCAGGCCAAAGATACACCCGGTTTTATTGTCAACCGTGTGGCTCGTCCTTTTTATGGAGAAGCCCTTCGAATTTATGAAGAGGGTGTTGCCGACCACGCAACCATCGACTGGGCGATGAAAGAGCTTGGTGGATTTAAAATGGGTCCGTTTGAGCTGATGGATCTGATCGGTCACGACGTCAATTACAAAGTGACCGAATCTGTCTTTAAAGAATTTTACTACGATCCACGTTTCAAACCATCTTTTGCTCAGAAGAGGTTGGTTGAAGCGGGACGATTGGGTAGAAAATCAGGAATCGGATTTTATGACTATCGGGAGGACGCCAAAAAATCAGAACCCAACAGAGACGAAGAGTTGGGAGAAAATATCCTGAATCGGATACTTGCTATGTTAATCAATGAAGCAGCCGACGCCGTTTTTATGAATGTAGCATCCGTTCAAGATGTGGATCTCGCTATGACCAATGGCGTAAATTATCCAAAGGGATTATTAAAGTGGGCCGATGAGATTGGTATTGAAACGGTTTATCACTGGATGAATACACTGCAGGTCGAATATCGAGAGGATCGGTACCGACCCAATCCATTGCTAAAACGGAAATATAAGAACGGAGAGACTTTCTATGGAGACATTTGATCTTAAACGGGCAGAAAAAATTGTGGCCCATATGATGGAGAAGGATGAATTCAGTCGCTGGATGCAGGTTGACGTTCTGAAAATTGATGAGGGATTCTGTAAAATCACATGCCCCATCAAAAAGGAGATGCTGAACGGATTTTCCGTAACACATGGTGGCATCGTGTTCTCGCTGGCAGACAGTGCACTGGCTTTCTCTGCTGCAACTTATGGGAGAGTTTCTCTCGCAATCGAGAATTCAATTTCTTTTACTAAAAAAACTGTTTCCGGCGATCACATTACCGCTGAATCACGCTGCCTGAACCTTACTCACAAAACCGGTCTGTTTGAAGTTAAAGTCATGGACCAGAATAAGAACCTTGTTGCACTAATGAAGGCTACCGTATACCGAACATCAGATGAGTTTCCTGTTTAGATATTCTGATAACTTTTCCGGCAATTTTTCGTAAAGTAACTAAACGGACTTAACCTAACAGTTTGATGGGATTAAAAAACGAAACTCAATCCAAGTACGACACCAAGACTTTCTATAAGGAGTATGTTAGCGGTATGAACTCCCGGCAGCTTGGCAAAGAGTTTCAATCCGACTCTGAACGTCTCAAATCACTCTATTTCGATGCTCTCAGAGAAACCAATCCTGATATTCCGCCTCAAAAAATCCCATTCACTCAAAAATTTTTGAGTCTTCTTTCTGCTCTCACAAAACGACTTAACCCGGTTCGAAGACTCGTATTTGGTGTTTCCGTTGTTAGTTTTGTTCTTCATTTTTTACTGAACTTTTTGGGGTTCTATATTTTTCCAATTCAGCCACTTTTGCTGCCTGTTGCGTTTTTAGGAATACTCTTTATTCTTTTGATTGAACTGCTCGAAAAATCGGATGTTCAGAAAGAACTGGATTTTGCACGCGACATTCAGCTAAGCCTTCTCCCTCCTTCAGCAATGAAATGGGATCAGCTTGAAGCGCACTCATTTGCTGCTACAGCCAGTGAGGTAGGCGGAGACTACGTCGATATCATTAAATCAGACAAGGGCACTTATGTGATTATTGCGGACGTCTCCGGCAAAGGCTTAAGCGCTGCACTATATATGGTTCGAATTCAGGCATTGGTTCATCTTATCATTAAGAAACAGGACCCGGGTCCAAAGGAACTCTTTCTGGAGCTGAATGACTATGTTAAATCCAATAAAATGGATAAAACTTTCGTAACAGCCTGTGCCGCTTTTTTTCCAAAAGGAGAAGACCATTTCATTTTTTCAAGAGCGGGACACAATACGCCAATCATTTTTAACAAGCGGATGGACAGCACTTTCCGATTGAAAACGGATGGATTTGCTCTGGGAATGACATCTACTAAACTTCTAAGTAAAACAATGGAAGAGAAAAAGTTTCAGTTTGATCCGGGAGACAGCATTCTGTTTTACACTGATGGCTTAGTAGAGGCGCGAAATCAGCATAATGAAGAGTATGGAGAAGAGCGACTCGATGGATTAATGTCTATATACGGCTCACTTCATGCCAAATCCATCACTCAAAAAATCCAGTCATCCATTGAGTTGTATATCGGAGATGAAAAACCTCTGGATGATATCACGTTCACTACTATTCATAAGAACGATCCTCCAAAAAAATTGCAGTAATAGTAAACCCGATCAAAACTGAATTTGACCGGGTTTTTCAAGTTTTCGTCTTTAAAAAAACCTGCTTATTTAAGCAGACGATTCGCATTTTCTACAATGTTTTCAACCGTCAATCCGAGATGTTCGTACACCTCTTCGTAGGGAGCAGATTCACCGTAGCGATCAATCCCCATTGTAACACCCTCAGTTCCAACCCATTTATGCCATCCGAAAGTAGCTCCGGCCTCAATGGATATACGCTTAATTACTTGAGGAGGTAAAACTTCATCACGGTATGATTTAGGCTGCTCTTCAAACAGTTCCCAGCATGGCATGCTCACTACCCGAACAGATTCTCCATCTGCTTCCAGTTTCTCTGCTGCATCAAGAGCAAGTTGAACTTCCGATCCGGTTGCCATCAAAATAAGGTCGGGTAGATCTCCCGCCTCTTTCTTCAGAATGTAAGCCCCTTTTTCTGCGCCTGTTACTGAAGCGTATTTGGATCTGTCGATTGTTGGCAGGTTTTGTCTGGTGAGCACAAGCAAACTTGGACCACTATCTTTTTGAATAGCACTTTTCCAGGCAATGGCTGTTTCATTGGCATCAGCAGGGCGCAGTACATTTACGTTAGGTGTAGCTCTGAGGGCCGCTAAGTGCTCTATGGGCTGATGTGTTGGGCCATCCTCACCTAAACCAATACTATCGTGTGTAAAGACAAATATAGACGGAATATGAGATAGAGCTGCTATTCTGATAGCGGGTTTGTTGTAATCTGAAAATACGAGAAATGTACCGCCAAATGGAATAATTCCACCGTGAAGTGCCATCCCGTTCATGGCAGCGCCCATAGCGTGCTCACGAACTCCGTAATGAATATTTCTCCCGCCATAATTCCCGGATTGAAAGATACCCTTCTCGTCCATGTCGGTTTTATTACTTCCCGTAAGATCAGCAGAGCCGCCAACCATGTTATACACGTGATCTGCGAGGGCATTAATCACCAGCCCGGAAGCTTTCCGGGTAGCCATACCCTTCTCATCTACATCAAACTCAGGTAAAATTTCATCCCAGTCATCGGGAAGAGTTCTGGAAATATGTTTTTTAAAACTATCTCCATCTACAGGGTAGACCTTTTCATATTCTGAGAACTGTTTTTCCCATTCATCTTCCAACTGATCGCCTTTTTCAACTGCTTTCCGAAACTCTTTCAGCACATCATCATCAATCTGAAATTTTTGATCCGGATCCATTCCGAGTTTCTCCTTGGTAAGGCGTATCTCCTCTTCCCCAAGTGGAGCTCCGTGTGAATCGGCTGTTCCCGCCTTGTTTGGACTTCCAAAGCCAATTGTAGTTTTACACTCTATCAGTGATGGTTTATCCGTTTTTTGTGCAGCAACAATTGCTCTCTCAATTTCATCGTGGTTGTGCCCGTCTATGGTTTGTACATCCCAGCCATACGCTTCAAATCTATTTACTGTATCATCAGTAAATGCAAGGTCTGTAGAGCCATCAATTGAAATCTTATTCGAATCGTATAAGTAGATTAGTTTATTCAGTTTCAGATGGCCGGCCAAAGAAGCAGATTCGTGAGATATTCCTTCCATTAAATCGCCGTCACTAACTATGGCATAAGTAAAATGATCTACAATCTTCTGATCAGCTTTGTTAAATGTTTTGGCCATATAGGCTTCTGCCATCGCCATTCCAACCCCCGTTCCGAACCCTTGGCCTAAAGGACCCGTTGTTGTTTCAACTCCGGGAGTCATGCCAAATTCCGGATGGCCGGGTGTGATGCTTCCCATCTGTCTGAAATTTTTAATCTCCTTGAGCGGTAGTTCATACCCGGTCAAATGAAGAAGTGAATAGAGGAGCATGGAACCGTGTCCAGCGGAGAGAATAAATCTGTCACGATTTGACCAACTTGGATTTTTTGGGTTATGCTTTAAAAATTTTGTCCATAATACATATGCTGCATCAGCCATACCCATGGGCATTCCCGGGTGGCCTGAGTTTGCAGCCTGAACGGCGTCAATAGAAAGTGTTCTGAGTGTATTTACGCAGCGCTGAGCAAGTTGATCAGACATGATTTGATTTGAAGATGTTTTAGAGTGCTAGTTATGGGTTGAAAAGATACCCAAGTTCACAACAAGGAAAAAAGAAATCTTAGCCTTCCTTTTAGAAGAAACTGATTACCTGATACTTCGTTTTTGAATTAATAGCACAGAGAGCAAGACCAGTATCATTCCGGATACCTGTAAAGCGGACAGTACTTCGCCAAACATAAAAATGCCAATCAAAGTAGCAGCTACCGGTTCTGTCATGGCCGTGATTGATGCATTACCTGCCTCAATTTTTTTTAATCCTTCGGTGTATAGCAGATAAGCTAAAACCGTAGGAAAAATAGCTAGTCCCAATATCGTTAAACCGGTTTCAGGATTGGTTATTTTATGTACTGTTTCTACAGTGAAAATTTGAGTGAACGGAAGTATAAATACAGATGCCGTCAAAAAAGTGTAGAAGAGGATTGTAAGAGGTCGATACTTTTTAAGTGCAAGCTTGCTGAATATACTGTAAAGCGCGTATCCAAAACCGGCCCCAACTCCTACTATCAAACCATACATTGATAAATTTCCACTTTCCGGATACAATTCAGATACAAAAACGATTCCAATAAGTGTTAATAAAAGCGCCACCTGTTTGTTTTTAGTGATCTGCTCCATAAAAAATATGCGCGACATTATCACAACGAATGTTGGACCTGTATACAATAATACAACAGCTATAGAAAGTGAGGTCTCACTGATTGCCGTAAAATAACTCCAGTTAAAAAAAAGAATACTTAAAACACCCGTTCCAAAAAACAGATAGAAGTCTTTAAGAGATATTTTCAGAAGTGCCGGATTCTTTAATCTCAAATACCCCCATAGTAGAACAACAGACACAATGACTCTGAAAGCTACTATATCTATTGTTGAAAACCCCGCAGAAGTAAGGTAATCGATGTAAATACCTAAAGTACCCCACAAAGCAGCAGCAATTGCCACCATTAAGTATGGCACTGTTTTATTTATTCTGCCGCTCAAATCGACTATTTATTTAGCAATAAAAAAAAGCCCTCGATAAGAGGGCTTTTATATGAAATCAATATTGATAGTGTTGAATTACCGACCTGTAGGAGTGTGTCCTTCACACTTCAGTTCAAACTGAAGCTCATGATTAGCCGGCTCAGTAAATTCACCATATCGTGCATTTTCGAATGCATCACATGCGTTCTCTACCTGACCTTGACCTTTATATGCAGTACCAAGTTCGAAATAGATTTTAGCGCGGTCAGTAACACCACCTGTCTCATACTCAAGAGCTCTGGTTGCGTGCTGCAGTGCCTGATCCCACCGTCCTCGTTCGTTATAAATTTCTGCCATTCTGTAATGTGCATCAGCAGATTCCGGATCATATTTCTCTACTTTCTCAAGGAGTTCCAGTGCACGGTTAAATTGACGCTCTTCAGCAAGATTTACAGCTCTGTAAATTAACTCTTCTCGGGCACTGTTTAGCGTATTTTGCAAAGTTCTTTCATCATTTACTCTGCGAGCTACTTCAACTGCTTCATCATACAGCTCTAACCAACCTTCAACATCTCCCGGATTTTGATTTCTGGTAACTAATGCTCTCTGGTAGTAAGCAACAGCATAGTTTTCGTTCAATCCGATAGCTGTATCAAGATCCTCAAGTGCAGCATCATAATTATCAGCACGGAATTGTATAACTGAACGGATGTAATAGAGTTGTGGGATTGCTCCCTGAGCTTGTTGCAGAACTTGCTCATTGTTAAACTCTTCCGCTACATCTCGAGCCTCTTTAAAAGCATCTAAAGCGCGATTAGCTGATTCCAGAGTTCTTTCATTTTGATAACCACGATATGCATTGGAAGCTTTGCTTGAAGCAACTCTGGGAATTCGTTCTACAATGAGCTCAGTAATATCGTTTAAATCATTTGCACGGGTAATCTCAAGTGCTTCTCTATATAGATCAATAGAGTTTGCAAAGTCACCTGAACCGGCTAACTCTTGAGCCTGATTGTAAAGCTGGATTGCCTCATTTCTGGCATCCTGCGCATTCGTTTGTTCAACTGCAAACAGAGTTAAAGAAAGAGCTGCAGTTAAAATGAGTATGGATTTCAATGATTTCATGGTATCTGTTTGTTTATGATTCTGTCCGATTAAACGGGCTTAACTTAATGAAATTTTGTAAAGAATTTCACTAAACCTTACTATTTCAAACCCAAAGCAAGAAAAAAAGTTTCTTAATAGTCAAAATTCGGTTCCGGTTTCTGTTTCTTGTAGAAGTCGCAAACATAGTTAACGGCATCTTCATGATCGTCAGTAAGGTAAAACAGGTCTTTATCCTCCTCACCAATTAACCCGTTATCTACAAGTTGATTCTGGATCCAATCCACTAAACCGACCCAATACTCTGAACCTACCAATACAATGGGAATTTTTTTAATCTTTTCAGTCTGAATAAGTGTGAGAGTTTCAAATAACTCATCCAGGGTTCCAAACCCGCCAGGGAAAACGATAAACGCCTGTGCATATTTTACGAACATCACTTTTCGCACAAAAAAGTACTTAAAGTTAATTTCATATTTTGAATGAACATAATCATTCACTCCCTGCTCGAAAGGCAGTTCAATGCCTAAACCAACAGACTTTCCATTCTTATTGTGTGCACCACGATTCCCCGCCTCCATAATACCCGGGCCACCACCTGTAATTACACCAAAACCACTTTCTGTTATTAATTCAGCGGTTTTTATAGCCATTTCATAGTATTTGCTACCAGGCTTTAGTCGAGCTGAACCATATACTGAGATACATGGACCCACGCGGAATAGCTTATCGTAACCATCCACGAACTCACCCATTATTTTAAAAACACTCCATAAATCCTTATTACTGTCTCCCTCAAACTCTTCAGTTTGTCGTTTGAATTTGAAAAAATTTGAAGCTTCCATAAGCAAAGGTTATCGATTTTGAAGGGTTATTTTTAAGGAGATTCCGGGGCTCCTGTCTGCTATTAATGCGGGTTGAACCATGGTCCGTGCCGAAAGGTCATCCGATACATCAAAACTTCGCATATGAGCAAAAACATACGCATCCAATACATTCAATCCATACGCCAGCCCCATTACAACAAACATAAAATCACGCTGATTTCGCAAACTATTTCTGTTTGACTGAAGTTGATTTGCATTCACTCCTTGTAAATATTCAGGTGTAGGCCCAAATCTTAAATCATCATTATCCGGAAAGCTGTTGTAATATGCAGCTTTATAATCTCTGTAATCACTATGCAGAGTGTGTGTATAATACCCTATTCCGGCAAAAAGGCCATAAATAACCGGAACTTTCCATGCCTGTCTGTTCTCTATCTGTCCCCATCCGGGGATCATCAGTGATTTAAGCATTACGGATTTGGGTTCCGGAAACTCTTCTCTTTCTGATGAATTATCATTCATTGACGCCTGATAGACCTGATTGTTCACCCTGTTTTCCAACAAAAAATAGTCACGATTGAGCATGTCAGGGTTTGATTGTGCCAACATTGCCTGACTACAAAACAGCAGCATAAATGGTATAAGGCTAGCCAACTTCATCAAATAACTGCATCAATCTTTCCAAATCATCATCCGAGTAATACTCAATTCGAATTTCGCCGCCTTTTCCCTTTTGTTTAATATTTACCTTTGTACTCAAACTATTCCGAAGGCGCTTTGAAAAGTCCTCCAAAAATGGGTCAGACTGCTTTGTTTCAGTTTTCTTAGGCTTCTGTTCACTTTTTTTATCCAACGATCGCACCAGATCTTCAGTTTGTCGTACGGAAAGTGAATTTTTTAAAATTTTGCTCAGAGCCTTTTTCTGATCGCTTTCGCTTTTTAAATTAATTAACGCTCTTGCATGTCCGGTTGAAATGGATTCATCTCTAAGAGCCGCTTGAATAAAATCGGGTAACTGCAATAAACGAAGCATGTTTGTTACCGTTGTGCGATTTTTTCCTACACGTTCAGCCACTTCACCCTGTGTATAATTACACTCATCAATCAGCCGTTTGTAACCCATTGAAATTTCAAGGGGGTTTAATTCCTCACGCTGGATATTTTCAATAAGAGCAAAAGCAATTAATTGTTCATCATTTGCTTCTCTTATATATGCGGGAATCTCGGCAATACCGGCTTGTTTGGTAGCCCTGAGACGCCGTTCACCACTAATTAGCTCAAATCGTTTCTCGCCTAAATACCGTACTGTAATGGGCTGAATAAGGCCGTGTTTCTTTATAGATGAGGATAGTTCATCTAGTGCCTCTTCATTAAAATCTTTTCTAGGCTGATGTGGATTTGGGCGAATATGATCCACAGGAATATTCAGAACCACGTTTACACGTTCGGCCGGTTCAATTGGGATAGCTGTTTTGGTCTTTGGCTGCTTTTTCGAATCGCTCTCATTCGATTCCTCTTTTCCTTCCTCATCATACTCAGGAAAAAATGCACCCAAACCCCTGCCTAATACTTTTTTCGACATATCAACCTCTATTTGGATAGAACAGGACTATTTTTAAATAATTTTTTATTTCGCTGAATGACCTCTCTTGCCAAAGCGAGATAATTTTTTGACCCAACACTGGTTGCATCATACAAAATTGCCGGTTTACCAAAACTTGGTGCTTCCGCTAATCTCACATTTCTTGATATCACTGAAGAAAATACACGATCATCAAAGTATCGCTTCACTTCATCTGCCACCTGGTTCGATAGCCTGGTACGGGTATCATACATTGTAAGCAGAACACCTTCTATTTCTAGATCTGTGTTTAGATGCTGTCGCACAATCTTGATTGTATTTAACAGCTGGCCAAGACCTTCAAGTGCAAAATACTCACATTGAACAGGTATCAATACTGAGTCTGAAGCAGTTAGAGCATTGATCGTTAACAAACCCAGCGACGGCGGACAATCTATTATGATAAAATCATATTTTTCCTCTAGTCCTTCAATGGCTTTAGACAGAATCCTTTCTCGTTCATTCCTGTCAACCATTTCAATTTCGGCGCCAACTAGATTAATATGTGATGGAATAAGTTCTAAATATGGAAGCTCTGTTTCCCGAATCGAATCTTTCACTTCTACACCACCTACCATAACTTCGTAGATAGAATTTGAAACAGTTTTCGACTCAATTCCCAATCCACTGGTAGAGTTACTTTGCGGATCGATATCAATAATCAGAGTAGGATGTTCTATAGCAGCTAAACTTGCAGCCAAATTTACCGCTGTAGTTGTCTTTCCGACACCGCCTTTCTGGTTTGCAATAGAGATAATTTTACCCATTCGAAATAGAGGTAACTTAGGATGAATTTTGTAAATGAATATAACTCACAAGTGGTACCTAACCAAACTAAGTTATGCACATACAATCGTGGATAACTAGATATACATTAATTACAAACCATTGTAAATAAGTACTTTAAAGTGATTCTGTATCACACAAATTACTGCCGGCTTCCGGTCAGATGCAGATTTCTTTGGTGTGAACCGCTTTGTGAGGGATTGGTGACAGGTGTCAGTCGCTGATAGCTATTCTGTAAAAGTGAGTCCGAACGATCAGATTCAACACCGGTGAAGTGAATTACGTCATTTTCATCAACCCAAGGGGTGATACCTCTATCTGATGACGTACCTGTCGGGCTGTTTGGAGCCGTTTCCTGGATAGACCCCATAGAACCAATTGAAGCATTTCCGGTACTGTTTACTGTATCATCTGTTTCCATCATTAATGCGCCGGCCATAAATCCTAATGATAATAGGGCAGCAGTTGCAAAGTAGAATGGTTTTGAACGAACAAGCTTCCTTGAACTGTTTTTTTCTGAAGCCTGTTCACAAACAGATTGAATCACGCTATCTGGAGCAGATAATGTCGGTAGCTCATCTATTTTACTACTGACGTTTCGCAGAGACTCAACTTCAATCAGTAAGTTTTCATTTTTTCTGAGCAAGCGTTCAAACTCAACTTTCTCAGAAGGGTCCATCTCCTTAAATAGGTAAGCTATACTGTCAGTTTTTTTGATACTCATATATTATTTGATTCCTTCTCATGTTCCTCATCAAACATTTTACGAAGA
>CAZHUP010000058.1:0-14721 GCA_964535495.1 uncultured Rhodohalobacter sp.
GGAACCGAAACCACCGTCGAAACTGGCCACATCAGCGTCTGTCTGTTTAAATATTCCGTGCTCTTTACTGGCGAGGGTGAGATCACAAACAACATGCAGACTGTGTCCGCCGCCGACCGCCCAGCCCGGCACTACACAGATCACCACTTTACTCATAAAGCGAATAAGACGTTGAATATCCAGTACATTGAGGCGCTGAACACCATCCACTCCTTCATATCCCTGCTTGCCGCGCACTTTCTGATCACCGCCGGAACAGAATGCCCAGCCGCCGTCTTTCTGTGACGGACCTTCCCCGGAGAGTAATATTACACCGATGGAGGTGTCTTCCCTGGCATCAATTAAGGCCTCTTCCAGCTCAAACAGTGTTTGCGGACGGAATGCATTTCTCACTTCCGGTCGGTTAAACGCAATTCGGGCTACACCATCGCGTTTTCTGTAGGTGATATCTTCGTACTCTTTTACGGTTTTCCAGTCAGACATAGTGTTTAGTTATAAATGTTTTCAAAATTTCAATCCAGGTATCGGGCTGATCGGTGTGTACTCGGTGACCTGCTTTTCCAACAACCTGAAATGTTGAATCATTGCAAAGTTTGGAAATGGAGTCCATCCGATCAACATATTTTTTGTCATATTCTCCGGCGATAAGATAGAGAGGGAACTGCACATCTTGCAACTTATCACAAACCGGCGGCATTGAACCTGCTCCAAAGCCCCGCAAAGATGCAGCCATACATTCGGGATCCTGACTTTTCATAATGTTTCGATAAGTTTTTCGGGCACTATTCGGAGTGTGTTGAAATAGCGGCAGATCCATCCACTCATTGAGAAACTTATCAAAGTTACTCTGAATGGATTCAGCCCGAAGTTCATCAACAGCAATACGGTGTTTCCTCTCTTTTTCTGATGTCAGTCCACAGTGAGTGCTTTCAAAAATGGCACCTTCGAAAAGGTCAGGGTAGGTGGTGATCAGTTGAAATAGCAGTCTGCCGCCCATGCTGTATCCGAATGCATAAAGTCGATTTAAAGAGAGCCGGTCAAGAATCGATTTAAGCTGATATACTTGACGATCGGCATAAAAGAGCTCCTTTTTAGCCGGCGCCTTAGTTTGTCCATGTCCGGCAAGATCGATGGTAACGGGATTGCAAAACGGTTTTAATTCGTCAATCAGGGGGTAAAAAGCTTTTCCGGAACCCATAAACCCGTGAAAGAGAATCAGGTACGGGAGAGAGTTTTCAGATTGATGGATGGTAAGATGGTATGCAACTCCATCGGCATAAAGTTTCATCTAACTCTCCCAGAGCGTGCGTCTTAGTTTCATGCTTTCATCAGGGTCGGTTACAAATTCAACGATTTGACATCCATTTATGCTGTTTGGATCATAGGAGTGGAGTTCATCTTTTGATCTAATTTGTTGGAAGGATATGTGATGTGCTTCAGCCAGTTTTTGAATCTCAACGTCCTGTGGAGTGATAAAATAATCCTGAAAATACTCCTCATTCTCAGAAACAGGAAGCATTTTGAAGATATTGCCGCCTCCGTTGTTGATTACAGCAATTAGAAATGGATGTTCAATCTGCTGAAGGCTCAGAAGCGCATTTGAATCGTGCAGAAATGCGAGATCGCCTGTGGCACAGCAGGTTGGGTTTTCAGTTGAACGGGCAATTCCTATTGCTGTTGAAATAATCCCGTCGATTCCGGCTGCTCCGCGGTTTACAAACTGATTTTTCTTTGACTCTCCAAACATTGCCATATCGCGTGGTATGAATGAGTTGGAGAGCATAACATTCCATTTTCCATGTAATCGGTTTGAGAGATGATGAAAAACGTGTCCATCGGTTAATGCTTCAGTTTTACCGATAGAATCGTTGAGTAGTGCATCGGCAGTTTGATCCAATTTCTTCCATTCATTGAGCCAATCCTCATCTGCACTAAATTGGATATCGGTAAGATCAAACTGATCAGAAGGTGTACACTCTATTTTGTGAGTTACGCTCATGGAATGGTCCTGTGTAGCCCTTCGAGATGCGAAGTGAACAGTCGGGATATCTGCCCATTCATCCAGTGCAACGAGCATCGATTTGGTAAAGGGTTGATCACCAAATCGCAGAACTAGATCCGGTTGGAGTGACTTTCTCTTCTCCTTCAATCTCAAAAACTGTTCGTATCTGTGGATCTGAGATTTACCCTCTGTGAAACCACTTCCAGGTTCCGCTATTACAGGTGAACCCAACAATTCTGTAAAAAGATTGATTTGATTTATCAGGCGGTGATTTGGATTTGCAGGACCGGCGATGATTAAAGGCCTATTAGATTCTGTAATCAGCTTCGAAACGTTCTGTTGCAATCGTATCGTACGGGTGAGTGTTTGATCGCCGGGTAAGGTGTATGCTTTTGAAACGGACTCAGCAAGTTGAATTTTCTCAGATTCGATCTCTTCTGCAGCTGGCTCTAGCGGCTTTCGAAATGGAAAGTTGATATGTGCTGCCCCGCCTGATGCGATCGAACTCTCAACGGCTTGTCTGGCGGCATAACGAAGTCTATTCAGGTCGGAAGGCTCATAACGAGGCTCTCCCGCTTCGTGGAAAAAGACAGCCTGATCACCATATAGTTTGATCTGATCAACTGTTTGTGAGCTTCCGATTCCCCGTAAATTTGGCGGACGATCTGCGGTCAATACAATCATCGGCACACCGGACTGCTTCGCCTCAGTGACGGCCGGCAAATAGTTGGCGGCTGCGGTTCCTGATGTACAGATTAATACTGCGGGTATTCCGGTAGCTTTTCCAATCCCCAATGCAATAAATCCGGCAGATCGCTCATCCAGTACGATCTGTTTTTTAATCCCCGGATGAATGGCGGCTGCAATCGTAAGCGGAGTTGATCGCGAACCCGGTGAAATGACGGCGTGCCGAATTCCACGGTTATGTAGTTCATTGAGAAACGTGGATGTCCACCGGAGATGGCTATTCATAATGGTGGTGAGCTCCGGTTAATGAGTCCATCATAGGTTTAAACTTGAGTAGGGTTTCCTTCCACTCTTTTTCAGGGTCAGAATCAGATACAATTCCGCAACCGGCGTAGAGAGTTGCGCGGTTTTCGTGGAGCAGCGCGCTTCGAATGGCTACAGCAAACTCACCACAACCGTTCAAATTAAACCAACCGATTGGAGCCGCATACCATCCTCTGTCCAGCTGCTCAATTTCATGAATGTAGGAAACAGCATCTTCTCTTGGAAAGCCGCCTACAGCAGGAGTGGGGTGAAGTTCACGAATTAGATCGTGAATCAGTATTCCCTTTTTTATAGATGCTGAAATAGGCGTAAACAGATGCTGAACATTATTCAGCTTCTTAATCTGAGGTTTTTTTGGGTGATCAATTTTTCTACTCAGAGGCTTCAGGTTTTCCTGAATGGCTTTTACAACAAACTGATGCTCTTCCCGATCTTTAGAACTGCTGAGAAGATCATTAGCCAGAATTTCATCTTCTATGGCACTTCTTCCGCGCGATGTGCTCCCGGCCAGACCTTCTGTCATAAACACCTGATTTCTGAATGATGCCAGACGTTCCGGAGTAGCGCCAATGAAGGCTGTATCGGAATCCTTTTGAATCATAAAGTTAAAGCACTCAGGATACCTCTGCCTTAGTTGGTGTGTGAGCAGCGTAAAAATCGGTTTGTGGCGCGATTCAACTTCAACGGATCGAGCCAGTACAATTTTTTCAAATTTCTGATCAGCAATCATGTTACGGGCTCTCTCAACCTTTTGAATCCAACGGCCTTTATCTTCAGGTGATTGCAGCGTACAGAGGATTGAAGTTTTAGAGGTTTCTTTAATACCCTGATCCTGAAGTTTCCCGGAAAGATTTAAAAAATCGGTAATGCGGCTTATGATCTCCTGATAGATCTCATCAGTTGTGTAACTTTCTTTATCAATGGAAAGTGTAAGCAGATGTAATTGACCGTTACGAATGATCATCCATTCCGGCAGTACAAAACGCGCACCCCCAAACTTTTTCCAGACTTTGCCGATGTTGTGATCAGAAAAAGAATATCCACCCAGAAAAAGCGGCCCCGCCATAGAGTGCTTTATGGCAGTATAAGCGTCTATCTCCTCTTTCATGATTCGTGTTTGAGTAGATATCTCTGAAAACCGATCTTTACCTGTCGATTTCAATTCACGAATAGAGCCGGCAGCTGATATTGAGATATCGTTTTCCGGATGATCCCAATAAAATTGCTGTTCATACTCATTATTTATCTCAAGAGCGGCCAGGGGATCAATTGCGGCTATAGGCAGGGTGACAGATAAAATAGGTTTATCAGATTTTTCGACCTCCTTCAAAAAACCTGTAAATGACGGTGAGTCAAGAGCTTCAATAAATTCCGTCGGTGTAATGTGATCTGAATAAGAAGTACTCATATATATTCAATGCTCCAAGTTCTTTCAATACTTTCAATATAAATTGAAAGTTCGTCATTCCAAAACAGAAAGTCATATGTATCTCATTGAAAGACAGAGGAGTTACAGGGCCTGTATAATCAGGAATTTGAGTGAGAATAATGGTTAGAATAGGTGAAGTTCAGATTGCTGATGGGAAAGTAAATCAGCTATTCAGCGTCATCTTGCTGACCACTTTCGAACGGATTTTGTATTCCATAATCTCGGGGATCGTAATCTGCAAGTTCGAAATAGTAATCCCATGCAAGCCGGCTCTGACCGTTTTTTTCGACCCAGTTGGGATGGCTCTGTTTAATCAAGCCTACCACGCGTTTTGCGTAGCGTATGCGTTCCTGATGATCATCTATTCTGGGAATTGCTGCAATCATCAGATCCAGGTTATATCCGCAGTCGTAGTCTTTAGGTTTGTCTTGTTCGAGAAACATAGCGTTTAATTAGAGAGGGCTATTTTTTGATCTTTAATGTCCTTCAAATCTACAATTTTTGAACCATTAAAGTAAAACGATAATATATCGGAGTAATTCCATCCCGAGTTAGCGAAACCTCTTGCTCCCCATTGGCACATACCCACACCATGACCCAACCCGTTGCCGTAAAAGTGAATATTATTATCTGCTTCGTGAACTGTAAAGAGAGTGCTTTTCAAGCTCATATCTTCGAAGTGTCGATTAACGATCAGTCTGAATTCATTCCCGCTAAATGTAAGCTCTTTGTTAAACCTATCGTAAAACGTGATTGAATTGATTCTGCCGGATGGGTGGGTATTTGAATCAAATTTGTTTGCTGAAAATCCATATCTGGAGCGAATAAAGTCGAGGAGCTCATTTTTAGATATCACCGATTTCCATTTAAAATGAGGCGAAATTTCACACATTTTCTGATCATTAACAGAATTTAGATAGGGCAGTTCTTCACCATCCCAAACCTCATGGTTGTTTCCCGTTAGACCTCCACAGGTGCTTGAATAGGCTGCCAGAATTAGTTTATTGCTCCAGGTAAGTATTTCCCCTGCAGTAGCGCGGGCTGCTTCGGCATAATCCGGCCGGCTAATAAATTCACCTTTATAAACCTGATTTAGTTCGTGATCCTTCAGATGAAAATTGTGCCAGGCACTTTTATGAATACTCCAAAGCGTGTAGGTTCGGGATACAACAGCCTGGCTTTTGAGCGCATCCATTTCTCTGAAATTCATCTCACTTCCAACCACTGAGGTCACATAATCTTCGAGAGCAACAGCATTAACTATCTGTAATCCGGGCTGGCTACTGTTTCGTATTTCCAAATTGCCGCGATAGTATCGGTTGGATGTTTTTTGTGAGAAAAGCTGAATAAGTCCGTCCGGATTTTCTACAGTAAGCTCTTCTGTTTGAATGGAAAGGTCTCTCAGCTTGAATCTGATTTTATCAGAGTCGAAGTACAGGAAAACAAATCCATCGCCGGGATTCAGTATGATATCCTTGGAATCTGTTTGAAATGTAAGTGGTGATTCCGTCGCATTAATTCGGATGACATCCGGGTTTTCCCTCTCTAAAATTAATACACGAACAGTTTCGGCATCTGAAAGGTCGAGAAGATTATCAGACCGATTTGGAGCGATCTCTTCTAATTCATTTAAAAAGAATGATCCGATCAGGAGAAGTAAAAGTGAGATAAAAAAATGTTGAGGCATGTACGAAAATAGGCTCCGGTCCGGTAGATGATTGATTACAAATTAGGCCGTAAAAATTACTATATTTTGCGCAAAAGTTTATCAGTTCAAAGATATTATAAAAAATGATTCACAATTCTATTATAGACGCTATTGGAAATACTCCGCTCGTTCGATTAAACAGTGTAACAGACGGGTTAAAATTAACAGTTGCCGCCAAGGTTGAGTATCTCAATCCGGGACAGAGTATCAAAGATCGTATTGCTTTGAAAATGATTGATGATGCCGAAGAGAAAGGTCTTATCAAACCCGGCGGAACCATTATTGAAGGTACTTCAGGTAATACCGGTATGGGGCTTGCATTGGTTGCGGCTGTTCGCGGTTATAAATGTATTTTTACCACAACTGATAAGCAGAGTCAGGAGAAAGTCGACCTGTTAAGAGCAATTGGAGCCGAAGTGAAGGTGTGTCCGACCAATGTTGAACCGGAAGATCCCAGAAGCTACTACTCTGTTGCCAGGCGACTGAGTGAAGAGATTCCGAATTCATACTATCCTAACCAGTATGATAATCTAAGTAACAGAGAGGCTCATTACGAAACCACCGGACCGGAGATCTGGGAGCAGACGGAAGGAAAGGTTACACACTACGTAGCAGGTATGGGAACAGGAGGGACGGTTACCGGTGCAGCTAAATTTTTGAAAGAGCAGAATCCTAATGTTAAGATTGTTGGTATTGACAGTGTGGGATCTGTTTATAAGAAGTATTTCGAAACCGGTGAGTTCGATAAAGGAGAAGTGAAACCGTACCTGACTGAGGGAATCGGTGAGGATATTATCCCAAAAAATGTGGATCGTGATCTGCTGGATGCAGTTGTACAAGTAGGCGATAAAGACGCCTTTCAAATGACCCGCCGCCTTGCAAAAGAGGAGGGACTGTTTATTGGAGGATCATGCGGTGCGGCTGTTTATGGAGCACTGCAGTATGCACGGGAAAATAAACTGGGTGAAAATGACTTGATGGTGGTAATTCTACCCGACAGTGGAACCCGTTACACTTCTAAAATCTATAATGATGAGTGGATGAAGGAGCACGGATTTTTGGATGAATAATCATTAATAGTGCTTTTTAATATCAATCACTTGCTAATTTAAAACAGAGAATGAGAGTTTTTAGTCTGATCATTATAACTGTATCACTCAATTTCTTTGTTGGATGCAATTTCAAATCTGATGCATCTGCGGATATTCCGATAATTACTATCAAACCTGAAGAAGCGGAGAATCCAAATTGGGATCATTTTAATCTCACTCCGGCAGTAGAGTACCACGATAGTCTGTTTATTGAGAAAATCCCCGCAATTGATGTTGACCGGGATGGGAATCTATTTGTAGCAGCCGAGCGTCATAGAATAAGAAGTATCTACAAGTACTCACCGGAGGGTGAGCTTATAGATACGATTGGAAGATTAGGCAGAGAGCCGGGGGAATTCGAGAGCATCAGAAATATCCAAACTAAAGGGGATACGCTATTTGTTTTTGACGATGAGTTGAACAGAGTGTCACGTTTTGATGTCAACTCTCTGGAATTTTTGGAATCAACAGAGTTTAATTCATCCTTTCAGATAACATTTGGTGAGTCTCTGGTACTAAAACCTACACCTATCCAACTCTGGGATGAGAATAGGTTTTTAATTGAGTTTACGGATAATCGTAATCCTGCTTTCTACACGGATAGAATGCAATACTACCTTATGGCTGATGTTTCCGGTTTAATTGATGACAAAGAGCTATTCAGCTTAAATGCAGAGAATTATCAAATTGGAGATCATGCCGGCCGGCCGTCTGCATTTCTTTTACCATATTCTGAGAGGTCACTTTTAACGCAGTTCCAAAATGATAAATTCTACACAGCCTGGACCGAAAATTTTGAAATCAGAGAAAGAGATGTAAGTGGATCTGTTCAAAGAATCATCAGAAGTCCATTTAAAAGGGCAAAACTTGATGCAGAAAAGTTAATTGAAAGAGAGTTTAGTCATAATCGTCAGCTTTATTTAACAAGGGCAAGTGCCAACTATCCGCTTGAATGGCCGGCTATCTATACCATGCTGACGGACGATCAAGGTCACATATGGCTAGCGCTCATATCTGATGATGAAACATATTTTGAGTGGTGGATTTTAGACCCGGATAAGGATCGTCAAATGGTTCAGTACACCTTTACTTGGCCGCGAAGCAGTCTGTTTAAAAAAGTTTCTGATGGATACGCGTACGCTGTTGAACCTGATGAAAATGGATTCAAAAAAGTGGTTAAATACAAGGTTCAGTACAATTCACTCAACTGAACAATTTTTCGAAGTTGGTTTTGTAGTTGGGTTTAATCACTCCCTTTTCAGTGATTATAGCCGTAATTAACTGATTGGGTGTCACATCAAAAGCGGGATTATATACGTCTACTTTGTCAGGAGCCGTCTGTTTATTGCCGAAGTTTGTGACTTCATCTGCATCTCTCTGCTCAATCTCAATTTCGCTGCCTGTTTCCAGCTCCATGTCGATGGTGGAGTAGGGAGCAGCAACATAGAACGGAATGTTGTGAGCATCAGCTAACACGGCTAGCGAGTAGGTGCCTATTTTATTGGCAGTATCACCATTCTTTGTAATCCGATCGGCTCCGAGTATCACAAGATCCACCTTGCCCTGTTGCATTAAAAACGCAGCAGCTGAATCAACATTCAGCTTAAAGGGGATCTCCGCTTTTTGTAACTCCCAGGCTGTTAATCTTGAACCCTGAAGCAGTGGCCGGGTCTCATCAACCCAAACCTGTTTTAGTTTTCCTGCGTGATGTGCGTGTAAAATAACAGAGAATGCTGTTCCAAACTCACCAGTTGCGAGTCCGCCGGTATTGCAGTGAGTTAATATTTTTGCATTATCAGGAATCAATTCAAGACCATTTTCTCCGATCGACCTGCATAGTCTTCGGTCTTCGTTGTGAATGGTTATTGCAGTTTTTAAAACAATCTCTTTAATCTCCTCGATCGGTTTCTCTTTTGCTGCATAGATGGTGGCCATCAACCGTTTTAAAGCCCAGGATAAGTTTACCGCTGTTGGTCTGGAAGAGTTGATGTATTCTGCTATGCGGTCTGTTTCGCTGTAAAAAGAGTCGAACGTACTCTCTTTCAGATCTTTAATTCCAAGGTAGAGTCCATATGAACCCGTAATACCAATCGCAGGTGCTCCTCTGACTTTCATTTTTTTGATGGCATCCCATACCTGCCCGGCTGTATTAAGATCAACGTAAACTTCACGTTCAGGTAAAAAAGTTTGGTCGATGATGGTCACACGATCTTCTTTCCAGGTGATCGATTGAAAGGGCGGTTTAAAATCCATAGAAAGGTATTGAGCTAATTTGCAGTGATAAATCGTATTTATTTAAAATATAAAGAAAAGAAGTGAGCATCCATCAAGATTCGAATTCACTGATGAGCCGGTCTGAGATGACATAGGGATTTCCCTGATGTGTCGCTAATGGCAGGTATCATATTGCGATCAGGTTAGGCATGTGGTGGATAAACAAGAAGGATTCTTATCATATTTAGAGATACAAGAAGAGATGATGAAGCCAAAAATCGGAAGATTTGAAATTTCGTCAATCTTTAAATAGTTAAAATTTGAGAGGTTGACATTATGATTTTAAAGAAAAATGTAGGATACACCGATTCAATTATTCGAGTGATTATTGGAGCTCTCATAGTTGGTTTAGGTTTATATTTTGACAGTTACTGGGGATTTATCGGATTGATTCCTGTTTTCTCAGGCGCAGTATCTTTCTGCCCGATTTACCAACTGTTGAAAATGGATACCTCGAAGCCAAATATAGAAAGAGCGAATTGAAATTTGTTTGATTGACAAATGCTTACACAATGAAGCAGATGCACCACATCTGCTATCATATCTGTCGAGATAGGTTAGGAGCCGGCTTTTTGATAAAAAGCCGGCTCTTCTTTTTTGTTGATTAAGTACGTTATTAAATTCATATTCCTGCATGGCACTACGACTCATACAAATTATTACCCCTGAGGATTACGATTCCGTTAAAAAGATCTTTGACGAAGAAGATGTGATTGAACAATGGATTGATGATTCTGTTACCGGACGGACAACGATCCATATTTTGGCGGATGTTGAGCTCACTGAGAAAATACTGGAAGATATTGACAACAGCCTGGGACATCGGGATGACTATCGGGTGATTTTGCTCCCTGTTTCAGCCACCATTCCCCGCCATGAGCCAAGAGAGGAGGAGAAGGAAGAGAAAATGAGAGGCGAAGAGGAGTCGGAAGATAATCGAGTCAAACGAATTTCCGTAGATGAGCTTTACGAAGAGATTAAAGAAATGGTGGATAGTTCATGGATCTATTTTGTTTTAATTGCACTCTCATGCATTGTAGCCGCCAATGGGTTAATTCGTGATAGCGGTGCGATGGTGATCGGTGCGATGGTGATTGCTCCTATTTTAGGGCCAAATGTGGGTCTTTCGCTGGCAACTACATTGGGTGATACAGCGTTAATGAAGCGCTCATTAAAATCAATATTTTTTGGATTTTCACTTGGTATGGTTTTATCTATCATAATGGGAATGGCCATTTATGTTGATCCCGATGTGTATGAAATCTCATCTCGTACGGTTGTTAGTTTTGCAGATATCGCTTTAGGATTAGCTGCAGGGGTAGCCGGTTGCCTTTCATTTACCAGAGGTATTTCAGCGGCTGTAATTGGGGTGATGGTTGCGGTTGCTCTGCTTCCGCCTATGGTTGCAACTGGGCTTTTGCTGGGCAGCGGTATGTTTGATCTGGCATTTGGTGCCGGTGTATTAACAATTACTTATATAATCTGTGTTAATCTGGCCGGTGTAATTACCTTTTTACTTCAGGGAATAAGACCAAAAAGTTTTAGGGAGAGAAAAGAAGGAAAAGAGCTGAGCCGTTATGCAATTATCATCTGGTTATTACTTCTTACCGGTCTAGCAATAATAATCTACACGCAGTTTATGTAATGTTTACCATGCTACAAAGCCGATCAAAGTGGAAGGAATGGTGTACCTACCGATGGCCGATCAATCTAAATAGTGATTGATATCCAGATTCAGTTCGTCAGCATAATTTTCCAAAAGATTACGTTTGTACTTCTCCAATGAACCGTTTGATCCGGTTACTAAATCCGAAATGATACGGTTGCTGAATAAAAAAGTACTCACTTCTTCACCATACTCTTCTGATATTTTATCTTTGATTGGTGAAAAGAACTCTGATTTGGCCTGTTGTATAAGCTGTTTCTTTTGATTTATCTCATTCATCTCCTCTGCAGTGGGAGATTTTTTGGCCAATTCAGATCGTGAAAGTCCCATCGCTTCAGCTTCTTGAATCGACTCGTGAACGAGCTTTTCTAATTTTCGCTGGATATTTCTATTCTTCAACCTGCTGAAAACACCTTTTTCGGATGTCCATTGTTTTAATCTCTCAGGATTTTCAACAATTTTATAAACCAGATCTTTGCTAAAGATCTGGTAAGATGGTCTATCTGAATTACTTGCAATTTTTTCTCGGAACTCCATCAACCGGACAAAAACATTCCACTCAACCTCATTTAAATCCCGCATATCTTTCTCCTTTATGAAGTTGTTGATATCAGAGTCATCATATTGAACCTGATCCCAACTTCGGTTCTCTTCATTTATCCAGGGGAGAATCTGTTTCTGTGCAGCTTCAGATTTAAACTTCTTTTTCAGATCAAACAGATAGAGAACATCTTTGGCGGCATATTTAATCTGATTCTCTCTCAGGGGTCTTTTAAACCAATTACTATTCTGTGAAGATTTTCCCATATCCTCATCTAGAGTATCTTTTACAATATTTGTCAGTGAAGCAGGAGGATAGTTGAGCAGCTGAGAAGCGATTCGGAGATCAAAAATATTCTTAGGCCGGCATCCGATGTAATGCAGCAGGCGGTGATCTTCCTGAAAAGCAAAGGCTACTTTTTCGATGGATGAGTCTTCCAGCATCGGAAAAAGCTGTTCTGTCTGGATTTGATCACTCAACGGATCAATGAGGTGACAATCTTCTCCGTCAAAAATTTGGATAAGGCAGAGATTGAAACCGTACCGGTAACGGTTTCTGTCAAACTCAAGATCGATTGCTATTTGATTGGTAGATTCTAAGTGACGAACAACAGATTGCAGTTCATCTTTCTTGTCAATGTAGCGTATGCTCATAAAATATTGTTGTGAAAAGTCACGCGAAAGGTATTAAGAACTCAATCTATTCAAAAATAGACTTTGAAATAGTTTGTTGAGCGTTAAAAACATCTGCTAAAGATGGAAGAATTGGATAGTTTTTGCACATGAATCAAATTAGGAAGTTGCTGATTATCGGAAAAGTCTGGCCTGAACCTAACTCGTCGGCTGCCGGAAGCAGAATGATGGAGCTGATAGACCTTTTAAAGCGGGGTGGATACGCTATTACATTTGCCACTTCAGCCTCTGATAGCAGTTATGCAGTAAATTTAGCTGATTACGGCGTTAACCCGGTTCGAGTAGAGATGAACAGCTCAACGTTTAACGACTTCATACGTGAACTGCAGCCGGATGTTGTCATGTTTGATCGGTTTATGACTGAGGAGCAGTTTGGCTGGCGAGTTGTTGAGGAGTGTCCGAATGCTATAAGAATTTTGGATACCGAAGATCTTCACTGCCTGAGGGCTGCCCGGCAAAATGCTTGGAAGAGCGGCCAGAAATTCGAACCGGAGATGCTTTCTGAGGAAGAAGTTTCAAAACGTGAAATAGCCAGTATCTATAGGTGTGACCTTTCGCTGATAATCTCTGAGTTTGAATTTGAGTTACTTCAGAATCAATTTCGGGTGCCAGAGGATTTACTCTACTACCTTCCATTTTTGATGAAGCAGCTGCCGGAGAGCTCACCGATTACGTTCGAAGATCGAAGTGATTTTGTTTCCATCGGTAACTTTCTGCACGAACCTAACTGGAATGCTGTTCTCTGGCTCAAGGAGGAGATCTGGCCGCTGATTCATCATCAACTGCCGAACGCTAAACTGAATATTTTTGGTGCTTATCCAACGCAAAAAGTTCATCAGTTGCACAATCCAAAAGAGGGTTTTTGGGTGCACGGCCGGGCTGAATCAGCCAAAGAGGTGATCAGCAGGGCCAGGGTTTTGCTGGCTCCATTGCGGTTTGGTGCGGGTCTGAAAGGTAAACTGGCTGATGCAATGCGTTTTGGAACTCCAAGCGTAACCACATCTATCGGGGCTGAGGGAATAGAAAAATTGAATAACTGGCCTGGATCTGTTCGTGATGATCCGATACAATTTGCAAAAAGTGCTATTGAGCTATACCAAAACAGTCAGAAGTGGAGGGCGGCTCAAACTCAAGGTTTTAAACTGTTGAAGCAGAAATTCGATAAAGAAAAGTTTGAAGTAGACTTTTTGAATCGATTAACTGCTTTGAACCAAAACTTACAAAATCACAGAAAGAAGAATTTTATCGGTTCAATGCTAATGTATCACTACCAGCAGGGGACAAAGTATATGTCGAAATGGATCGAGGAGAAGAATAAACATTGAATAAAACTGAATTGAAGATGAACATCATATTTCTGGATGCCAAAACCGTTGGAACACCGCCAAACCTGGATAAACTTAAAGAGTTGGGAGATATCACCTTTTATCCGTCTACCCGGCCGGACCAAACTGAAGGGCGAATTAAGAATGCAGAGATTGTTATCACTAACAAAGTGGTGCTGGATAAAGAACTGATTTCCAAATATGCCGGTCAGCTGAAGATGATTGCCATCGCGGCAACGGGTATGAATAATGTGGATCTGGAAGCGGCTAAAAAGCATGGGGTGACGGTCAAAAATGTGGCGGGATATGCTACTGATAGCGTGGCCCAATCCACGTTTTCGATGTTGTTTCGGCTGATGCAGGATTTAGAGTTTTACGATCAGTTCATCAAAAGCGGTAAATATTCGAAGAGTGAGATTTTCACCAATTTGGATCGACCGTTTCATGAATTGAAGGGGAAACGATTTGGTATTATTGGTCTGGGTACGATCGGGCAGAGAGTGGCTGAGATCGCAGAAGTTTTTGGTGCTGAAGTCGTTTACTACTCAACAACCGGTAAAAATACGGAACAACCCTACAAACGTTTGGAACTGGAAGAACTGCTTCGAACATCGGATGTGGTCTCCATTCATGCACCTTTGAATGAGAATACGGATAATTTGATTACCTATGATCAGATCAAAAAAATGAAGGAGTCTGCAGTTCTGATCAATACCGGAAGGGGACGAATTGTTAATGAAGCGGACTTGGCCAAAGCCCTGGACGAGGAGTTGATTACGGGAGCGGCTCTGGATGTTTTTGAGCAGGAACCTATAAGCGAGGCTAATCCGCTGCTTAGCCTGAAGAACAGCTCTCGTCTGTTGATGTTGCCGCACATCACCTGGTCAAGCGTGGAAGCCCGGACAGAATTGATTGAGGGGGTTTATAATAACATCAGGGAGTTTTTGGATGGGTGAGGTTCACCGCAGTGACGCAGAGGTCG
>CAZHUP010000059.1:0-14548 GCA_964535495.1 uncultured Rhodohalobacter sp.
CGTGAAACGAAATTTAGAGGCCCACCTACGCCGAGGCTACAGTGGACAGGGGTGTTTATCGAATTTTACCATACGATCTGATGAACATCCACCTCAGTCCCCCTTTATTAAGGGGGACTTTCACGGTCATAATTTATCAATAGAACTCAGGTTATGAACTAAAAATCAATTCCGATTGAGAAGTAGTGAATAGGACTGCTTCCAAAACCGGAACGTTCATAAGGCCAGCCTATATCATATCTGAAAGGAAGGCCTAACAATATTGTTCGCAATCCAAAACCGGCGCCAATTAGAATATCTCCGTCTACAAAACTTGCGGGGATGTCACCTTGTTGAGGTTCTCCTTCTCTTAAAAGCCCGGTTTGAGGATTGATAAACTCATCTCTTTTTGTACCGACTTTCCAATCTAAGCCTGCAGGATTTTCAAAGTAAACAATTGGTTCACCATTCTGATCAACAAAACGGGAGTAGGGTACTTCAAATCCCCAGGCTGCACCAGCATCCACGAATGCAACTGCTGTGATATTCCAAAGCGGAAGTATCGGAAGTGGCCCTGGCAGCACGGCTGCAAAGAGAGGGAATCGAAATTCTGCATTAATTAGAGTGAACTTGTCACCAAAAATTGTATTGAATTCGTGCCCTCTAAGCGGAGTTGCCGGTAGTGTGAAGAATGTGTCGGCAAGTCGTTCAAATGGAATTTCGGCATCACTCCAGCGCTGATTGATCCATCCAAGCATTCCTCCCATAAAGAACGTTTGTGAATCTCGTCCGTAGGAAACAGCACCGGCCCCACGTAATGCGATAGAGTATCGTGAGCCCAGATCAATGTATTGTCTGTAATCACCTAAAAGTGTTGCAAACTGTGGTGTCTCTGATGTTAAAGGTGGGCTGGCCGCTAATCTGATAGAGTAGCGGTTTCCACCCCGCGGAGTTATAAAGCCGGGTATTGTATAGTCTCCGGTAAAGGTAACTTGAGGATAGAGAAAGTAACTACGTTCGTTACTTAAATTTCTTGCTCCCACACCTCTTACAGAACTGAAGTCTCTTGCCAATCCAATTCCCGATATTCCGTAATCTACTCTTTGATATCGATTAAATGGATATTGAAAATCTACAGAAGCACCAAATGTTCTAAATCGAAGTAGTTCTCCACTGAACGTTTGAAAGTTTCTGGACTGATGGAAAAAGGATGTGTAGAAATTTGTTCGGTTTCTCAGGTATCCATACTGAAATGTGTAATCACTATTTCTTAGGTCGAATACAAGGTTTGATCCGAATGAGATTTCATGATCACCGAAAAGATCTGTCAGTGTAACAAAAGCAAAAGCGGATGTTCCGTAATACGTACTGATTTGTCCCGCTGCATAGCTAAAGTCAGGAGAAAAACTCAATCTATACTCTTTGGGTTGATATAGACCATCTTCTGTGGTATTTGCTGTGGGCTCAAACTTACGGGGATCGTCCCGGAGTTCAATAGTTGTATCCTGAACTACAGCTTCACCAAACTGGTAATTTCTAAAATCAATTCGATCTGTTCGTGTTGTCGTATCACGCTCGGTTGTATCCCGACGCGCTTCAATCATCCTTTCATGACCGGTAACGGGTGCATCCTGTAGTACCCTGGATGTAACAACATTACCCATGGGTCTGTTCTGAATCATCTCCTGGGCATAACGTATAGCAGGCACTCGATCTCCCGGGCGGGTAGCTGCTCTTTCCTGAGCCCAGGCGTTGGGTGTCAGCTGTCGGTTCATGCGTCTGTCAAAAGGTGAGCGAAGCATGAAAATATCAGGAAATCCCCGATTTAGTGAATTGAAAGCAACCCTTGTACCGTCAACAGAAATCGAAATTTGCATTACACCGGATTGTAAGTCGGTGATTGGGTGAACCGTTCTGCTGTTTAAATCGTACTCATAAATATTTGGGATTCCGTTTTGGTCGGAAACAAAGAGCATACGACCATCATTGGTAAGTGTAGGCTGATTTTCTGACCAATTTGGTGTATTTGTGAGCCTTTCTATTCGATTACTTCCGAGACGAATTCTATATAGATCTGTTTCATAGAATGAGTCATCCTGCATAATTGAGTAACCGGCTTTGGCGGCATTAGGATCTAAAACACCGCCCCTGTTGGATACAAAATAGATCATTTCAGAATCCGGTCCCCAGGCAGGCTCAACGTCTGTGAAAACATCATTTGTTACAGTCTGGAAATCGCCGGTTTCTAAGTTGTAAACAAATATATTTTGGTAAGGTCCCATGTTGCCATCAAATGCAATTTTATTGCCATCGGGAGACCATGCCACGGAATTGATTGCATCCAAACTTGGAAATCGTATCGTCTCGCTGTTCAGTGTTTCATAATCAACAATGGCTAAATTGTAAGAGCCTTGTGATTTACTGGACAGTGTAATTTTACTGCCATCAGGAGACCAGCTCAAATTTGGGTTCAGAATGTTTAACTCTTCAAACATCGGGTTGTCGGCACCACTTATTATAGTCTTTATACGTTCACCGCTGTTAGCATCCACCACAACAACATCAAATACACCGCGACGATTTGTAATCATTGCGATGCGATCTCCACGTGGCGAAATTGCCGGGCTTGTGTTATAAGATCCTGAACGTGCTCTGGTCGTAATTTGTGTAGCAACGCTGCTCAAAGATTGACGCTCTGCAACTTCAGGGAAATACCTCTGTCGCCAATATTCCTGCCAGCGTTCCGAGAGTTCATCAATCTCAAGACCGAGTGACTGAACTAAAGAGAGCCGTATGTTTCTGGTTGATTTAATTCTTTGTAAAATCTCGGTAATCTTTGGTCGTCCGTACTGATCCTCAATATAGTACCAGAATGCCTGTCCCCCGCGATATGCAAAGAAACCGCCAAGTTGCTGAATGGGAGGGAGGTAATTATTCAAAATTGCATCCCTGATGTACATATCTGTTTGTGTGTCCCACTTAAGCGCTAAATATTCGGCCAGTCCCTCTTCGAACCAAAGTGGAAATCGAAGTTGAATGTTGTTGCTTACGATAGACTGGACATTTCCGCCATAATAGACGTCGTTAATGTAGGCATGCAGAAGTTCGTGCTGTAATGTACGCCTGAAATCGGCATAATCACCCATGAAGGGCTGAGTCATTCTGTTTTTGAACTTGTCGGTTACACCTCCGATTCCCTGGGCATCTACAGGTAAGCGAACTACATTTGTTTGTGAGAAATCGCTGTGCGAGTCGTAAATAATAACGGGAATACGATCTGTCAGCTGATCATCAAAATCCTGGTTTAGCTGCTTGAGCGAAGATTCTACAGTTTCCGCAGTGAACTGGGCCAGATGGTAGTTTCTGGAGTCGTAGTAGTAGATATCGAAGTGATCGGTTTCAATAAATCTCCAATCAAATGTATCATATTGAACACGATTTTTCCCAAAAAAGAAGTATTGGGCAAAAAGCTGTTCGGTTACTGCTGTTCCAAGAAATAGTGTAAGCAGAAAAATCAGGAAAAATTTGTATCGAGTCTGCATATTCGTACAGTTTATTAAAATTATTTATCGCCTAAAGTGAGATCAATCTGTCTTTTTTCAAGATCAGTTTTAACAACTTTCACATTAATTGTATCACCGAGACGATACTTTTTGCCTTTTGATCTGCCGATCAAACAGTGCATTTTAGGATGAAACACATAAAAGTCATCTTTCAAATCGCTAACGCGTACCATGCCTTCGCAGTATATATCATTTATCTGAACGTAAAGACCATTTTCTGTAACACCGCTAATGGTGCCTACGAAATTTTCGCCAACTCTTTCAGACAGAAACTCTACCTGCTTTAATTTAACAGAATCTCGTTCTGCTTCCACAGCGTAACGCTCTTTCTCGCTGCAATGTTCACCAAGCTCAACAAGTTGATCGTAGGTATATTCACTGGACCCGGCGTTGTAACGTTTTAAAAGCCGATGAACAATTACATCGGGGTAACGGCGTATTGGGCTGGTAAAGTGTGCATAGTGTTTAAAACCAAGTCCGAAATGGCCAATATTTTTTGGTGAGTATTCAGCTTTGGCCATCGAACGCAGCATCAGGCCGTTAATAATATTTTCAAGATTGGTATCCTCAACCTGTTTAAGCAGATCGTTAATTTTCTTTGAAGAAATGCCGCCTTTCAAGTCAAAATGTATTCCCAGAGGTTTAGCAGTTTCTTTTATGTTATTCAGTTTTTCTAAATCAGGTTCGCCGTGCACGCGATATAAAAATGGATGGTCACTTTTGGCAGTTTTATTACCGCGAACCTTCTTGCGCAAAGAATCTGTGTGGAGAGCTACCGTTTTATTGGCCATCAGCATGCACTCCTCAATTAAACGATGAGCAAAAATCCGCTCTTTCACAATAACATCAACCGGTTTACCATCATCATCCAAAACAAACTTCGGTTCCGGGGTTTCAAAGTTGATGGATCCCTGTTTAAATCTCTTATCCAATAGGATATTAGCCAGTTTCTCAAGTGTTTTTAGCTCTGTTTTAAACTGGTGATCAGCGTTTCCGTCTAAAATCTCCTGTACTTCATCATATACAAAGCGCTGTTTGGAATGAATTACAGTCTCTTCAATGGTATAGTCAATCAGTTTTCCATTTGGAGCAATTTCCATAAAGCAGCTGTATGCAAGTTTATCTTCGTGAGGACGAAGGCTGCAAACGCCGTTACTGAGATACTCCGGAAGCATAGGAATAACCCGGTCTACAAGATAGACGCTGGTAGCTCTCTCGATGGCTTCATCGTCCAGTACGGTACTTCTCGGCATATAGTGAGTAACATCTGCAATGTGAACTCCAAGATAGTAGTTTCCGTTGTCGAGCACTTCTATACTGAGCCCGTCATCAAAATCTTTGGCATCAGCAGGGTCTATTGTCAGAACTACTTCTTCACGCATGTCTCTGCGTCGCTTTATCTCATCTTCCGGAATTTTTTCCGGTATCTCTTCGGCAAATTTTTCTACCTCCGGTGGGAAAGATGATTCAAACTGCTTTTCGGCCAGGATTGAGAGCACATTTGCTTCATTACTGCCGGCCGGACCAAAGGTCTTTTGAATTTTTGCCTGCGGATATCCTCGAACGTCTTCCCACTGTATGAGTCTGAATGTAACTTTGTCGCCGGGTTTGGCGTCATTCATATCCTTTGGATCTACGAAAAAATCAACCCGAGATGATTGATGGTCTGTTTCAATCAAATAGGTATTTTTGGCCACTTCTTTAAGTGTACCTACCAGCAGTGAGTCAGCTCTCTCTTCAACTTCTTCAATTTTGCCCATGGGCTTATTGCTCTTCTTGTGATAGCCGGTAAGTTTAACTTTTACGGTATCACCATTCAGGGCGGTGCCCATAAATCGCTGGGTTATTTTTATATCCTGATCTCTTCCCTCAACTATGACATAACCGTCACCGTGACTGGTTACATCTAAAGTTCCGGTGTAGACGTTATCGTCATCCTCTGCTGCCTCATTCAGGCGTACTAAATTTCCTTTTGTCACAAATACGTGACCGATTTGTTTAAGCCGATTTACAGCTTTTTTTATTTTTTTCTCTCCTTGCTTCGGTAAAGATAAAGCATCCATCAGCAACGGAATTGGAATGGACGCGTCCGGATAGGACTTTAAAATTTCTATGATTTTCTTTTCTAAAGAACTCAATCTGTCTTTTTTACTCATACTGTATTTTTTTACTAATTAATTTCTGCAAATGAATCGCCGGCATCATCCTCTGTACTGCCCGATTCATCGTCCCTTCTGTTTAAACCGAATAAACCCCTGAAAGCGTTCGATATACGCTGTCTGAATTGTTGCCAGGTATTAAACTGCACCTGTGCTTCGAGTCCAACTCCGTTCATTTCCTGTGTTTGCCGAGTTTCAACACTGCTGGTATAGCTTAATGTTGGGTCCTGCCTGTGAAAGGCAGTAAGAGAGAAGGTACGATTTATTCGGTATGTAGCACCTAAATCTCCAATATCACTCTGTTCACCGGTTATCTGTCCTTCACGCCGTAAAATCACACGATCATCAAACAAACGCAAAGCTACTCCTAAATCTACTTCATTAAAAGCAGTGAGGTTTAAATCTATATCAAAAGTGATGTCGCTTCTAAGCAGAGAATTTATCTGATTTGACAGAAGCGGATTGATAACCTGACTTGAAAGCAGCGGATTTACCACGGCTGCGGTTCCTGAAAATCCATCTCCAAAGCCTAAGCCTTGAGCTTGATTTGAGGGTATAAAATTGCCACTCAACAATATACTGGTAGCCTGAATTAATTTTTCTTCTTCATTTTGATTCAGGTTATTAATCTGAGTAGCCAGCGTTGGATCAAGTGTTCCCTCAATTCCGGTTGGCACTCTGAAGAAAAATTCATTTTCAACCTGGGTAATTGTACCCCCAATTTGCAGAACCAGTTCAATAGGAACCCGTTGTCCACTTTCGGGGGTGGCCGATGCTGCGTTGGATGAGAGGAGTGTTGAAATGACGGGTCGTGCGCGGTAAATTGCGGTGACGTCCAGACCGGCATCAATCAAGTCTCCCTGCCAGCTGATGGAACCGCCTTGTTCTAATGAAAACCTGCGTGTAAAAATATCTCCACTAACAAATTGGTAATCTCCACTCTGAATATTGAAACGACCGAACATACTCACATCTTGGTCTTCGAGCAGGACACGAACTTGTCCGGTGCCATCTGCATTCAGGATTTCGTTAGTAACGGGATCAAAAATTAGCCGAACATTTACCGGGTCGTTAGCGGTGAACTGCAGATCCATTGTGAAAAGTTCAACAAAAGTAAGCTCTTCAGGTGTAGCGCCGTTCTCGGCGTCTTCTTCTGCCTGCCGTCGCAATCGCTCTTCAAGTATGGATAGGTCAAATGTATCTACAAACTGGATAAACCTTCTATCTTGTTCAAATTCGGTCTCTTCCTCAAGTGGAACGGAAATTCTGGAATCGGATGAAAGCGAAACTGCACCATTCGTTCTAAGAAACGGACTGGTATTTGATCCACTGATCTGAGCCTGACCGGTACCATATAAATTGGCATAAAACGGGATATCGGGATCGTAGGGGTTATTCATGAACTGCAGATTATTGAGGTCAATCGTTAGATCCATGAATGTACCGGGTTGAAATTCATTTAAATCTACGGTACCGGTTAGCCTGCCTGTCCCGCCGCGATGATCAGTCAATCGAACTTCCGTGAAAGTCAGACCATCACTCTTGTTGAAATTCAATTCTCCTGCAAGCTGATATTCAACATTTGTAAACAGTGGTGTACCTATCGCTTCTTCTACTGTAAAATCGGAGTTGAAGTCGAAATCTGTTCTGGAGCCCGATATAAACCCAGTTCCTTGTGCCCGCCCCTGCATAGACGTAATAATATTGGGTACTATAAACTCCACAATCCAAAGGTCAATTTCTCGCAGATCAGCATCGAAATAGAACAGTTCATCGTCGGGAGCGGTTAATTCTTCCGGGATTTTTATATACCCGTTTAGCCTGAGATCCTGACCAATGCCATCATTTCTGCCAATATAATTTGAATATTTTTCCGGATCAGTAAAGACGTGAACGTTTGTGTCGAATCTATTTTCGTCAGAATTGAATTCACTGTTTAACTCTACATCTCCAATCAACCGGCCATCAATTCTTCCTTCCTCAACACTTATGTTACCCTGTATGCTTGGTATTTGTGTTAACGAGCGCGTGATAAACTCTCCGTTCAGAATTCCTGAAAAAGAAATACGTCCTCCAACTAAGTCAGAAATTCGAGAGAGATCGAAATTTTCGATTCTAAAATCAACGGAATCTTCGAAAGCTTCGCTGAAGGTGCCGTTGATCTCAAGCAGATCCCGGTCGCTGGTTAACCGCACGTTGTTAAGAGTGAGTTTATTATCATCTGTGTAGATGATTTGAGAAGTCTCTTCGGAACGCCAATTGTACTGAGGCGTGCCAATCAGCAGGTCATTTACGGTTACCTCAAACTGCCCGGGGCTTAATGCACCGGTTAATGTTGATTGGAACTCAATATTATCGTCACGCACAAATTGTTGTTGTAGCTGAAGCGAATCATTTCTCATTGAGAAGTTGAGATAACTATCCAAAAAAGTCATCTCATTTACCACAATTTCTCCGCTGTTGATCTGAACATCAAGGTTACCGAAATCACGAATTGACTCTCCATAATTAAACTCTGCAGAGATCGAGGTATTTAAATTTCTTGCCTTAATATCACCTGACTGAAAGTTTTCTTCAAAAAGTGTACCCGACATTAAAAGTGAACTTTCGGAAGCATTGACAGAAGCAGTTAACCTGGCACGACTCTGAAGTTCTGGGAGATCCGGCAAATAGTGCCTTAAAAGCTTCAGGTCTTTAACGGATACTTGGAGAGATAGATCAAGCTCAGGATACTCAAACGAATCGTCCGAAAATTCTAAATCAGCCAGAACGAACTCTTGATCAAAGAGTACTTCTCTGCGAATACGTTCTTGGAAATAGTTATTCCAGTAAGCAGTAAAATTTCGAATGGTAGTAGGTGCAATGGTTCCCTCTATTTCTCCATCAAAGAAAGAACTGGTAAATCGTAAAATCCTGGGTTGCTGATCGGGAGGACTGATGTCTGCATAAAGCTGATGGGCGCGAATTGTATCAGCGCCCGAGATAAACCGATCAACTTCTACGCTTATCCTTCCGTGTGCCGTATCTGCACTTTTCCCATGGATAATACCGGAGAATGTTGCGTTAAAATCAGTTTCTTCACTCTGGAAATAGTTTGTGTAGGTGGCAAAATTGAAATTCTGTACGGTGCCATCAAAATTAAATTCCGGATTCGATTCATTTTCATTATACCGGCCGTTCGCTTGAAGCGTCCCGAACTCGTCGCTGATTTGAAGAGAATAGGTGAGCTGCTCATCTGAGTAGCCCGTCTCGCCGATAATCTGTTGAAAATCATAATCTCGAATAGTACTTCCGGATAGATCAAGAGAGGCATTAAGGGCTGCATTTTTGTCAAAACCTGAACCGGAAAGAGCTATTCGGCCGTTTAGCCTGGTGGTTGAAAGGGTGTCTTTCAGAATGGGAGAGATATTCAGTGAATCAAGCTCAGCGAGCAGTTCATAGCCGGACTCATCTCTGTGGTTCATAAACAGATCAAGCATTAACGATCCGACATCTGTATCAATACTTAAATCGGCGCTGGTTTCTTGCAAATTCCCGAATAGGTCACCACGAATAATTGTGCTTTGATATAAACCGGTATCAAATTGATTCAAGTAGGTGTCCGAGATCCACTGAAACTGATCCTGCTGAAGCACAATATTTTCAATCTGTGCATTATAGCTGATATCGGTAGAAAATAGATTCTCGATAGTTGCTGTAGCAATAATTGCTGATTCTCCATACAGAGCCTGAAAGCGGTCAACAAAAAAGTTTTGCGCGGTTCCCTCAGCTTGAGCTTCCAAACTGAAATCTTCATCCAAATCAGGAAATTCAGGGATGAAGAGCCTTACGAATCTGTTTGAGAAATGTGCAGTATTTATAGTTGTTCTGTATTCAGCATCTAAAAACTGTTCAACCAGGGGACGACTTTGTCTGAACAGGGAAACGGGTTGAGCTTCGAAGCTGAGTTCAAGTTCATTTTCTGCGGTACTTATATTTAATCCGTTTACTTCGAAAAAACGATCATCGTTGTAGAACTGCCCTGCAATTCTCACATATTGGTAAGGGGTTTCAGGCAGCGTGGCACTAAAGTTTGAGATATCTGCAAAAAGCTGAGAATCTGTAATTTCAAGAAACAGATCTGCGTTCACATGCAATACGTTCAGCGGTTTTGGTAAATGTAGGTTTTCGGGCAGATCAATACTGGGAGACGTTAATATCGTTCCGTTTATGATAGAAAGACGCGGAGCGTAAAGGTTGATTTCGTCAATAATTCTGATCTCATCAATTAAATCGGTCTCTTCACTTAATGGAGCAGAAGTATCCTCAACGACTTTTTGATTGAATATCTGTGCAATATTCAGTCCACCTTCGTCGCGGGAAATGTGTATTGCCGGTTCGTGGAGTTCGAAGGAATCTATCGTGAGATTTTTCTGGAGAAGATCCCACCAATCAATAGCTACTCTTGCATTTTCGAACGATATAACCGGGTGAGAAAGGTCGCCGCGGGCGTAAAACTGTCCCCCGGTAAAGTTGATTTGGAACGGAATAAAACCCTCCATCGAATTGATGGAAAGTGAACCTTCAAACTGCTCATCAAAAGTACTCTCAATCTGTGTCTTTAAATAATCTTTCGACTGAGGTAATTGAACTACACCTAATACGACGATTAGTAAAGAGAGAGTAATCCCCACTGTTATGGAAACAGAGATTAACAAAAATCTCCAGATATTATATATCCATCGGTAAATCAAAGATGTAAAGAGGGTTTAAGAAGTAAAAGTTCAGATTTCTTGTAGAGCTGTTTGCCAGGCTTGATGAATAACTTTGTCTGACGTAACGTCTTTAAGAGTGGGGGATTGCCACTCTTTGAGCAGAACGAACCGAATGTGCTGATTGGTACGTTTTTTATCAAATTTCATGTGATTCATCAAATCTTCTAAAGATAACTGATCTTTTGATACTCTATAGCGATATAATGATCGATATTTTAGAAGTTTTTCAGGGTTTAAATCAGCCCCTATTTGATTGGAGAGATCGATGGCAGCCAGCATTCCCAGGTAAACAGCCTCTCCATGACTAATGGATTGATATCCACACTCTTTTTCCAATGCGTGTGCAAAGGTATGTCCGAAGTTTAAATAGGCTCGGATATTTCCTTCAAATTCATCTTTCTCTACAATATCCGCCTTAATCTGAATACAGTCGGCAATAAGGCTTATGAGTGCTTTGTGAGAAATTCCGGTTAAATCATCTTCTAGAAATAGTGAAGCCCTATCCAGAATGTCAGCTCTTTCAATGGCGCCGTACTTTAAAATCTCACTGAGTCCGTTAGTCCATTCAGCACGCGGTAGTGTTTTCAGGAACGCAATGTCTGCAACTACTTTTTTTGGTTGATAAAAAGCACCAATCAGGTTTTTTCCGGCCGTGTGATTTACTCCTGTTTTTCCCCCGATTGAGCTGTCTACCATTGCTAAAACAGTAGTTGGAATATGAATGAGTGGAACTCCGCGAAGGGCAGAAGCAGCCGCAAATCCACCCACATCGCCGGTTACTCCACCGCCCATTACAAATACCGGAGTATTGCGACGCACACCACTTTCCAGAAGAAATTCAACACATGTATTCCAGAAGGAGGTCGATTTGCTATTTTCTCCTTCGGGGACCGACATCAGATAGAATTTTTTCCCGGCAGCTTCAAATGCATGTTCGATAAGATTTGAGTGATGTTTTTCTACATTTTCATCAACTAGTAGAAAATTAATATCGCCTTCAAAAGAGTCTGAGATTTCTTTTATCTGTTCCTCAAAGATCCCCTCCCCGACAACAGCTCGGTACGATTGCTGAGAAGTTTTAACCTGTATGCTTTTGCTCATAAATTTTTAATTTTTTAATCAGTTCTTCCAAAATAGTCTCAACATTTCTATCGCTGCACTCTACACTAAAATGCGCTTGTCCATAAAACTGCAGACGCTCATTCAGTAGTGTTGAAATCTTTAATTTTAAATCCTCTTCACTTAGACTGGCAATCATTGGTCGGTTAGTGCTCTCTTTTAACCGATTATAAAGAGTATCGGGGTTGCAATCTAAAAAAACGAGCCAGCCGTTCAGTTTAATATGGTCTATAATCTGCTGATTTTGCAATGTCCCGCCTCCAAGAGCGATGATACCTTTTACAGTTTGAGAAAACTGAATAATCAAATCCCGTTCAATTTTTCTGAAACTTTCTTCTCCATTCTTTTTGAAAATTTCAGGTATTGTCATTCCGGTTTTTTTCTGAATAAGATTATCCAGGTCGTGAAAAGGCAGGGATAGTCTTTGTGCGAGTCTTCTACCGACAGTGGACTTTCCGGATCCCATCATCCCACACAGAAAAAGGGGTTGAGTTAGCAGCTTATCATCCATTAAAAATCCTTTTGTGGTGTTACCATTTCAACATCTTCGCGCTGCACTCTTACAGCGCCAGCGGCTGACCCTTTTGGCTTAGTAACGTACTTTCGTTTTGTCACGATTACCGGAGCGAGTTTACTTCCCTTTGCTTTAGAGTGCCAGGCCGCAACGGCTGCAGCTTTTAAGGTGACATGTTTAGGTGGCATCTCTTTTTGGTTGTTCATACGTATAACCACATGCGACCCGGAAACTCCCCGTGCGTGCAGCCAAACATCTTCTTTATGGGCATCGGTAGTCAAGCGATCATTACTTTTTGCATTTTTTCCGATCCAAACTTCATAGCCGTCAATCTCAGTTCTTTTATAGGGAAGTGAGGTAACCTGTTTGGCTTTGGAGAGTACACCAAGGTGTTTTAGCTCACCTTCGTTTTCTTGGTACCAATCGTCAAATTCATAAATTTTTTCTATTTCGTTAAATGAGCGAATGATCGACTGAAGTTTTTTTGTCTCTTTTTTAAGTTTTTTGAGTCTGTTTTTTGATTCTTCAACGCTTCTTACTGCTTTTGCCGACTTATCGTAATATCGCTGTGCATTTTCTGCGATACTTAGATTCGGTTTCAGCGGGATTTCAACGGGTTCATTGTCATCATAAAAATTTTGAACTGTTATTGATTCGGTCCCCTGATCAATTTTTTCGTGGGCATGAGACATCAGCAGGTGCCCATATTCTTCATACTTTTCGGCCCGATCCAAACCTTTCTCAGCATTTTCCAGTTGGTTGATCGTGGATTTATTACGTTTAAGCGTCTCTTCCAATTTAGGCTTAAAGGTTTGCAGGCGAGATGAAAGCCGGCGCTCCCGGGATGTTTTGTAGTATGCAAACCGAATTGCATCATTTACGCTTTCAAACGTTTCCATATTTTCAAGCGGTAATAAATCGCTTGGAATAAGGCAGAGATTTCCATCCTGTAAAATTCGAAACTCTGCTCTATTCAGCATGGCATCGACCAATTGATCCGCAGTTTTTTTAACAGCTTCCATCGATTTGTCTTCTAAGTCATAATGATCGATCACAGGCTGTACTAAGTGACGAGGAAACGTGGGGTAAAAATAGAGGATGGTCCGTTTTGCCGACATCCTTTTATCCGGAAAGGATTTCTCTTTAGGTGGCCGGGGAGTAGGTTCAGGATTGCCCAGTAAATCGTCACTTCCTTTAAAGGATTCAGTAATCGTACCCTCTTCTACTAAAAAAACGTTCGGCTTATTGCCAAAAACCTGAAATACCAGCTTTGCTTCATTTTCAAATATGATAGTGAGGATACGGTCCTGCTCAGCCAGCTCTATTGTTAAAATTTTCTGATGTTTGATTCGATCAAAGAACTCTGTGACATTAGATTTTTTTGCACCACGAAATTTATCAGAAAAAATGGCCGTCTCAGATGGGTTCGAGCTGAATATCAGCCGATCAGTACTATCTTCTGAACTTAAATAACCTTCCCAAACATCTTTATGTGGAGAGTAACTGAATTCAAATTTACGACCTATAAATTTGGTATTTAACTCCTTTGATAGATATATTAAAGCGTAAAAGTTATTCATTCGAGTGAGAGAAATAGTTGACTAAACCTGTAAGAGGAAGAATATGCAATATCCTATTTTTCAATCGGTAGTAAATAAAATAAATAGTCTGCTGAACAAGAGAAATATAAACGTCGTAAAGTTTAAAACTTGGGAAGAATCCAAAATCAACGCGGCCGGTTTGGAGATCGTCATTGATCTGAAAGATTCTACAAATCATCTCAAGCAACTCGACATTAATTTCGATTGGGACAGCTTTCGTGAGGCAAATCTTGCAAATCAGTTGAACGGTACGGATAAACATCCAATGCTGAAAGAAAAACATCTCACCGAGGTGAATATATCACCATCTATTGATGTTGAATTGGTCTGGCATTTTGATGAACGAAAAAGTCAGCCAAATCGAACCAATGGAGACACAAACTATCGTATCGAAAAAGCCAGTGAGTGGATGGATCGGGTCAGTAAGGAAGTTAATGAACTTCTTATCAGCGATGATATTATTTCCCGGTGGCATCTCGAAATTGATGGAGATTCACATGGAAAATATCTCACTGCAATAAATCTGATCTCTTATTTCCAGTTTACAATGACTGATCTTGAGAGTTTGAATGAGGTGAATGAATTTGTAAGTCGAAAATTGACTCACCTACTTTACAAGGCCAACCGAATCATAAAAATTGCGGATAATAGCGTTGCTATTATAGCTGCTTAGAATAAAAAAAAAGGGCACTTCGATGAGTGCCCTGTAATTTCTACTGCAAGCGATTAGCTTACTTTTTCTTCTTATGACGGTTTTTGCGCAGTCGCTTTTTCCGTTTGTGCTTAGCAATTTTTGCTCGTTTCCTTTTCTTTCCGCTTGGCATGAATAATCACCCGGTTGATTTAATTAAACTTCTTG
>CAZHUP010000060.1:0-14321 GCA_964535495.1 uncultured Rhodohalobacter sp.
AAGCTGTTTAAATCATTCTGGAAATGAAGAGGATCTATATAGTGCTCTGCTACAATATTATCCTGCAGATCGGGCAGGTAGTTGTCTTCTAAAAACTGCATAATCGCGTCACGATATTTTGGTGCCATCTCATTCCAGTCTGTTTCACCATCTAAATGTGGAACTGGGGATAAAACATAGAAGGCTTCATGACCTTCAGGTGCCATGGACGGATCTGTTTTGGTTGGCATATGGAGATAAAGAGAGAAATCTTCAGAGAGTTTTTTCTTGCTGAAAATGTCTTCCAACAAACCTTTGTATCGTTCGCTGAGGATGATATTGTGATGTTCCAGGTTGGTGTCGTTGTAGCGTTTCTTCGTGCCAAAGTAGATAACAAAAAGAGACATACTGTACTTTGTACGCTCAATCTTTCGATCTGAGTATTTTTTGCGATGCTTTTTGTCAATTAGGTTTTTATACGTGAAAGCAACATCTGCATTGCTGACGATAATATCAGCATTGTGAATTTCACCACTCTTTAGTCGAATACCTTTCGCTTTTCCATTTTCAACCAGGATATCATCAATTTCAGAGTTCAGATGAATTTCCCCTCCCTGTTCTTCTATCAATTTAACCATTCCGTTAACGATGGAGCCTGTTCCTCCCATCGCGTAATGCACACCCCACTCGCGCTCTAAATAGTGAATCATAGAGTAGATTGACGTTGTGTCAAACGGATTCCCACCAACCAAAAGTGGGTGAAATGAAAATGCTCGTCTCAAAAAGTCATTTTCAATAAACTGAGAAACATATCTATATACGGATTTATGCGACTGAAGCTTGATGAGATCGGGAGCCACTTTCAACATATCGGTGAACTTCAGAAAAGGTTTATCGGCCAATTCAACAAATCCTTTTTCAAATATTGGCTTGGTTGTTTTTATAAACGCCTCATACCCTTTTTTGTCAGAGGGATTTATTTTGTCAATTTCAGACAAAATGAAGTCGTGATCATTGTTGTAGTCGAACGGCACACCGTGATGATTAAAAATTCTGTAAAATGGATCACAGGGTACCAGTTCAAAATAATCTTCACGCTTTTTACCGGCAGCTTCATAAATATCATCAAACATAAATGGTGCAGTAATAACTGTAGGTCCACCATCAAACTTGAAACCATTTATTTCATAAACGTAAGCTCGGCCACCCGGTTTATCTCTTTTTTCAAAAACTTTTACGTTGTGTCCCTTTGATAGTAGCCTTGAAGCAGTTGCGAGTCCGCCAAACCCACTGCCAATCACGATGATATCTTTTTTCATATAAATTGATTTTTGAGTTATGGCATGTTAACCCTAAAAGTGGAAAAATCAATCCATAGTATTTGAAAAAAGTTAATTTTGTGTCTGCTTCACAAAACCATCAAGCCCTTGTCGTCTCAGGCGTTGCATTGCCGATCTTGCGTCCTCGGGGGTATCGTAAAGTCCATAATAGATTCTGTACACAGTTTCTCCGGCAATCGGTACAGGTTCAACTCTTGCACCCGAAACCTGGTTCAAAAAGTTATTTGCCTCGCTCTCTGTTTTGAATGAGGCAAGCTGAACGGTAAATGTCTCAATGCTCCCCAAGTTTGCTTCTGAAAGCGGCCGGTCTCCCTCTTCTACTACATATATCTGCACCTCGGCGGTACCTGCGTCTATCATGTCAATTTCACGGGCAGCTTTTCTTGACAGATCGATTATCCTGTTATGAGCGTAAGGTCCGCGATCGTTTATGCGCACAACTACTGTCTTGCCATTAGTCACATTTTCAACCTGAACAACGGTATTAAAAGGTAAACTTCTGTGGGCAGCAGTCATGCCGTCCATGTTGTAAACCTCACCATTGGCTGTTAGTTTTCCATGGAAATTGGGCCCGTACCAGCTTGCAACACCTGTTTCAATAAGGGCTCCTGGCGACATATCAGAATAGTCCTTTTCATCGGGAGCTACACTCTTCTGAACAACTCCGCAAGAAGAAAGTATAACCGTCAAAACGGTAAATAGTAACAGATGTCTGAATACTCGATTCATGAATGAAAGAATGAGGTTATTTATTAGAGAGAAGAAATTAGCAATTTAATGTATGAAGAAAAATCAATTTAGATATCCTGGATGATCAGTAGGGTGGATTTGTTATATTCATCCGTTCAATTAAAAGCAGAAATCATATATGACGGTTACTCTTACACTTATTGCAGTTACAGGTTTCATATCTTTCATCGCATTATATGTAAATCCAAAGGTGATGGATTTGGGTATGCTCAGGCCATACCGTACCGTAAGGGAGGGAACATGGTATGAAGTGATTACATCAGGTTTTTTGCATGCCGGTATGGGGCACCTGCTGGTAAACATGTTTGTACTCTTCTTTTTTGGTGTTGTGATTGAGCAAACGCTGGGATTGTATCACTACCTGGCGCTTTACTTTAGTGGCTTGGTGTTTTCGGCACTTCCTTCGTTGATTTTCCACAGAGATGATCCAAACTATGCAACATTGGGTGCTTCGGGTGCGGTTGAAAGTGTTCTTTTTGGTTTTATATTTCTTTACCCAACAGAGAAGATAATTATCATTCTGCTCCCAATTCCAATACCGGCATGGATATTCGGTGTTCTGTTTCTAGTCTACAGTGTATTTGAAAGCAAGAGAGTGGGAGGAAACGTGAATCACGAGGCACACATAGCCGGAGCTTTATGGGGAATTCTCTATTTGATCTTCTTTGTACCAAACAGTGTGGATCACATTTTGACGCTTTTTGGCTTAATATAGAAGAGAAAGTTCCATCAGATGAATAGAATCACCTGATGGAACTGTATAATATTTAGCCATTTTTTGCTTTGAATTCACTCATAAAATCTACCAAAGCCTTTACGCTTTCCATTTCACAAGCGTTGTAGATACTGGCTCGTACACCACCAACTGAGCGGTGACCCTTTAGGTTCATTAAATTTTGTGAAGCAGCATCAGAAATAAACTTTTTCTCCAAATCCTCCGTCGGCAACCTGAAGGTGACGTTCATTTTCGATCGTGCTTCTTTTTCCACGGTTCCTCTATAGAAATCGTCCTTATCAATTTCAGAGTAGATCAAACCGGACTTTTTGTTACTTAAATTTTCAAAGTATGTAAGTCCGCCTTTTTCAAGGATCCATTCCAGAACATAGTTGACCATATAAACTGCAAAAACCGGTGGTGTATTGAACAGTTTTTCTACGTGGGTTTTGTAGTTTAAAATAGTTGGTATAGCTTCAGGGCGTTGATTTTCCAGAAAAGATTTCCTAACCATTACCACAGTAGCACCGGCCGGCCCTACATTTTTTTGTGCTCCGGCATAGATCAAACCATATTTGTCCAGATCAATCGGGCGGGATAGAAAGTCGGATGATGCATCACAAACCAAAGGAGCATTGCTATTTGGCTCTGATGAGAACTGTGTACCTGCTACAGTATTGTTGCTGGTAAAGTGAGTATAGACTGCATCGTCTGCAAAACTGAGCTCATCCTTTGTTGGAATATGGCTGTAAGCACCACCTTTACCTGAAAAGGAGGTATGCACATTACCGAATAATTTAGCTTCTTTAATTGCTTTTGCAGACCATGTTCCGGTATCGATATAATTTGCAGTTCTATCCATATTCAGGAAATTATATGCAACCATCATAAACTGACTGCTGGCACCGCCTTGCAGGAATAGAACTTCCCAGTCATCATCAGCACCGGTAATCTTTTTAATTCTTTCCACGGCCAGTCGGTTCACTTCGGTATACTCCGGGCTTCGGTGACTCATCTCAATGATAGAAGCACCTTTTCCTTTATAGTCGATGAGTTCATTCTGAACCTTTTCCAATACCTCTAAAGGTAGTGTTGCCGGACCTGCGCTAAAATTGTGTATTCTTTTCATAATGGTAGTGATTTTAAAATGTATGAACGATTAAACCGGATTTAATTTTTGGCTCGAACCATGTAGATTTTGGTGGCATCAGTTCACCGGCATCCGAAACGTCAATAAGCTCCACGATATCGGTTGGATACATGCTTATTGCCAAATCGTATTTACCTGTATCAACCAGCTTTTCGAGCTCTTTTGTGCCTCTGATTCCACCAACAAAACTGATGTTTTTATCAGTTCTGGGGTTTTCAATCCCAAATTCAGGATTTAAAAAACCATCCTGCAGCCGTGCCACATCCAGTGAGGAAGAGATACTCTTTGATGAAGGTTTTGGCAGTTCCATACTCCACCATTTACCGGAGTAGTAGATGGATATTTCACCTTTTTGTACAGGTGATTTTTGGTCGGTCTGAACCAGGTTGAATTTCTTCTCAATTTCGTTGAACTTCTTTTCAGAAACAGATTTGATCACCCTGTTATAAGGTAAGATTTTCATCTGAGACATTGGGAAAAGTACAACAGGGAAGTATTCAAATTCAGCTTCACCCGGGAATACATTACGCTCTTTTCGAAGTTGCTCGGCTACTCTGGACGCACTTTTACATCTATGGTGCCCGTCCGCGATATATAGTTTTTCAATTTCTGAAAATCCTTTGACAAATTCGGCCGTAGTGTAGGTTTTCCAGATTCTGTGAATAACCCCACCTTCACCTTCATGTTCGATGTGGGGTGGATTTGTGAGAGTTATTTTCTCAATTTGAAATGAGATATCTTCAGAATCACGATACGTGAGCATCACAGGTTCGGCATGTGCCTCTTGTGTAAGTATATGTTTGGTTCTGTCATCTTCCTTATCGGGACGAGTAAGCTCGTGCTTTAAAATTGTATCGTCATCATAGTCTTGAACTGAAGCGCATGTGAACACACCGGTTTGAGTATGATTGCCGGTTTCCATTTGATATATATACACAGCAGGTTTTTCATCCTGCTCAAAGAGATCGGATTTCAGAAGCGATTTTAAATTTTCAGCTCCTTTCTTGTATACTCGATCGTCATTAAATGGTGTGCCATCAGGCAGATCAATTTCGGGTCTAATGACGTGTAAATAACTATTAGGTTTCCCTTTAGCGAGCTCCTTTGCTTCTTCTGTATTTATGACATCGTATGGGACACACGCAATCTCATCAGCGTGCTTTGGCTTGGGAAGCCATCCCTTGAATGGTTGAATGGTAGCCATTTAGTCTTTTGATTTTTGTATTTTTCAGGTTCATATAAGTATACAAACTCTTTACGTTTTCATCGCATTGAATTCTAATTTAGAACGAACCAAAAATCATGAGTAAAGAAAATCAAAAAACACCGGATAATCTAAGTCCGGAACAGCAACAACAACTCCTTTTTGTGATGCTTATTCAACAGCATCAGCAGATCGCTATGATGGGGATGGGTAAAATTCAGAATCCTCAGACCGAAAAAGTTGAAAGAGATTTGAGCTCTGCCAAATTTGCGATAGATACACTTAATATGCTTCAGCAGTTTACAAAAGGAAATCTGCCCAAAGAAGTGAGTGAATATCTGGAACAAACGCTTACCAATCTTCGCCTGAACTACGCCGATGAGAAGAAAAAAGGCGACGGTGAAGAACCCCAGGAATCAAAGGATTAAAGGGTTGGATGTTTTAACAGCAGCAGGGGGTGTACTCTATTCTGATTCTGATAATAAAAGCCCCCTGACTATTTTGGTGATCAAACGAAATGGGGTATGGGATCTTCCCAAAGGTAAACTGGAAGATGGAGAGTCGATCATGGAGTGTGCAGCAAGAGAGGTGTCTGAAGAGGTTGGTATCCCATTACCTACAATCGAAAAGTTTTTGTGTGAAACGTATCACGAATACGAAGTAAAAGGGGAAAAGGTGGGGAAGAAAACCTATTGGTATTCAATGAAAACAGATCGAAGAGAGGGTCTTTTGCCTCAAAAAGAAGAAGGGATAACGGATCTGAAATGGGTTGATGCCAATAAGGCTTTAGATATGGTTGGGTATAAAAACTTAGAGATCGTCCTGGATACCTATCTAAAAAAGAGTCGGTAGAAATAAAAAAAGCGTTTCAGAATATCTGAAACGCTTTTAAAATGTTGGATATGTAGAGTATTAGTTCTGAAGTCTGAAGAAGATAGGCAAACTGTACTGAACTCTAACCGGACGTCCACGCTGCATTCCCGGACGGAATTCGGCTTGACTTACAACTCTCAGGGCCTCTTCGTCAGCGCCACCTCCAATTCCTCGGATAACTTGTGGATTTTCAACTTGTCCTTGTTCGTTTACGATAAACTGAATGTAAACACGTCCTTCAATTCCGGCTCTTCGAGCCATTTCTGGATAACGAATTTTTTGTTGAAGTTCTCCCAAACCGCCAATCAGTTCTGGCATCTCCTCAACAACAACGAAGAAATCTTCTTCTTCTTCATCTTCAGCGGGAGGTGGTGGTGGCGGAGCACTTAATGATCCACCTAAGTCAAGATCAGCGGAAATATCGATATCCACGTCTTCAATAATCTCATCATTTGGTACTTCAACAGGTACCGGAGGTCTTGGCGGTGGAGGAGGGGTTTCAATTTGGCGTGTTTGGATAATTTCTTCCATCTCCACTACTTCCTGCTCGTCCATAGTGTACTCCTCTGGAGCATGGCTGGTTAAATCCATTCTTACAGCAATGATAAATATCACCAATGCAGCTAAGAGACCAAGCTCAAGAAATACTGTATAATAATTCCTGAGATCAGCATCCGGTTTTTTTCGTTCAATCATTGTATCAGGGGTTTTTAAAAGAGTTAAATAAGCTTAGGTCAAGTATAAACGATTTAATGCTAATTATCCAACGTTTCGTTAGGGTTTGATATTATAATTCAGTTATGGAAATGTTACAAACCATCGTCAGGCGGATAGATCGGTTTAATAAGAAAAAGTAAAAAAGTTGCAGATAGCGTTCCCAATATATCGGCAATTGCGTCGTACAGGTCGATAGATCGCCCAAAAGGCATTAAACCCTGCATGATTTCAATACCTATCCCAAATAGTGCTCCGACAAAGAAGATGAAAATTAAATTGCTGTCCTCTCTATTCCTGGATATGTGCAAAAGACCAAATACAAAAGTCCAGGAAAAAAACATCATAAAATGGCCAAGTTTATCATACTGATAAAGCCGGTTGCTACCCAGTTTGTTTGCCGGAAGAAGTGTAAGCAAAAGAATTGCTACAGTAATCAGGGTTAACAAAATGTAGATGACCTTTTTATTTTTGGTCAAAAAGCTGAAAAGTTTATTCATCATATGAGATGCTCAGGGCCAAATGGAGATGATTTAGATTTTTTATAGGCTTCGTATCCATTAATAAGAGCCAAGATGGGCGCCCATCGGATACTATCAGTTATTCCCCAAATGGTTGCGATTGTTCCTGCTAAAACGTCTCCAAAACCGGCCCTCGCAAACGGTGTTGTATCGTAACCGGATAGGAAGGATGTTTTTTCAGAGTGATAAAAAGCCGGGTTTCCCTTCATCAGTAAAGAAACATGATGTTTTTTTGAAAACTCTCTGGAGTTGACAAAACGTTCGTAATCATCATTAAAAGTTAGTTTTAAATAGTTGTGAGCTTCTCCGGGGTGAGGAGTCAGCAACCACTTCTTTTTTTGTTTTGCAGGCAGTTTTTCTAACTGATCCCAAATTGAAAGTGCATCCGCATCGATTACAGCAGGACCTTGATAATCCTTCAGAAGGTTTTTCGTAAATTTTTGAGTTTCCTGATCCAAACCAATACCGGGACCAATCAAGAGAACGCCCGGTTTTTCTGATATTTTATTCAAAATAACCTCAGTATGCTCGGGGATATAAGAATCCGAGCCTGGTAAAACCACTTTTATAGTTTGGGGCAGACTGGTTTCGTAAATTGGCAGAAGTTTCTCAGGTGTATATAAAATAACAGCTCCCGCTCCCTGTTTCCATGAGCTTTTAGCAGCCATTATCGCCGCACCGGTTAAACCCTTAGATCCCGCAACCAGATGAACAACTCCGGATTCATATTTATGCTTTGCTGTACGGGTTGTATCAGGAAGGTTAAAGCGAAGGTCTTCATCAAATCTGACAACGAAATTTTTTCTCAGATAGGAGGGGAAAGGTAAATCAATAAATGAGATTTTTCCTGAAATCTCCGGGCCTTCATTCAGATGCAGCCCGATTTTTTGAGTACCAAACGTACAGGTATGATCGGCAGAAATAGCCATGCCCTGGATGTTTCCGGTATCAGAGTTGAGCCCGGAAGGAACATCCATCGAAAAGATTGTTTTTCCCGACTCATTTATTTTTTGAATGACCTCATCGATGGGGGATCGGACATCGCTGTTCAAACCGGTTCCAAAAATACCATCTGCTATATAATCACAAGAGTTGAATGAATGTTCTGAAAGTTCTTTGATAAATGTGATTCGGAATCCCTCATTAACCAGTTTTTGAAGAAGTTCCAGATTTGTTTGAGTATCCGGACTGAGATTGTCTGAACCGAATGCAAAGCAGATGGAAGCCGAATGGTCAAAGTTTTCGACCAAATACCGAGCTGCAGCAAGAGCGTCACCGGCGTTATTCCCTTTACCGCACACAAACAGTCCGTGCTTCTTTGGGCCGGTAACTTTTTGAATTGTATCAGCAGCTCCTTTTGCTGCAATCTCCATCAGTGTGAACCCGTCTATACCAAACTCCTCAATTGTTTTTTTATCAATCAATCGTGACTGTTCAGCCGTAAAAAGCTGATGTGATGTTGGTATGTCCGGGTTTATACTCATAAACGGATATTAATAGGATATGGCAAACAGAACACGCTGCCTTGAGGGTTTGCCGGTAACCATACACTCACCCGGAATCGGATCATCTTCATCAATAGGGATCAGGCGGACGGTTGCTTTCGTCTCTTGTTTAATTTTCTCCTCAGTTTCCGGTGTGCCATCCCAATGCGCCCAGATAAATCCACCGTTTTCAATCTCTTTTTTGAACTCTTCATAACTGTCAACGTTTCGGGTAGCATCATCCTTTCTCTGCTTGGCCGCCTTGAACAGATCTTCCTGAATCGTCTCCAGAAGTTCTTCGATATGATCCGCAATGCCTGTAAGAGGTACGATACTCTTCTCCAATGTATCGCGGCGAGCAAGTTCTAGATTTTTGTTTTCGACATCACGCGGACCGATGGCTATTCTAAGCGGTACACCTTCAGCTTCATGCTGAGCAAATTTCCAACCCGGTTTAAAGTTATCGCGGTTATCGAGTTTTACAGAAATTCCTTTTTCACGGAGCTCATCGATAATTGGCTGCGCGTAACTTAATACATTTTCGCGCTGCTCATCGTCCCGATAGATTGGAACTACCACAACCTGATTTGGAGCTAGTTTTGGAGGCAGCACCAGGCCATTGTCGTCTGAATGAGTCATTATCAATCCGCCAATCAGTCGTGTGGAAACACCCCAGCTTGTAGCCCAGACATATTTATGTTCTCCATCCTGATCCTGAAACTTCACATCAAATGCCTTAGCAAAATTTTGCCCCAAAAAGTGGGATGTTCCGGCTTGCAGTGCTTTTCCATCCTGCATTAAGGCTTCGATACAGTAAGTGTCAACTGCACCTGCAAATCGTTCTGTTTCAGTTTTTACACCGGTAATAACCGGCATGGCCATAAATTCTTCCGCAAATGTTTTGTAAACGTTCAGCATTTTAAGGGTCTCTTCAACGGCTTCTTCCTCTGTGGCGTGAGCCGTGTGACCTTCTTGCCACAAAAACTCCATCGTTCGAAGAAACAGGCGGGTTCTCATCTCCCATCGAACCACATTGGCCCATTGGTTGATCAGTATCGGGAGATCGCGATAGGACTGAATCCATTTGCCATAGGCATCCCAGATAATTGTCTCTGAGGTAGGCCGGACAATCAGCTCTTCCTCGAGTTTTGATTCAGGATCTACTTCAACACCGCCGTCTACACTTTTTAGTCGGCTGTGTGTTACAACCGCACACTCTTTTGCAAAACCCTCTACGTGCTGGGCTTCTTTGGATAAAAAGGACTTTGGAATAAAGAGAGGGAAGTAGGCATTTTCGTGACCGGTATCCTTAAACATCTGATCCAGTGCCTTTTTCATATTTTCCCATAAAGAAAAACCATTGGGACGAATAATCATTGAGCCGCGAACAGGGGAGTGGTCTGCCAGCTTGGCCTCCTTAACCACATCCAGGTACCATTGAGAGTAATCGTCTTTTCTATCCGTAATTTTTTTAGCCATCAGTAAAGAGTGGTTTGCAAATTTTTTGAGCCCTGCTCATTTGATTACCAAACAGCAAGACAGTACTTATTTCTATTAATTTATGACTTCTTAAAATACCCCGATATGCGTTCAAGATAAAGTAACTTTTTCTCACCTTGATCGGTTTAGGTTTCATGAGTATGAAAAATTCAAAAAAGTGTGGTTTTCGGTTTCAACTTTGTATAAAAAAAGTGATATATTTGATGCTCTCTTGGAAACGAAGTGTGAACTGCACTTTACTGTTTTTGCGGATTTATGTCGTGGTAGCTTTCTTCCGAAATGTCGGGAGGATAGCGTCGGATTCATATCCCGACAGCTGTCGGGACGGCGGTTCAATACTGCCATAATTTATTGATTTATGTCGTGGTAGCTCAGCTGGTTAGAGCGTCGGATTCATAACCCGGAGGTCGGCGGTTCAAGTCCGCCCCACGATACACTTTTAAAGCCCTAAATTATATACTATTAATAATTTAGGGCTTTTTATTTAGTACGATAAAACTAAGGGGAAAACATAAGTGTAGTTAAGTGAAGTTTTAGTGTGCTAAATATCAACTTCACATCCTGAGTTGCGTAAACCCAGATCTGTAAAGTCTTATCTGATCCTCTGTAGGTTTCCCGGTTACTTTTTCTAGTTCCACGGCTCGTTTGGCGGGCTGTATATCAGCGGTTGATACTTTTTATTCGGGGGAGGTTGATTGTGTATAAAGATTGCAGATTGAGTTTTTCCAGGTATAATCCCAGATGGTTGAGTAATATATAATTGGTTGCTATCGCTTTCCCGAAAGGTATATGGTTTCAGTCGAGGGTCTAATCGATGCCCTGCACCTATTGATTAGAAATCAATGTTCAAGCTGATACCGGGTATAAATGGAGGTGCAGTAACGTATTCGATTTTCCTCTCATCATTACTGATTCGTTGCTGATATGCATGTAGATTATTTTCACGGAACTTACCGGTAATATTGCCAATACTCAGCCCGGTATTAACAGAGCCAATCTTTTTGGTCACGCCTGCATTCAGCATTAATAATCCTCCAAGTGAAGTTGTAAGATCTTCGGAAAGTGATTGCATACGTGAGCTGTAATAGTGAGCCTCCAGAGATATGCCAAATCTCCCGGTTGCATACTCAGTGCGAAAACCGGCTTGTACAAGGGGTGGTCCGGGCATCTGTTGAGTTTGACCATCATTCACGTCCAGTTCCATCCATCGAATTCTTGCAGTAATCCGCATAGCGAGCGCGCGGTCAGCCCAGGTGATCGTGCGTTCTACTGAACCGCCCACAATCATTCCTTCTATCGTTGCAGGCTGCTCATACCATGACATCGAAACATCTTTGGTTGTGATATTCGTGATAAATTTCCAGTCTGCAGGTTCATAGCTTAGTTGCATGGTTGCATAATTTGTTGTGATGGGTTCAGAGCGTGCGATGCCGTCTCGCAGGCCACTGTGCATGCCCTGATTCGTGACCGGGTCGTATAGGTGGGCTATGCTTGCCTCAAAGATAAGATTGCCGGTTAGTGCGAAAATCGACCGAATGCTCATTGATGGTTTTGTGACCTGATCATGATGATCCAGTTTTGCGGTCATATTTAAATGAGCACGGTTTGTAAGTGAAAATTTCTGTGAAAGAATGAGTTGTATATCGCGAACTCCTGTAGTGGTATCAGGGAGTGTGCGCTGCACATCATGGTACAGCACGGTTAGAGAAGTCTTATTTGCATGAATCCCTAATTTATAACTGTGTGCTTGCAGTTCATCTGATTCACTATGATACTCTTTGTAAATTTCTTCAAGCTGTGTTTGGGCTTTGGCACGTTGATAACCGTAACCGCCTTCTAGGGAGATCACTCCCAAGTCATGAGTTACAGAGGCAAACCCTGCAGTCATTCGGTCTGTTTCCCGAAACAGATGCACATCAAACAGTGCCCCAAATTCATTATCACTGTATTGATGCTGAGCTGTGACCTCCACCTTTGTGCGGTTCGTTCTGAAGCGTATAGCACCCAAACCCGAGTATGTCTCAGCGTAGGCGCTTAATTCTTTTATAACACCTTCCAGCAGTTTTGGAGAGGAATGTTCAACAACAAATGCTGCTGAGATTAGTTTTCTTTCACCTGTTGCGATACTGGCTCCCTGGTGCAGAGGGTCAAAAAAAACGTTCTTAGAGGAAGCGTAACGTGGGGTGAGTGTAACTATGGCATCAGCTCCGCTTAGTATCGCATCCGGCTCTTTGAGTTCCGGCTCGATAATAGCGTAGGGTATTGTTGGTGTTAGGGAGTGATTCTGGGAATGTTTGGTAAGAACAGGTATTCCATTGGCAGAATAAAAAGTGATAAGGCCGGGAAGATCTCGTTCGAGTTCTGCAGATATTCCAGGTATCACTGTAGTTAAACCTGTTTCTGCGGCAAGTTTATGAACAGGGTTGCCGTGCGAAAGTGTAGTTCTATTGCGTTGCAAAGCCTTAGGTACTCTGCCAGGTGTAACAAGGATGCTGTCCAATTTAATTTTATGGGTAACATGAGTTGAATCTGGGATTATTGGAATAGGTGATTTTTCTTGTGAAAGTGAAGGTGAGTTTACAAGAATAAATACACCGGTTAAGAGTACTTTAAAAAACTTCATCTCAATCTCCTGACCATAAATAATAGAAATGCACCACTCATGCAGCTATCCATAGCTGCATGTATAAACACAATAAATTTCTCTCAATGTTTTTAAAGCACTACTTCGCCTGTACCTTTTCGATACCTTTCAATATTCCGAATGTCAGGCTTCTCTCTTAACTATTGTATCTCTTGCTTTTTCTCTCTTACAATAGTTGCAATGTTTCTCTTGCTATAATTACTGCATCGGAATAAAAATTAATAATTAAGTTACTCTTAAATTTTGAGCAGTTTTTTTTCGAGCCCCTGTAAATATTAGAAGGATTTAATTTCAGGAGTTAAAGTTGATCTTCAGCTTTTTAAATCATCTGCTTTTGTTAGCCAGCCAACTGCTATACCACTCCAACCATATTCGCATCAAGCAGCTCCACCTTTGCGCAGTTGCCGCAAATAATTTGAACCATCGGTCGACTGTCACCGCTGATGTCAAGATTCTTTCCCTGAAAGGTAACCGACGGTGCAATGATGTCACCAATAGTCCATTTGTTTTGTCCACACATGGTGCAGGAATTGTTTGGAGCGCGTTCTTGCAACCAGTTTTGAACTTTTATCTCTTGCTGTCGGGTGATGGGCATTTCTGGAATCGATGTTAGTTTTTCTGTTAGATAGATAAAGATGAGAAATATCTACATAAAAAATTAGCAGCCCTCCGGTCAAAGAGAGCTGCTAAATATCATCTACAGACGGCTATTACCCCATTTGCATAAGTAACATACTTTTATCAAGTCGATCGTGCAATAAGTAGAAGCAGGTAATTTTATCTACGTGTTTTTACGTAATCTAATAAATTATCCAATTTCAGTCTTTTCAAGAGCATACCGTACAAGTGCTGCAGTATTTTTAATTTTCAGCTTATTCATCAGATTAGATCGATGAGTCTCAACAGTTCTAGGGCTAATAAAAAGCATTTTTGCAATTTCGGGACTTGTGTGTCCTTCAACGATCAGCTTTAAAACTTCGGTTTCCCGCTTTGTTAATTTATTTCCGGCCGACGGTTTTTTCGTTTGATCAACATACCTGTCAGCCATGATTTGAGAAATTGATTTGCTAAACGACTTTTCACCTTTGGCGACTTCTGAAACCGCCATTTGCAATTCTTTAGCGGAGCAATTTTTCATCAAATAGCCTTTTACTCCTGCCTTTAAAGATTGGTTTAAATGGTTTACATCAGTTGAATAGGTGAGGATTACTACTTTTGGGTCAGGCTCAACTTTTTCAAGGCGCAACATCAAATCGTGAACATTGGAGCCTTCCAGGTTTGATGAAATGATACAAACCGCATCGGGATGATTTTTGAACTCTCGTATTAGCTCATTGGCAGACTTTGTCTCTTTCACATCAGAAATTGATGCTGAGTCAGACAGGATACTGATTAAACCATGTCTGTAGATGTCAAAATTTTCTGCAATTAAAACCTTGATTTTATT
>CAZHUP010000061.1:0-14193 GCA_964535495.1 uncultured Rhodohalobacter sp.
ATATTGATTCGGATATTGAACCGAATATCGTGGGTAGTTCTTTTGAAAGTCCGTGACGATTTTGGCAAGATTTGTGTAAATCCGTATTCAAAATTTGCCTGGATTGTATTTGAAAAGCGATACCCTACAACAGCAGAACCGTTAATTCTTGTCTGGCCTGTGGGTGGCCTTGGATTGAAACCGTACGACGCCGGATTTCTGTCAATTACACCGGCATCATCCTGTAAAGCACGATCAAGATCTGCATCAAGCAAAAAACGCTGTTCCGTATCTTCTATGTAGTTTCCATTGATGGTTAAATCCACATTGTTTGACAGCGTTGTAAAAAATGGAAGTCTGAAATTTCGCAATGTGTAAGCAAACTGAACCCTGAGACCTTTTGAGGTTCTTTCCGCTACCTGAGTGTTGGAAAGAGCAAGACTGGTAATCTTACTCGTTTCATATCCCATCTGGGTTCTCAGTCCGTTTTCCCATGTAACATTCAGCTGCAGAAGCGGTGCAAATCGTTTTTCAATATTCACAGATGAAGGATCGAACTCCGGTCTTACGTCCTCAACCTGGTAAATTCCTACCCTTCTTGTGATTGGTGTATCTGCATCATTATTCAGATTCCATCCAACTCTATACAACCCGTTATAGGCGTGGGTGATGGTTGCACGTTGCATATAGCGCCCAATCCATGGAATAAGATTTTCCACTCCGGTCCAGTTTACTCTCCAGTTTGGCAGAGGAATAGGAGTGAAATTTTTATCACCAAATACGGACGATCGACCCAGATATGCTTCTCTAAAATCTTCCTGCAGTGCCACGCTGTTCAGCACTGTATTTCCGTTATCAGAGCCTATCACATTGTCTGTGGCGCTCATGCCGTCAAAAGCCGTCTGCAGCTGATTCCTGAACAGTTTTTCATACCCCGTACCAAATGCCCATACACTCGAACTGATATTGCCTGATGCACTCGTAACGGATGTTATTTCATTGTCCGGTCCCAAAGAGATCGATTCTGTTCTTCGCTCATCCCATTGGGTTTGCCAGCTAAGATCTATCGATAGATTTGTAAATGGGTTTAGCCGGGTTCCGAGTGTAATATTATCTGAATAGGTGTTGTTAGCCGGAATTTGAATAGTTCCTGTTCCATCAGGATTAGCAATCAATTTGTCCTGCCGGATTCTCTCTTCAATTCCAAGCCTGTATCTAAATGAAGGTGTAAAATTATCCCCACCAAACATATCAAAAAAGCTAGATCCACCGTCGTAACCCGCTTGTGATCCGGTTTTTGAATTGCTGTAGTTAATGTCTGCACTTCGCATGCTAAATAGAGCCAAAAATGTTTTTCTGGCGTAGTAAGTAAAATGTTCTCCAAAAGTGTAGCCGACGTCACCTTCGTCTCCTGCTCCATCCCGTTCGCGCTGCGCTTCTCTGTCGGCCTCTACCGCATTCTCATAAAACGGTATTTTATTTAACAGCGTCTCCGTGTTGATTCTTAATGTATGATCCAGCCTGAAGGTGTTGGAAACCCTGGCCCCCTGATTTGAACCAAATGGCGAATTTTCCCATCTGAATCCGCCGGAATAACGAGCGTTATAGTTCAGCCAGTTCAGCATGCTGATCTGACTAAATCTTGGCTGCCATCCTGCCGTATAGTTTTCGGAATAGCTGCTTCTCCGGGGTGAGAGATCATCAAATAGCAGATCTCTGAAAACATCAAACGACGATTCTGTAGCGAATGCTTCACTATCTGCACCGGTGAGTCCGGCATCTCTGACTGAAACCCTGGCTAAATCGAAAACACCCTGCGACTGAAAAGAGGTAGTTATAGATGGAGTTAGATTATATCCAAAACCGAGGTTGCTCGTGTAGGTAAAGCTGTGTGTCTGCTGCATAGCAAACTCCTCCTGTTGCTGAAGCGCTCTCCGTTTTCTCTCTTCGTAGGATCTTCGAGTGCTTAAAGATGATGAAAAACTGGTTGGGGCGTAACCCAGCTGAATTCCGGCCAGGCTACCGGCAAGAGGAAGGTCTGAGAGAAAATTAAACGGCCTTACATATCTTGCTGTTCTGAAATTGTGATTATACCGTATGGAAGCGTTGTAATTCCAGTTATCCTGGAAAATGTACTCCGGAGATCTTCCGTCAGAAGTGTTGTAAACATAGTTGATTGTAGTGTTATCCAAAGTATATCGTGCAATACTGTTCTGAGAATTACGCTTGGACAGATTAGACAGATTAACAGAGTAACTCTCTCTGTAGGTCTCAATTTCGCGGGTTTGCTGCTCAATTAACCGATCCTGCTGATCCTCGTTCAAGTCCGTTCTGGAGCGTACAGCCTGCTCAAAGTCAGTCAGACGAATATCACCCTGATTAGGCAGATATTTTGGTATCGAGGTAGAACGCCTGGTTGAAAAGTTCACAGGTATGTTCCATCCGTAACGCTCCGGAATGAAGCTGTCCAAATTTACAGTCGTGGATAAATCGTAAGCTATTTCATTGCTTACCCTTCTTTGGCCGAGGCGTGAGTCAAGTGAACCAAACCCCTGAGTCTGCCGCGTGAGATTAGCATTTACTGTTGCAAAATCAGCAATCTTAAGATTTGTTTTTGCATTTGCTGCCCAGCCTGATTCATTATCAAAACCGGAAACTCTAAGTTCATTCAGCCAAAACTCTGCATTTAAGATAGGCGTACCGGGGCCATCCGGGTTGTCTGCATCAAAAGGATTGCGAATTCCCATGCCCACTTCAGAAACCCGCCCCAAAGACGGATTCCCTTTTATGGCCACAACAGCACCGGGAACAGCATCTTCCAAAATATCAGATCGTTCATAGACTTCAGAAATAGCCCCGCCCCCCTCCTGGTCCCTCAACTGCTTCAACTGATTAAAAGCCGAAAGAACAATGTTCATGCTGTTTTCATCATAAAGCCAAACCTGCTTTGCTTCTTCCTCAAACAGGGGATTACCGGATGGATCAAACTCCTGATATGGAAAATTGGGGTTTGACGGAGTGACCGGCTGGCGATACTCGTAATAGTTATTTTCAAGGTCGTTACCAAAACGCATGACCAACTCTGCATCTCCTCTATTTTCATATCCCTCACCATGCACAAACATTCGCATATTCGAGTAGTTTAACAGGTTCAGGCCTCCGGGGTAGACCCTCTTAACCAGCTGCAGTGACTCCGGACCTAAATTTTCTGCCTGGAGCACGATAGACTGCTCATTCTGTAGTGATTGTAGCTGTGTACCGCGATTTTGCGCACGAATTGCGCCACGAGGTTGACGATAGGGAATCGGTCGTCGATTTGAGTTCTCCTCAATATTGATCGTACTGATTTTAATATCAGCATTTGGATCGCTTTGGGTGTTTATACTTTCATCCTGCCTCCATTGATTTCCCACAAAATCAAGGGATGCAAATCGAAGTGTAAATGGCCTCTCGTAACCCGACATCCAGATTCGTATATATGTGATATTCTGAAAGTCGTTAATATCACCCACAGTTCGCTTAAACTCATCCAGCGGTATACGTATCTGGTACCATCTATCCTGCTGACGTGAACCCGGCACCCTGTCTACGATGTATGTACCGGGAGAACCAATTTCCAGCCGATTTTCATCAGCCGGGTTTAATTCCACTTCGTACTGAAAATAGGCGTTGGTGAGTGCTACCGTTGACGGATTGACCAAACCTTCCGTATCCGGTCTGTTTGTTGCTGCTCTTTTTTCACTTTGATCAATTGGCGTGTTACCGTCGCCAAAACCGAGCATCCGGTGAAACCTTTCGTGTAGTGGTAAATCCTGCACCTGTGATTCACCGTAAAAGACGTAATCATCATTGGAGGGGTCAGCATTAATTTTCTGAAACTTTTCGCTGGCTTCTCCCCACTGCTGTCTCATTTCGTCTACAAAGTCTGCAAATACTGTCTGCTCGTTCAACCCATTAACGCCGCCCGTATTCGGCAGACCATCCAACCCTACATCTTCCAAATCTCTGTCTTCATTTGAAAACTGTCCTTCAGGCGGTGGCGGGTTTGCGGGTATAGCAGAACGAGGAAACACCTGGCTATCCAAAATCAATGTTTCCGGGTTGAGTGCCAGTCCATCCTCAGTATTAAGTTTTGAGTTTGGAATCACATCTTCAGATACCAACCCGATATCGATATACATTTTTCCGTCAAAATCTTCAATGGCTCCCGCCGGTGCAGGTTGCCCATTTTCGAGTACGGGCTGAACCCAAAATTCAAGAAATTCGATGTTGTTCTGTGAAAAATCTTCCTGTCCTGATGGAATCACCGCCGTCATCCCGCCCCAGGTTCGCTCAGGTTCATCTTCCAAAAGGGTTCTCAGATCTAAGTTGTAATTATACTGACCTCTGGATGTTGGATCATAAAAAACATCCATGGTAGTAATGATCTCCTCCTGCGGATTCTGCGTCTCACGACCCGGAAAAACATCTGTTACCCGTACCGGTTGAGATTCCGGTGTAAACTCTACACTCCCCAGAATTGTCGAAATATTTCGAGGAATTGTGTACCACGAAAACTTTGATCTTAAATCGGATCGATCTAACCGTGACTGCTGATTGGAAGCGGGCTGTCCCGGAAAATCGTCCTCTTCAAAAATGGGGGCATCCGGTTCATAGCCCGGAACAGCCGCAGGTGCTGCAGCCAGATTCCAGCGTGTGGCATTTAAAAGATTAATCTTGATATTGGAGCCTTCAAAATCATCAATAAATGAGAGTCCCTGCTCTTCATCTTCAAAAAGTTCATTGTTTCGAATAGCTCTGCGCACCGCTCGGGTTTCAGCTACTCCCGGTCGAAGTTGCGCAAACTCTCCACTAAACTCGAATTCTGAATTTTCCCTCGTCTGTATTAACGGCAACCAGTCTACTGCCCTGGTGAGGAATGGTGTGTTGAACCTGGCATTTGCATCAACCCCGATTACTGAGTTGCTTATCGGTTCATCTCCAATTCGGATCTTATCATCCAGAGGGCGCTCATTAAAGCGGAAAAAAGTACCTCCCACCTGAAAGTTGTTTGTGATATCATACTCAGCCCGCAAACCTGTAAATGTTTTCTGTTCGATGGAAGTAAGCGCCTGATTCTCATATTCGATTCTAATATCCTGCCCCGGTGCGGTATAGCGATCATTTAAGATGGTTATGCTCCCAAAGGAGTAGTCAACCTGGTAGTCTACATTCTCCTGCAGCTGATTTCCATTTGCATAAACACGAACAGAACCCTCAACCAGAGCAAAACCCAGATTGTAGTTCTCCTGAAGTCCGCCACGGGATGTCCCTCTGAATCTAAAAAAACCGTTTTTAGAACTTTGGGACGCATTTCTTTGCCTCTCCCGATAGAGTTCGTCATAGGTTAGCCTGTCGATATCTTCCTGGCTTGCAGGAGAATCCTCCAGTACCTCACGAATCCGGCTGCCGAACGGTTCCAGATATGGAAAAATAATCAGGCCATTTTGGGGATCCAGCGTACCCGTTCCAAAGTCGAGCTGATTATCCGGCTCTAAAGCACCTTGCGAATCAACCCGGTCCAAACCCAAATCCTGCAGCAGCGTAGTTGTTCTGCCCGGCAATCGATCCCTGGCAATGTTCTGCTCGGTAAACTCCAGCTCCAGCTCTAACGACTCCCGGTTAATATTGCTCACACCCAGTGAGTAGATATTGCGCATTGTCAGGTTAAACAGATCACTATCTGTAGATACATTCTGAGGGCGAAGCATTTTAAGAAAAATCCTGTCGTTACCGCTTCTGTTCAGTTCGCCTACATTTATAATTTCATTATTGGGCCCTCTGTAAGTAAATGAGATCGCTAAAACCTCTCTTGAGCCTAAACCTCGCCGAAGTGAAATGTACCCGGAGATTTTATTAACCGTATAGTCTGTCCCCTCTTCGAGAGGTGTAAAATATCCCTCTTCAAAATTTCTGGACTCCGTAATACCCAAATCCTCGGCAGAAATACCCACCTGCGGATCCCGAAACTGATCCAGCAGCTCCGGATCAAAAAAGTCCTGATTGTTATTGGGTCGTAAGAATTCGTCCGGACCATCTCTCACGACACCTTTATCGGCTAATGCTACAGCAAGGCGTGCGCCGGCATCCGCCTGAATACTTTCCCTGAGCACCCAAACCTCCACATCTGCAATCTGCAGGGTTTGTGACAGCTGCTGGGGATTAGCCATACTGCTTTCAAACTCCTGCCGGGTATAGTAATCAAGGAAAAAGTGCCGATCGTCACTGTAGTCGGCGGGACGTATCTGAATGGGCTGTTCCTGAGAACCACCACGAATCGTTTCAACATTAGTTTCACCATCCTGCTGGGATACAACCGATGTAAGCCTGAATGAACCCAGCTCTGCAACGGATTTAATTCCAAAAAGTGCTCCACTGCCTCTGATAAGAGAGTTACCGGTATTCATATTCACATTACCCAGCTCAATACTCTTTATGATCTCATCTTCATACCCCTCATAGATGATATTTAAACGGTTCATATAGTCGAACTGTCTCTCCGTATCCCAGTCGGTCTGAATCGTCAGTTTGTCCCCGATGTTACCCTGTATGTTGAGCTGCAGACTTTGATCGAACGTTGGGTCAATTCGGGTTTGCTGATCGGGAGGCAGGCTAGGGTCTTCGGATCGCTGCACAGATGCACCCACATTCATCGTGGCCACACCATTAACCCTCAGGTTCACCTCAGGAGTTCCAAAAATGGTTGAAAATGCGGACTCCCTTCCCCCGGGTATTGCCACACTCAAGTCAAACAGACCCCGTCGGGTATCCTCCCTTCGTGCACTCTCTCTTATAAACTGCTGCCAGTTTTCGTGCTTTACACGCTCCTTCTGAATTTCTGAAAAATGCCGAAAACTCATGGATACCGGAAAACCTGATCTGTAACCGCCTATTCGCTTTTCGGCAAAAAAGCCTCCGTCCGTTCGGGTTTCAATTGAAATCTCCTCTTCGGGCAGGGTAATGAAATAGATCTTGGGAATCGGTTTAAAATAGACCGGTGCAATTTTATCTCCCTTTATTACGGGAAAGGCTGCATTTAGATCGTCATTTTTTACCGTAATGCTGTCTGCAGGCTCCCCATTTTGTGCATATACTTCTGTTACTGAAGCTAAATGCATCAACCATCCCAAAATTGGAAAAAGTAGTAAAGAACGTTTTATTGGCACTGGAATAAACTGCAGTTATCCGGCTTTTTCACGGCCTGTTTAGAAGAAAAAAAATCTTATAGTAATTCAATCAGTGTCGTAACGTTTGTGCGATAGGGTCTGCCTTTTATAGGGGTTCAAATTTGATTGTCTAAGAATAATAAACTCTCTGCAAAGATGTTTAAAAATAGAAGGTTTTGAAAGCTTTTGATTTTAGAAATGTACTTTTCATGAATGTTAAAATAGCTGTACTATTCAGGCATGTTTAATCGAGTACAGACGGAACTATTCCGTAAACATATCGGCCCTTTCCTATTCTGTTTTTTTACGGTGATGTTTTTGCTGCTAATGCAGTTTTTAATTCTTCACGTAGATAAACTAGTTGGCAAAGGTCTGCCTTTTATGATTGTTGCTGAGCTAATTCTCAGCAACCTGGCTTATATGGTGGTTTTGGCTGTTCCAATGGCGGTTTTAGTTTCAACGCTTATCGCCTTCGGTAAATTTTCCGAATGGAATGAATTAACTGCAATTCGGGCTGCCGGCATTAACCCAATCAAACTGATGGCTCCGATGATACTCACCGGCATCGTACTGTTTGGATTGATGGGATACTTCTCAAACTATATCTTGCCGGAATCGAATCACAAAGCGCGATCGCTATTTTTAGATATCCGGATGCAAAAACCCGCCTTTGATCTGCAACCAAGCACGTTTTATGAAGATCTGGACGGCTATACATTCCTCATCAAAGAGATTGACTCAGAAACAGATTCACTCTATGATGTTCGGGTTTTTCAAGATGCAGCTGATAATCGAAGAAGAGCGTATATCAATGCCGAACGCGGCTGGCTCGAAAGCCCGGATCAATATACCCTGTCGCTATTTCTCTATAATGGTTCATCGCTAAGATTTATTCCTGGCGAGAGAAGAAATGAAGAGACGCTGGAGCGCAGTTATTTCTCAACGTATAGACTCAGTTTTGACCTGACAGATCTCTCCTTTTCCAGATCCAACCCTGAGCAGAGAAGCAGAAACGATCGCACCATGAGTGCCCAGGCGATGATGGCAGTAATCGATACTCTGCGATCTGAACAACAGCGGGAAATTGAAAAATTTAAAACCAATACCGGTCAGGATCAGCAGGTTCCATTCTATTCAGAGCCAAGTAGATCCGTAAATCTGATCAGAAGTGATCTGCAGGACACTCTCCGGATCTATCAATCCGACCTAATATCCCTAAGAGATCTCCCCAATCCGTCTACTAAAATCAGCTCCATAAACCGGGCTATCAATACCATAGATCGCTACAACTCAGAACTTGATAATCTAAAGTCTAACGTAACCTGGCGGGATTTCAGAGCTGCCGAATTTATGGTGGAGGTTCATAAAAAATTATCTATCCCCTTTGCATGTATTGTCTTTGTGTTTTTAGGTGCACCCATCGGCATGTTGACCAGAAAAGGAAACCTTGGTGTTGCCGCTCTGATCAGTGGCGGACTCTTGACCATCTACTTTATTGCCATCATTCAGGGAGAAAAACTGGCCGATCGAATGATTATCAGTCCATTTTGGGGAATGTGGGGAATCAATATCTTCTACCTTTTGGTCGGGATTATTCTAACCCTCCACGTAAGCACATCTATCCGGATTACAAATCTTTTCAGAAAGGATGAATAAACTCGACCGCTATATTTTATTGAGGCTCTTTACCATTACAGTTTTTGTGCTGGGATTGTTGATCTTTATCTTCATTTTGATCGATTTTTCTGAAAACAGCGATGATTTTGCCGATAGAGGTGCAGAGTTAGCTGAAATCTGGAGACAGTATTATCTAAACTATATTCCGGAAATGATCCGGCTGGTATCTCCGGTAGCTGTACTGGTTGCCTGCCTTATTTTAACCGGACAAATGACGGAGCGGCTCGAAACCACAGCTATCAAAGCATCAGGAATCAGTTTATACCGTCTGTTTGTACCCTACCTGATGTTTGGATTTACGATTGCAATCACAATCAGCTACCTCGATGCTTTCATTATTCCAAACTCCAATGCTGATCGAATCGCATTTGAACAGAAATATATGTCGGGCAGCAGCGATAGAGTTGACAGGGGTGCAATATTCAGGCAGGATTCAGACAGTACAATAGTCAACATCAACTTTTACGATGCTTCAGCCAATACCGGGCACGGGGTTTCTTTTGTTGAATTTAAGGAAGACCGCATCAGCAGAATCGTTGAAGCTGCCCGCATAAGTTGGGTGGATTCTACAGCGACATGGGTAATTCACCGTGCTCAAAACAGGGTTTTTAAAGATATCGGATTTGAGGAATTTGAAACCGATGGGGAAGAATTTCCGCTCAACTTATTACCGAGAGATTTAACCCGAAGAACCTCTGATATTTATCAGCTTACTTACCCACAGGCTCTGGAATATATCGAGTCCATCCGAAGAATTGGTGCCGGTGGAATTGCCCTGCCACAGGTTCAGCTCTACAGCCGAATGGCCTATCCGATCTCCATTATCGTTGTATGTTTTATCGGATTTGCAATTGCAACAGAGCGCCGAAAAGGCGGAAAAGGATTCTACATTGCAGCGGGACTCTCATTCAGCTTTATCTACCTAACTGCAATGAAAGTGATCGAACCTTTTGGTGCGGCAGGCACCGTCACACCGGAATTCGCCGCTTTCTTCCCACACCTCTTTTTCTTCATACTAGGTCTTTTAGCACTGATTATTGCGAAAAAGTAGACGGATTATCAAGCTTCAGGTTTTGGGCCTCTGTAGTTGAAAGGGATATCAAACTTATCTTTTGAAGCAGTTGAAATTGGGCCGTTTTCAGCTTCGTATTTGCGGATATTTTCATTTAATGCATTCGCCAATCTTTTTGCATGATCGGGAGTCATTATAATACGCTTTACAACTTTAGCTTTAGGTACAGCCGGCATCATTGAAATGAAATCAAATACAAATTCGGAAGGAGAATGAGTGATCATCACCAGATTCGAATAGGTTCCGGGAGCCTCATCTTCTTTCAGTTCAATTTCTATCGATTTACCTTTTTGTTGTCTTTTCTTTTGATCCATAATGGAAAATATATCTCGGTTTTCTCTTTAAAGTTCAGTTCAAGATGATCACATATTGTGAAAAAGTCTAAAGATGATTTATGTCACCTATATAAATTAACCTGAATTAGTGATAAGAATTTGAAAAAAGTGTCTCTCTTCAAAACACTTATAAAGGAGGGGACTTCTCATATTGCAGAATTCAATGACTTTAAATCGAATTTACGTTAAATGGCGATCAATCCAGAATCGCTTTTATTAACTGTTCTTTGTCTATAGCTGAGTGAGATGCGTGCCAGTATACCTGTCCGTTTTTCATAACCAGTACCTGGGGAGATTCGTGATGAACTCCGGTCAGTGTAGAAATCTTTCTGGAGACTTCCCTGTTTTTTACAACATCCACAAAATGAAAGTCGATATTTTTGCTGGACGTTTCCATCACCTCTTCCAATTTGATCTTGGAAAAAATACAGACTGCACAATTAAAGCTGTGCTTGTAGATAACCTGAGTACCGGAATTAGATCGCAGTAGATTTTCAATATCCTGCTCCGTTTCAGGCAACCTCCACTTTTCCGACAGTTGTGGTCGACCATTCATCATTCCACGCAGTCCGCTCAAAAAACTCATAAATCAATCACCTAAACAAATTCCTATTTCTCTTGCCGTAAGGATGGTATCTCCATCCAATGGAACTAGTTTTATCCTATCAGCCACATCAGAGAGAGGAATTCTTCGAATCTCGTTCTGCTGCATTACAATCATTTTGTTGTAATCTTTTTGCTCTATAGCACGTATGGCTGCGGCTCCAAAACGCAGTGAAATAAGCCGGTCGCTTGTAGAGGGCGTACCTCCTCGCTGAAGATGACCCAAAACCAGTGATCGGGACTCTTTTCCGGTCATGTCAGATAATTTTTTCTCAAGATATTCTGCTACTCCGCCAAGCTGTTCCGACTGCCCCAGAACTTTTCCCTTCACAAAATGGTCTCCTCCCACTTCTTTCGATCCTTCGGCGACAACTACGATTGAATAGGTTTCTCCTTTCTCCTCTTTTTCTAAAATTTTCTTAGCTATAGAATCGATAGAGAATTCAATTTCAGGAATCAAAATTACATCCGCAGAAGCTGATAAGCCTGAGTGGAGAGCAATCCAACCGGCATATCGCCCCATCACCTCAATAACCATTATTCTGCGATGAGACTCTGCCGTTGTGGTTATTTTATCGATTGCTTCTGTAGCAGTGCTTACAGCTGTATCAAAACCGAGGGTTATCTCGCAGCCCCAAATATCATTATCTATTGTTTTGGGAACACCGACTACCGGGATTCCTTTTTTTGATAACCGGTTTGCAATCCGCATTGATCCGTCGCCGCCTATGGCAACTAGGGCATCAATATTATGTGATTTGAATACTTTAACTGCCTCATCCGATCGATCCTCCAGATCCCAGGATCCATCCTCTTTTTGATACGGCATTTCAAATGGATTTCCACGATTGGCCGTACCCAGTATCGTTCCGCCCTGCATTGTGATGCCACGTACCCTATCTCTGGTGAGCGGAATAAAAGGTTCATTTGTATAGAGCGATCCATACCCGTTGCGAACTCCAAACACTTCCCAGCCGCGCCGTATCGCAGAAAGCGTTGCGGAGCGGATCGCCGCATTTAGCCCGGGAGCATCACCGCCACCCGTATTAATGGCTATTTTCATACAGACTCCGGTATTTTCAGAGTAAACCCTTCAAGTGCTATCGCTTCATTAAGCCGTTCCATACCCAAACCTTCTCTAAGCAGTACTGGCTCATCACCGGTTAAATCTAAGATACTGGTCTCTTCATCAGATAACGTATCAAGCTGGTCGTCTACAACTACATCAACAACCTTATCAAATCGATTCAGATACATCTCTTTATTTCCATCTTCCGGGCTGCCAAACTCTACATTTGGCAGCTTTGCAGTAATTGCCAATACCGGATGCCCAAGTTCATTAATCAGATCAAGACATACAGAATGATCGGGCACACGAATTCCAACCGTTCGTTTTTTGGGATGTGTGAGTAAACGAGGTACTTCCCGGGTGGCAGGTAAAATGAAGGTGTAGGGCCCAGGTATAAGTCGTTTAATAAGTTTAAAATTACCGTCATTTAAATGTGCAAAAATGGAAACATTCTCCAAGCTGTTACACATTACGGTTAAGTGGTCGTTTTTGTCGAGCTGTCGGATTTTACGAATTCTTTCTATGCCCTTCTTATTCTTATAATCACAAATCAGTGCGTACTGGCTGTCAGTCGGCAGTACCATTACCGACCCATCAATTAATTCGTCTGTTAGTTCAAAAATCTTCTTTTTGTGGGGAGCATCATGATGAAGCTTAACTCGTTGTGACATATTCAGCCCTGTTTTAAGTTTAAATTATAAGTTTAATTCTCTGAGAAGAGTCGCGTTAATTAGTTGACCTAACTACTTTATCATACGGTATAATTAGATATGCGTTCCTTATCCTCCTTTTTTGACCTAAATTGCTAATATGCTACTTGCTTAAGTAACAGAATTGCTTTTTATATTAATACCATTCCGTTTAACGATTGTCAACGATAGATTTGCAATTTTTGTTAGATCACTAAATTGGAACTAACTAATTAAATCGAAATCAAACTTTAGATTATTTATGGATACGAAAATAAAAGCATGGTGGCTGGGACACTCCGCATTTAGATTGGAATCTCCTTCCGGGAAAGTAATATACATTGATCCATTTCTATCTCAGAATCCAAAAACACCTGACGAGCATAAGAATCCTGAGGATATCGACTACATATTGTTAACTCACGGTCATGAAGATCATGTGGGAGATACATTGGATCTTGCTGAGAAAACCGGATGCACCGTGGTTGCACAAGTTGAATTGTCTCATCTTTTAAAGAAGCACGGATTAAAAGAAGATCAGCGTACTGAGTTCAATAAAGGCGGCACCGTACATTTTGATGACTTTTCTGTAACGTTGGTAAATGCCAACCACAGCTCTTCATTTCAAGGAGATTATGCCGGTGAAGCAGGTGGACTTGTGATCTCCTTTGAAGACGATATCTGTTTCTACCATCTAGGGGATACAAATATTTTCGGTGATCTGGAACTGTATGGTGAAATGTATCAGCCGCATGTTATCGCTGTCCCAATGGGAGATTACTACACAATGGGTCCGCAGGAAGCCGCGATTTGCTGCGATATGCTAAATGCTAAAATTGCTGTTCCAATCCACTATGGAACCTTCCCTGTACTTACCGGCGATCCGGAAGATTTCAAGGCGTTTACAGAAGAGTATTGCGATACTACTGTAGAAATTCCTAAACCGGGCGAACAGTTTTTGGGGAACTAATAGAAAATTTTACGGCTCTTTTAAATAGAAAATTCACAGGCTTGATGAGAGATCATCAAGCCTTTTTTTACCACATCTGCTACCTTTCCTATTGCAACTCTCTGCCCAAAAACTTCAGCCTACATACTGAATAAGTTTTCAACTTTTCACCAGTTACCAAAATGTCTACCACCTTCCCTGAAACTTTGTAAACCTAAGTAAAAACCCCAATCATATCTATACATCATCTATAAAAAGTATATACAAACCCATTTTTTTCATCTAAAATTAGACCTTCTCATCCAAGTTGAAAATAATTGGTTTAGAGTGTTTAAATGTACTTTAAAGGTTTAGAAAAGCGCTTTTATACCCGCCTGTATATGATATGTATATCTTGTTTGCCTATGGCAGCTTCATTAATGTAGAGTCAGATACTGTCTTACCAAGCAGTTTCAGCGCATTCCTTATCAGAATGAGAATATTTAATTAATACGGACTCTATGAAAACAAAATTTACAATAACCTGTCTCACAGTTTTGGGCTTCATACTCAGTTTTGCCACACCAATGATGGCACAGTCTGACTATGTAGTTGTAGAAGAGCGTGAAGATGGAT